>NZ_JAIFJY010000020.1:0-99940 GCF_051835185.1 Klebsiella sp. K5-306
AGTAAGCCGGTGCATAAATCCGGTGGTTACAGAAGTATTCGGTGGAGCGGTAGTTCAGTCGGTTAGAATACCTGCCTGTCACGCAGGGGGTCGCGGGTTCGAGTCCCGTCCGTTCCGCCACTTATTAAAAAAATTAAGCCTGCTGATTAAGCAGGCTTAATGATAAGAAACTTTAGGGGCGTAGCTCAGTTGGTAGAGCACCGGTCTCCAAAACCGGGTGTCGCGAGTTCGAGTCTCTCCGCCCCTGCCATATAATAATCCTTTGCTCAGGCAAAGGATTTTTTTTGCTTTAAATTTCCCTTCGTTCATCCTCCGTCCCTGGAGGAGTCATCCTATCCTAATATGCTGTGCTTCAGGATCTCACGGATTTGCGCTTGCTTATCGCTGTTCTGTAGCCAAATCGCATAAAGAGGCCTTGAAAGCGTCACGCTGTCAGTGACAGTATGCAGGTTATTTTTTTCCTGCGCCCAGAGTACAGGCAACCACGTGCAGCCGTTAAGCGCGCTGAGCTGCTGATACGCTAATTCGGCAGAACTGGTGGTCAGGAGAGGAATATCATCATTTCCGATCAATCCCGCTTCATTTTGTTGAAAGTCAGGGCCCCATTCCAGGCGCAAATAATTCAATTCATTTGTATTTTTAGCCGGCGAGGCGCAATAAAGCGCTAAGGTAAAATTACCCAGCAACTGGCTGCTTAGTTCATCCATCTTCGGCGATTCTGTCGTGATCAGTAAATCAAGCTGACGTTCGTGCAGCTGTTTGACCAACGATTGCCTCTGCGCGATTCGCGCCTCAAATTGTAGGTTATAGGGCTCTGTATAGAGCTTTCCTAACCACTCGTTAAGCAGGCATTCCCATAGCGAAGCGCTGGCTCCGATTGAAAATTCGTTATGCCGGGAGGCATTTGCGACCTCCTTGCGCGCAGCTTGCCAGGTGTTCATCAGGGTTTCGGCATAGGGCAGCAGTTTCTCTCCGGCTGAAGTCAGGCGGATATTATTGCGATGGCGGGTAAAAAGATTCACCCCCAGCTGGTTCTCCAGCTGACGAATACGAAAGCTAACTGCTGACTGCGTCAGATAAAGCGCCTCTGCGGCTCGGCCAAAGTGGCGAGTTCTGCTCACCTCGAGGAAAGTCTTGAGCAATTCCGTATCCACACTCTTCTCCGCAAAATTATTTGTCGTGATGATTTAAATGTTTTGTTTGACGCTCTGTCAAGCGTAACTAATACTCCGCGCCATAAATAGCTCGGCCAAAGAATCAGGAGCGTGTAGGATGGCGGAAAGCTTTACGACAACTAATCGTTTTTTCGACAATAAAAATTATCCGCGCGGGTTTTCCCGTCATGGAGATTTCACCATCAAAGAGGCGCAACTGCTGGAACGTCATGGTTATGCCTTTAATGAACTCGAACTAGGTAAACGCGAGCCTGTCACCGACGATGAAAAACAGTTTGTTTCGGTCTGCCGTGGTGAACGTGAGCCCGCAACGGAAGCAGAACGCGTCTGGATCAAGTACATGGCGCGCATTAAGCGTCCGAAGCGTTTCCATACTCTTTCCGGCGGCAAGCCGCAGGTGGAAGGCACGGAAGATTACACGGAAAGCGATGATTAAGAAAAAGGGCGTAAGCCCTTTTTTTACGTCATCATTTTTTGCAGATGGCTCAACATTCTGTCTATTGCCCGATAGCCAAGAGCCTCCTGCAAATGACGGCGTTCAATACGATCGACCTTCTCAATATCGGCAATCGTGCGTGAAACTTTAAGCAGGCGCTGCCAGGCCCGGATTGAGAGCCCCAGTTGCGTAAGCGTCTGCTCCAGCCAGATTGCGTCATCTTGATGAAGCTGGCACCAGATTTTCATCTCATTATTCCCCAGATTTGCATTGAGTTTTTTCTGTCGTGACAGTTGCCTTTCGTGCGCAGCCAAAACGCGTTGGCGTACGCAGGCGCTGCTCTCTTCTTCGTTTGTTCCCCGGCTAAGCACCCCCGGCGGCGGCAGAGGAATTTCCAGTGAGAGATCGAAACGGTCAAGAAATGGGCCAGATAAACGGGCCAGGTAGCGTAGCGTCTGTTCTGGAGATGCGCGATTATGCTGACCCTGATAGTGGCCCGTGGGGCTGGGATTCATTGCTGCAATAAGCTGAAAACGGGCGGGATAATCGATTTTCGCGCGCGTGCGGGAGATATGGATTACCCCGGATTCAATCGGTTCTCTTAATGCATCCAGAACCCTGCGTTCAAATTCGGGCAGCTCATCCAGGAACAGCACGCCATTATGAGCGAGAGAGATCTCTCCCGGTGTTGGAATAGAGCCGCCACCCACCATCGCAGCCAGGGACGCGCTATGATGCGGAGCTCGAAATGGCCTGCGGCGCCAGTTTTTCATCGCATAACTGGAATTGACCAGGCTAAGTATTGCCGCGCTTTCCAGCGCTTCCTGGTTACTCAGCGGCGGTAGTAGCCCAGGCAGCCGACTCGCAAGCATCGTTTTCCCTGTGCCGGGTGGGCCTATCATCAGCAGGTTATGTCCGCCTGCAGCGATAATTTCCAGCGCTCGCTTTCCTTGCTGCTGACCAATAACCTCGCGCAAGTCTAATGAAGACTCATCTGAGGTCTCCGCTTCCGGAATAGGATGATTTAGCGGGTTTTTTCCCTCCAGAAAGGCGCAGACCTCCTGAAGATGGGCGGCGATAAGACAGTCACTGCCGCCAATTAAACCCACCTCAGGAGAATTCTCATGAGAGACAATAATCTTTCTGCCCGCTCTTATCGCCTCCATCGCGCTGGATATAGCCCCAGGAACGCCACGTAGAGCGCCTGTAAGCGCCAGCTCGCCGACAAACTCGTATTGATTTAGCCTGGGAGCATTTAGCTGCTCAGAGGCCACCAGAAGCGCGAGAGCGATAGGTAAATCATATCTTCCCCCTTCTTTTGGTAAATCGGCTGGCGCCAGATTGATGGTGATTTTTTTCGCCGGCCAGGCGTAGCCGCTGTTGATAATCGCACTACGTACCCGGTCACGCGCTTCTCTGACCGTTGTTTCAGGCAACCCTACCATCGTCAGGCCAGGGAGTCCGTTGCTGATATGAACTTCAACTGTGATAAGGGGGGCGCCGATCCCAAGAGCGGCGCGGGTGTAAACAATGGCGAGTGACATAAAACCTCCTGAGAGCCGGCATTATGTCGGGGATTTTTTGTCGGGTAATTCAGCAATTTTAAATTTCAGGCGTTCGCTTCCAGCCAATTTTCCGTGAATTGCCGCTTTGCACTCGTTGCGGATACAGACTCGCAAAACATTGTTATCAGCCAGCGATGCGAGAAAAAGCTGTGGCGCTCGCCACAAATTGAAATATTTTCATTTCCTGTTTTTCCTATTAAAAACAATTGTTTTTTCGTAAATGGTTAGCAAGGTAAGAAATAGGGTCATAAAAAAATCTTGTATTTGATGCGATGTCTGTGGTACCTCTTTAGGTATTCCTTCGAACATGAAGCCAGAAAGAACATAAAATGACAGCCCTTCTACGAGTGATTAGCCTGGTCGTGATTAGCGTGGTGGTGATTATTATCCCACCGTGCGGGGCTGCACTTGGACGAGGAAAGGCTTAAAAAACAAGCCTTAACGAACTAAGACCCCCGCACCGAAAGGTCCGGGGGTTTTTTTATAACTTAAAAACAGAAAAGAGGAGCAGATGATGGTTGGCAGCATAAAATTCTGTTTCTCTCGATCTACGACGGGGAAGTAACTATGAATGGGGCGCGGTGGGTGGTACATGCTTTGCGAGCACAGGGTGTCGATACTGTTTTTGGCTATCCGGGTGGCGCAATTATGCCGGTTTACGATGCATTGTATGACGGCGGCGTGGAACACTTACTGTGCCGGCATGAACAAGGCGCAGCCATGGCGGCTATCGGCTATGCCCGGGCTACTGGCAAAACCGGCGTATGTATTGCGACGTCAGGACCGGGCGCAACCAACCTGATTACCGGCCTCGCCGACGCGCTGTTGGATTCCGTTCCCGTCGTTGCCATCACCGGCCAGGTTGCCGCTCCGTTCATTGGTACTGATGCATTCCAGGAAGTGGATGTTCTCGGTTTATCGCTGGCATGCACTAAGCATAGTTTTCTGGTGCAGTCGCTGGAAGAGCTGCCGCGCGTCATTGCCGAAGCATTCCATGTGGCAAACTCAGGGCGCCCCGGCCCGGTACTGGTCGATATCCCCAAAGACATCCAGCTGGCTCAGGGCGATCTCGATCCGCATTTCTCCATGGTAGCCGATGACGTTGACTTCCCATATGCGGATATCGAATACGCTTTGCAGATGTTGACTCAGGCGCAGAAGCCGATGCTCTACGTTGGCGGCGGCGTGGGTATGGCGCAGGCGGTACCGGCGCTGCGTGAATTTCTTGCCGTCACGCAGATGCCGGCAACGTCTACCCTGAAAGGGCTGGGCGTGGTGGCAGCTGATTATCCATACTATCTGGGCATGCTGGGGATGCATGGAACTAAAGCGGCCAATCTGGCGGTACAGGAGTGCGATCTGTTGATTGCCGTAGGCGCTCGCTTTGACGATCGCGTGACCGGCAAGCTGAATACGTTCGCCCCGCACGCCAAAGTTATCCATATGGATATCGATCCGGCAGAACTGAACAAGCTCCGTCAGGCGCATATTGGCCTGACTGGCGACTTGAACGTGATGCTGCCGGCGTTGCAACAGCCGCTGCCCATCGACGCCTGGCGTCAACGTAATGCTCAGCTGCGCGCCGAGCACGCGTGGCGCTACGATCATCCGGGCGAGGCCATCTATGCTCCATTGCTGCTGAAGCAGCTTTCCGAGCGCAAACCAGCAGATTGCGTCGTGACCACCGATGTGGGCCAGCATCAGATGTGGTCAGCGCAGCATATGACCTATACGCGTCCGGAGAATTTCATCACTTCCAGTGGATTAGGGACCATGGGCTTTGGCCTGCCGGCAGCAGTGGGCGCGCAGGTGGCCCGTCCTGATGATACGGTAATCTGTATCTCCGGTGACGGCTCCTTCATGATGAACGTGCAGGAGCTGGGCACCGTAAAACGCAAGCAGTTGCCGCTGAAGATAGTGTTACTGGATAACCAGCGTTTAGGAATGGTTCGACAATGGCAGCAGCTGTTTTTCCAGGAACGTTATAGCGAAACCACCCTTACCGATAATCCCGATTTTCTTACTCTGGCCAGCGCCTTCGGCATTCCTGGTCAACACATCACCCGTAAAGACCAGGTTGAAGCGGCACTCGACACCATGCTTTCGAGCCAGGGGCCTTACCTGCTTCATGTCTCAATCGACGAACTTGAGAACGTCTGGCCGTTGGTGCCGCCCGGTGCCAGTAATGCAGAAATGCTGGAGAAATTATCATGATGCAACATCAGGTCGCCTTGCAGGCTCGCTTTAATCCAGAAACCTTAGAACGCGTGCTGCGCGTCGTGCGTCATCGCGGGTTCCAGATTTGCGCGATGAATATGGAAACCGCCGCCGATGCCCGGAATATTAATATCGAACTGACCGTTGCCAGCCAGCGGCCCGTCGAATTACTGTTTAGTCAATTAAGCAAACTGGTGGACGTCGCCTGCGTCGAGATCCAGCAACCTACATCACAACAAATTCGCGCCTGAGCGCAAAGGAAGAATAATGACGACGAAAAAAGCTGATTACATTTGGTTCAATGGCGAGATGGTTCCGTGGGGAGAGGCGAAAGTTCACGTGATGTCCCATGCGCTGCACTACGGGACTTCCGTATTTGAAGGCATCCGTTGCTACGACTCTCACAAGGGGCCGGTTGTGTTCCGTCACCGTGAACATATGCAGCGTCTGCATGACTCAGCCAAAATTTATCGTTTCCCGGTTTCGCAAAGCGTTGATGAGCTGATGGAAGCCTGCCGTGAAGTCATTCGTAAAAACAATCTGACCAGCGCCTATATTCGCCCGTTAGTTTTTGTCGGCGACGTGGGCATGGGCGTCAACCCGCCTCCGGGCTATAACACTGACGTGATCATCGCGGCGTTCCCGTGGGGCGCCTACCTGGGTGCCGAAGCTCTGGATCAGGGGATCGATGCGATGGTTTCTTCCTGGAATCGCGCAGCGCCGAACACCATTCCGACCGCGGCCAAAGCCGGCGGTAACTATCTCTCTTCGCTGCTGGTCGGCAGCGAAGCGCGTCGTCATGGCTATCAGGAAGGTATCGCGCTGGACGTGAACGGCTATATCTCTGAAGGCGCCGGTGAAAACCTGTTTGAAGTGAAGGATGGCGTGCTGTTTACCCCGCCGTTCACCTCCTCCGCGCTGCCGGGCATCACCCGCGACGCGATCATCAAACTGGCGAAAGAGCTGGGTCTGGAAGTGCGCGAACAGGTATTGTCTCGCGAGTCGCTGTATCTGGCCGATGAAGTATTTATGTCCGGCACGGCTGCAGAGATTACGCCGGTGCGCAGCGTTGATGGTATTCAGGTGGGCGAAGGACGCTGCGGCCCGGTCACCAAACGCATTCAGCAAGCATTCTTTGGCCTCTTTACCGGTGAAACCGAGGATAAATGGGGCTGGTTGGATCAGGTTAATAACTAAGTATAAAAAGATGGGGCGGCACGCAACGCCCCATTTAACAGACACTGGGAGTAACTAAAGCATGCCTAAGTACCGTTCCGCCACAACCACTCACGGCCGTAATATGGCGGGTGCCCGCGCGCTGTGGCGCGCCACTGGAATGACCGACGATGATTTCGGTAAGCCGATTATCGCCGTGGTGAACTCTTTCACCCAGTTCGTGCCGGGGCACGTTCACCTGCGCGATCTCGGCAAGCTGGTTGCTGAGCAAATTGAAGCCGCTGGTGGCGTCGCTAAAGAATTCAACACCATTGCGGTGGATGACGGGATCGCGATGGGGCACGGGGGTATGCTTTATTCACTGCCATCCCGCGAACTGATCGCTGACTCGGTGGAGTACATGGTTAACGCCCACTGTGCTGATGCGATGGTCTGTATCTCCAACTGCGATAAAATCACTCCCGGGATGTTAATGGCGTCTCTGCGCCTGAATATTCCGGTAATTTTTGTTTCCGGCGGCCCTATGGAAGCCGGGAAAACCAAACTGTCCGATCAAATCATTAAACTCGACCTGGTCGATGCGATGATTCAGGGCGCTGACCCGAAAGTCTCTGACGATCAGAGTAATCAGGTTGAACGCTCCGCTTGCCCGACCTGCGGTTCCTGTTCCGGGATGTTCACCGCCAACTCCATGAACTGCCTGACCGAAGCGCTGGGCCTGTCACAGCCGGGTAACGGCTCGCTGCTGGCGACTCACGCCGATCGTAAACAGCTGTTCCTCAATGCGGGTTCGCGTATCGTCGAGCTGACTAAGCGTTACTACGAGCAGGACGACGCTTCTGCGCTGCCGCGTAATATCGCCAGCAAAGCGGCGTTTGAAAACGCCATGACGCTGGATATCGCCATGGGCGGTTCCACCAATACCGTCCTGCATCTGCTGGCGGCAGCGCAGGAGGCGGAAATCGACTTCACCATGAGCGATATCGATAAGCTTTCACGCAAAGTACCGCAGCTGTGTAAGGTGGCGCCAAGTACGCAGAAATATCATATGGAAGACGTGCACCGCGCGGGCGGCGTATTGGGTATTTTAGGCGAGCTGGATCGTGCCGGACTGCTGAACCGCGATGTGAAGAACGTGCTCGGTTTGACCCTGCCGCAGACGCTGGAGCAGTACGATATCACCGTCACGCAGGATGAAGCGGTTAAAAAGATGTTCCGCGCCGGGCCTGCGGGTATCCGCACGACGCAGGCTTTCTCTCAGGATTGCCGCTGGGACAGCCTGGATGACGATCGCGCAGAAGGCTGTATCCGCTCGCTGGAACACGCTTATAGCAAGGACGGCGGTCTGGCCGTTCTGTACGGCAACTTTGCCGAAAATGGCTGCATCGTGAAAACTGCCGGCGTAGACGATAGCATCCTGAAATTCACCGGCCCGGCTAAGGTATACGAAAGCCAGGACGCGGCCGTGGATGCCATCCTCGGTGGTAAAGTGGTTGCGGGTGATGTGGTGGTTATTCGCTATGAAGGTCCGAAAGGCGGACCGGGGATGCAGGAAATGCTCTATCCGACCACCTTCCTGAAATCCATGGGGCTGGGTAAAGCCTGCGCGCTGATTACCGACGGTCGTTTCTCCGGCGGCACTTCAGGCCTCTCCATCGGTCACGTTTCTCCGGAAGCCGCCAGCGGCGGCAATATCGCGATCATTGAAGATGGCGACATGATCGCCATTGATATCCCAAATCGCGGTATTCAGCTGCAGCTGAGCGATGCTGAGATCGCGGCGCGCCGTGAAGCTCAGGAAGCACGCGGTGATAAAGCCTGGACGCCGAAAGATCGCGAGCGTCAGGTTTCCTTTGCCCTTCGCGCCTACGCCAGCCTGGCAACCAGCGCCGACAAAGGCGCGGTGCGCGATAAATCGAAACTTGGGGGTTAATGATGGCCGAGTCGCAACCCCTGTCCGCCGCCCCTGAGGGGGCGGAATACCTCAGAGCCGTACTGCGCGCGCCGGTATACGAAGCCGCGCAGATTACGCCGCTGCAAAAAATGGAAAAGCTCTCGTCGCGCCTCGATAACGTTGTGCTGGTGAAGCGTGAAGATCGTCAGCCGGTGCACAGCTTTAAGCTGCGTGGGGCGTACGCGATGATGGCCGGGCTGACGGAAGAGCAAAAATCGCACGGCGTGATCACCGCTTCGGCGGGTAATCATGCGCAGGGCGTGGCTTTCTCCGCCTCTCGCCTGGGCGTGAAGGCGCTAATCGTCATGCCAACCGCCACCGCGGATATCAAGGTCGATGCGGTGCGCGGCTTCGGTGGTGAAGTGCTGCTGCACGGCGCGAACTTCGATGAAGCCAAAGCCAAAGCTATTGAGCTGGCGCAGCAGCAGGGATTCACCTGGGTACCGCCTTTCGACCATCCGATGGTGATTGCCGGGCAGGGGACGCTGGCGCTGGAGCTGCTGCAGCAGGATGCCCATATCGACCGCGTATTCGTACCGGTTGGCGGCGGAGGTCTCGCGGCGGGCGTGGCGGTGCTGATCAAACAGCTCATGCCGCAGATTAAGGTCATTGCGGTTGAAGCTGAGGATTCTGCCTGTCTGAAAGCCGCCCTGGATGCGGGCCATCCGGTTGATCTACCCCGCGTGGGGCTATTTGCCGAAGGCGTGGCGGTTAAACGTATTGGTGATGAGACTTTCCGTCTCTGTCAGGAGTATCTTGACGACATCGTCACCGTTGATAGCGATGCCATCTGCGCGGCGATGAAAGACCTGTTTGAAGACGTGCGTGCGGTAGCAGAACCTTCCGGCGCGCTGGCGCTGGCGGGAATGAAAAAATATATCGCTCAGCATAATATTCGCGGCGAACGCTTGGCGCACGTGCTTTCCGGTGCGAACGTCAACTTCCACGGTCTGCGCTACGTTTCCGAACGCTGCGAACTGGGAGAACAACGTGAAGCGCTGCTGGCGGTCACCATTCCTGAAGAGAAGGGCAGCTTCCTCAAGTTCTGCCAGCTGCTGGGTGGCCGGTCGGTGACCGAGTTTAACTACCGCTTCGCCGATGCAAAGAATGCCTGCATTTTTGTCGGTGTGCGCCTGAGTCGCGGTCTGGAAGAGCGGAAAGAGATCCTCAATCTGCTGCATGAAGGGGGCTACAGCGTGGTGGATCTCTCCGACGACGAAATGGCCAAGCTACACGTACGCTACATGGTCGGCGGGCGACCTTCGCAGCCGTTGCAGGAACGTTTGTTCAGCTTCGAGTTCCCGGAATCGCCCGGCGCCCTGCTGAAGTTCCTGCATACGCTGGGTACCCACTGGAATATTTCACTGTTCCACTACCGCAGTCACGGTACCGATTATGGCCGCGTGCTGGCGGCATTCGAACTGGGCGATCACGAGCCTGATTTTGAAACCCGCCTGCATGAGCTGGGCTACGACTGCCACGATGAAACCCATAACCCGGCGTTCCGGTTCTTCCTGGCGGGGTAGTTATTATGATGACCGGAAGAAACCGCCTCTTCCGGTCATCTGTCAGAATGACATAAATGGCAGCATGGGTTACTTCATCACCGTCCCACGTACATACTTATCCAGCTTGTCCGATTCATAAAAGTTCATGCATTGCGCCAGCACGTTATTGGCAGTCTGAGCATGGTCAGGGTGTAATGACATCGTTAGCCGATCAAAATCTTTCGTCTCTTTGGCGACGAACGTCTGAAATGCCTTCCACACGCCGGCATTATCCAGGGCGTATCTCTCAATCATAAATGACGCATCCTGCGACGGGGCCGATCGCGCGCCTTCAGGCGTTCGGGCTTTGTAATTCGCCACCAGGCATTGCTGAAGCGCCAGATGTTTGATATCCAGCACGGTAATGCCCTTCGGTTTTGCCTGGACGGTACAACATAACACCATGGCTATGGTTAATAGCAACGTCCCTGAACGCATGTTATCTCCTTATTTTGTTTGAACGATTTCCCAGAACGCATTAATCAGCGGTTCATGCAGTCGCTTTTTGGGCGCGCAGACGCCCAGTTCAAAAGGGGTTTTTTCGTCGCTACGCTCCAGAATCATTACGCGATTGCGCACCGGCTCCGGGCTATTTTCCAGCACCACTTCCGGCAGCAGCGCGACGCCGCAGCCGAGCGCCACCATGGATACCATGGCTTCATGTCCGCCCACCGTCGCGTAAATTGATGGATTACTGATTTTATGGCGACGAAACCACAGCTCAATGCGGCGGCGCACGGGGCCCTGGTCGGCCATGATAAAGGGTACCGTTGCCCAGTCAGGCTTCTCCACCGAGACCTGGTTGCGAACCGGACAAGGCAGCGCCGGGGCGATTAGCACCACCGCCAGATTTTCCAGCATTGCGAAGGCCACCGCGCCGGGAAGCGTTTCTGGCTTACCGGCTATTGCCAGATCGGCTTCACCCGTCACCACTTTCTCCATCGCATCGGCGGCATCGCCGGTGGTGAGCTTAATTTCCACCGAAGGGTGCTCGGCGCGAAAGCGATCGAGTATGGGAGGCAGGTGGCTGTAGGCGGCGGTTACCGAGCAGAAGATATGCAGCTCCCCCGACAGCGACGGCCCTTGCTGATCGATAGTGTGGCGCAGCTGCTGATACTGCAGCAGCGTCTGCTGGGCAAACGTTCGTAGCTCTTCTCCCGCTTCGGTAAGCGTCACCGTGCGGTTATCGCGGACAAACAGCGGCTGCCCGAGGTCTTCTTCCAGGCGCTGAATTTGCCGGGACAGTGTGGAAGGGCTGACGTGCATTGCCCGCGCGCTGCGGCCAAAATGGCGGCTTTCCGCCAGATGCAGGAAGGTTTTTAGATCGCGTAAATCCACCGGCGGCACTCCACGATTTTACATTGCAGAAATTGCAACGTGACGTTGTGAATATATCAATTTCCGCAATAAATTTCCTGTTGTAATGTGGGTACATTCTCGCTGAACCGCGAACCGAACAAAATAAGACACACAACATCACGAGGTATCACCATGGCTAACTACTTTAATACACTGAACCTGCGCCAGCAGCTGGCGCAGCTGGGCAAATGTCGCTTTATGGGTCGCGACGAATTCGCCGATGGCGCAAGCTACCTTCAGGGTAAAAAAGTGGTCATCGTCGGCTGTGGCGCTCAGGGTCTGAACCAGGGCCTGAACATGCGTGACTCCGGTCTCGATATCTCCTATGCGCTGCGTAAAGAAGCGATCGCCGAGAAGCGCGCATCGTGGCGTAAAGCGACCGAAAACGGCTTCAAAGTGGGTACCTACGAAGAGCTGATCCCGCAGGCTGACCTGGTGGTTAACCTAACGCCGGACAAGCAGCACTCTGACGTTGTGCGTTCCGTTCAGCCGCTGATGAAAGACGGCGCGGCGCTGGGCTACTCTCACGGTTTCAACATCGTGGAAGTGGGTGAGCAGATCCGTAAGGATATCACCGTTGTGATGGTAGCGCCGAAGTGTCCGGGTACCGAAGTGCGCGAAGAGTACAAACGTGGTTTTGGCGTACCGACTCTGATCGCGGTTCACCCGGAAAACGATCCGAAAGGCGAAGGCATGGCCATCGCTAAAGCCTGGGCTGCGGCCACCGGCGGTCACCGTGCGGGCGTTCTGGAGTCTTCCTTCGTGGCGGAAGTGAAATCCGACCTGATGGGCGAGCAGACCATTCTGTGCGGTATGCTGCAGGCTGGCTCTCTGCTGTGCTTCGACAAGCTGGTGGAAGAAGGTACCGACCCGGCATACGCTGAGAAACTGATTCAGTTCGGCTGGGAAACCATCACCGAAGCGCTGAAGCAGGGCGGTATCACCCTGATGATGGATCGCCTGTCTAACCCGGCTAAGCTGCGTGCTTATGCGCTGTCCGAACAGCTGAAAGAGATTATGGCGCCGCTGTTCCAGAAACATATGGATGACATCATCTCCGGTGAATTCTCCTCCGGTATGATGGCTGACTGGGCCAACGACGATAAAAAACTGCTGACCTGGCGTGAAGAGACCGGTAAAACCGCGTTCGAAACCGCGCCGCAGTTTGAAGGTAAAATCGGCGAGCAGGAGTACTTCGATAAAGGCGTTCTGATGATCGCGATGGTGAAAGCAGGCGTTGAGCTGGCGTTCGAAACCATGGTCGATTCCGGCATCATCGAAGAGTCCGCTTACTATGAATCGCTGCACGAGCTGCCGCTGATCGCCAACACCATCGCCCGTAAGCGCCTGTACGAAATGAACGTGGTTATCTCCGATACCGCAGAATACGGTAACTACCTGTTCTCTTACGCTTGCGTACCGCTGCTGAAAGAGTTCATGACTACCCTGCAGACCGGCGACCTGGGCAAAGCGATTGCCGAAGGCGCGGTAGATAACGCTCAGCTGCGCGACGTGAATGAAGCTATTCGCAGCCACGCTATCGAGCAGGTTGGTAAGAAACTGCGCGGCTATATGACCGATATGAAACGTATTGCGGTAGCGGGCTAATTCCCCGTCGCCTTTCAACTTGCAGATGCGTTGGCTGCGTTCGTACACCCCAGTCACATAGTTATCTATGCTCCTGGGGCTGTACTCACTTGCCGCCTTCCTGCAAGCTGAAATCCTTAGGGGAAAGCTGTGAGATAAAAAACCGGTGCAAATAAGACACCGGTTTTTTTATTTGCGGTACAGCACCTTGATGATGTGATAACCAAACTGAGTGTGCAGCGGGCCGGTTGGCTCCAGCTCCGGGCAGGAGAAGACGACTTTATCAAACGCCGGCACCATCTGACCCTGGCGGAATTCACCTAAATCGCCGCCGCGTTTGCCTGACGGGCAGATCGAGTGCTTCTTCGCCAGTTTGCCGAAATCGGCGCCGTTTTTAATTTGCTCCAGAAGATCCAGTGCCAGCTTCTCTTCTTTAACCAGGATATGCAGTGCTGCTGCCGTTTTTGCCATGATCGTACCTTGAGTGAATGGGGGATAAATCAGGGCGCAATAGTAGCATGGGCTAGCGGCGATAGAGCACCTTAATGATGTGGTAGCCGAACTTGGTTTTGACCGGTCCATATGGCTTGAGCAGCGGGCAGCTGAAGACCGCTTTATCAAACGGCCCGACCATAACGCCTTGATTAAACTCCCCAAGATCGCCGCCGTTGCGTCCTGATGGACATTTCGAATAGCGCTTTGCCAGGTGATCGAAGCTGACGCCACGTTCCAGTTTGGCGAGGATCTCGTGCGCCAGTTTCTCTTCTTTAATCAGGATGTGCAGGGCTGCTGCGCTTTTTGCCATTATGGTGTTCTCAGTCGCAAAGATATCCCGTTACTTTACCACCCGCTTTGGCCGTGGACCTATACTCTTCGCCATCGCGGGACAGATGTCTCGCCTGATAAACGGAAGCGGGAGATGAGCAACACTTTTATCCGGCGTATTCCCTCTGGTCGGGGACAGCCGTCCTGTCCTTATAGTCCTGGAGCGAGATAACATGGATACAATGAAAAAACCTGAATTTTCAGTTGGCTGGCTTTCGGGGCTGAGTGATATCGTGAGCGATCCACAGCTCTATGAATTACTAAAATATTGTCCCCTCGAGATCATGCAGCGCTGGCGCTTCGAAGAGATCCCGCGCGGCGATTTTATCTGTCGACAGGGGGAGGTGTGTCAGCGCTTTTCGCTGATTATCGCCGGTGAGGTGGATGTTTTCTACGAGGCTGAAGATGGGCGCCGCTATCGCCAGGCCCGCTACCGAAAAGGCGATATGGTGGGCGAGCTCGAGATCTTTGAGTCGCGTCAGTACATCTGCTCGGTGGCGGCGGTGGGGCATGTGCAGCTTCTCAGCCTGTCACAGGAATATTTCTGCCGCTGGCTGGCGTTAGATAACCATTTTAACCAGCGGATGCTGCGCTTCTTTAGCCAGCAATATTACCAGCTGTCGAAAAAGGCCAGCAGCGACAATCTTTATTCGTTGCATCAGCGGGTGTGCCAGGCCCTATGGCTGCGTTATCAGCAGGATGGCGCCAATGAAATCTTGCTGGATAAGCAGAATCTCAGCCAGGAATTTGCGGCGACGACCCGCAGTATTAACCGTATTTTGCATGATCTGAAAGCGCTACAAATTATTGATACCGATGGTGAACGCATTGTGTTGTTAGCTCCTGAAAAACTTAAACAGGAGGCTGATATCGGATAACCGCAAGAGTGAAGGAGGCGCGAGTATGTCGCTGCAACCCCATATCCAGTTAAACAAAGAGATGACCGGCGCGCGGTACGCGCTGCTGCCGGGCGACCCCCAGAGGGTCGACCGTATCGTCAGTTTTCTTGATAATCCCGAGCCGCTCGGTCAGAACCGGGAGTTTCGCGCCGCACGCGGCTGGTACCAGGGCGTGGAAATTTTGGTGCTCTCTACCGGAATTGGCGGCCCCTCCACTGCGATCGCCATTGAAGAGCTGCGCCAGATCGGCGTTACGACCCTGATTCGTATCGGCAGCTGCGGCGCCCTGCAGGATAATCTTGCGCTCGGCGACGTAATTATCGCCCACGGCGCGGTTATGGATGACGGCACCAGCCGAACCTATGCGCCGGCAGGCTATCCGGCCTGCGCCGACCCGCAGCTGACCTGGGAGCTGATGGCGCAGGCGCGGCAAATGAATATCCCCGCCGCGTGCGGACTGGTGCGCAGCCATGACAGTTTTTATACCGATCGCGAGGCGGAGCTGGATGCACAGTGGTCGGCGCTTGGTATTCTGGGTGCAGATATGGAAAGCGCCGCCCTGATGACCATCGGCGCGCTGCGCGGGTTACGTACAGCCTCATTGCTCAACGTAGTAGTTGCCCACAACGGTTGCCTGGATAGCAGCATCAATGATTATGTCCAGCAGGAGGCTCTGTGCCAGCAGGGCGAAGAACGGCAAATTACCCTGGCGCTGCGCGCCATTTATTCCGCTAGCCAGCAAGGAGGTTTATGATGGACTTTTTTAGCATTAACAATGTGATGGTCAATATTCCTCTCGGCGAAGGCGGCTATGCGCTATCGTGGATTGAAGCCATCGGTACCGTATTCGGCCTGCTGTGCATCTGGTGCGCAAGCCGGGAAAAAATCATCAATTATCTGTTTGGCCTGATTAACGTCACGCTGTTTGCGGCCATTTTCTTCCAGATTCAGCTCTATGCCAGCCTGCTGCTGCAGGTATTTTTCTTCGCCGCCAACATTTACGGCTGGTACGCATGGAGCCGGCAAAACGAGGCGCAGGAAGCTACGCTCAAGGTTCGCTGGCTTTCCCGTCAGCAAACGCTGGTGCTGGGTGCCGTTTGCGCGGTGGCGATCGTGCTGATGACGCTGTTTATCGATCCGGTGTTTGCGATGCTGACCCGCATCATGATTGCCCTGCTGCAAACGTTCGGCATGCAGGTGGCGATGCCCGACCTCCAGCCCGACGCCTTCCCGTTCTGGGATTCCACCATGCTGGTGTTGTCAATTGCCGCCATGGTACTGATGACGCGTAAGTTTGTCGAAAACTGGCTGCTGTGGGTCGTTATCGACGTGATTAGCGTGGTTATCTACGCGGTACAGGGCGTTTACGCAATGTCGCTTGAGTATGTTCTGCTGACGGCTATCGCGGTCATGGGCTCATACAGCTGGATCAAGAGCGCGCAGCGTAATGGCTATGCGCCGCTTGCCGCCGCCGGATCCTGATTTAGCGATTTACAGGCTGCCTGAAAGGGCAGCCTGTTGCTCTCTGTGCCCCTCTTTCTGCTACAATCCCCACCCCGTTCGAAGATTGAGCAAAAGACTCCCATGCGTTTAAACCCTGGCCAACAACAAGCCGTCGAATTCGTTACCGGACCGTGCCTGGTGCTGGCGGGTGCCGGTTCCGGTAAGACCCGCGTTATTACCAATAAAATCGCCCACCTGATCCGCGGCTGCGGCTATCAGGCGCGCCATATTGCGGCAGTCACCTTTACCAATAAGGCGGCGCGCGAAATGAAAGAGCGCGTCGGGCAAACGCTGGGGCGCAAAGAGGCGCGCGGGCTGATGATTTCCACCTTCCATACGCTGGGGCTGGACATTATCAAGCGCGAATACGCCGCGTTAGGGATGAAATCAAACTTCTCGCTGTTCGACGATACTGACCAGGTCGCGCTGTTAAAAGAGCTCACCGAGGGGCTGATCGAAGACGATAAAGTGGTGCTTCAGCAGCTGATCTCCACGATCTCCAACTGGAAAAACGATCTGAAAACACCTTCTCAGGCCGCCGCCGGCGCGAAAGGGGAGCGGGATCGGATCTTCGCTCACTGCTACGGCCTGTACGATGCGCACATGAAAGCCTGCAACGTACTCGATTTCGACGATCTGATCCTCCTGCCAACGCTGCTGCTGCAGCGTAACGAAGAGGTGCGGGAACGCTGGCAGAATAAGATCCGTTATCTGCTGGTGGATGAATACCAGGACACCAATACCAGCCAGTACGAGCTGGTAAAACTGCTGGTGGGACAGCGGGCGCGCTTTACCGTGGTCGGCGATGACGATCAGTCGATCTACTCCTGGCGCGGCGCGCGGCCGCAGAATCTGGTACTGCTAAGCCAGGATTTCCCGGCGCTGCAGGTGATCAAGCTGGAGCAAAACTATCGCTCATCAGGGCGCATCCTGAAGGCGGCGAACATCCTGATCGCCAATAATCCGCACGTTTTCGAGAAGCGCCTGTTTTCCGAACTGGGCTATGGCGTAGAGCTGAAGGTGCTCTCCGCCAATAACGAAGACCATGAGGCGGAGCGCGTTGCCGGTGAACTCATCGCTCATCACTTTATTAATAAAACCGCCTATAAGGACTACGCGATCCTGTATCGCGGCAACCATCAGTCGCGGGTTTTTGAAAAGATGCTGATGCAGAACCGCATCCCGTACAAAATTTCCGGCGGCACGTCGTTCTTTTCCCGCCCGGAAATTAAAGACCTGCTGGCCTATCTGCGCGTGCTGACTAACCCTGATGATGACAGCGCCTTCATGCGCATCGTCAATACGCCAAAGCGCGAGATCGGTTCGGCGACCCTGAAAAAGTTGGGCGAATGGGCGATGGGACGCAATAAAAGCATGTTTACCGCCAGCTTCGATATGGGGTTGACCCAGACGCTGAGCGGACGCGGCTACGAGTCTTTGACCCGCTTCACCCACTGGCTGCGTGAGATTCAACAGCTTTCCGAGCGCGAGCCGATTGCGGCTGTCCGCGATCTGATCCGCGGCGTGGATTATGAATCCTGGCTTTATGAGACCTCGCCCAGCCCGAAAGCCGCCGAGATGCGGATGAAAAACGTCAATACGCTGTTCACGTGGATGACCGAAATGCTCGAAGGCAGCGAGATCGATGAACCGATGACGCTTACCCAGGTCGTTACCCGCTTTACCCTCCGCGACATGATGGAGCGCGGCGAGTCGGATGAGGAGACGGATCAGGTGCAGCTAATGACGCTTCACGCATCAAAGGGGCTGGAGTTTCCCTACGTCTATCTGGTTGGTATGGAAGAGGGGCTGCTGCCGCACCAGAGCAGCATTGATGAAGACAACGTCGATGAAGAGCGTCGCCTTGCCTACGTTGGTATCACCCGCGCGCAGAAAGAGCTGACTTTTACCCTGTGCAAAGAGCGCCGTCAGTACGGCGAACTGGTGCGGCCAGAGCCGAGCCGTTTTCTGCTGGAACTGCCGCAGGATGATCTGATTTGGGAGCAGGAGCGCAAAGTTATTTCGCCGGAAGAGCGCATGCATAAAGGGCAAGCGAACGTCGCCAACATCCGGGCGATGCTGGCGAAAGCGCGTAAATAGCGGCTAGCGGCCGTTGCCCTCTCGACGCTGGAACTGGCGTAGCTCTTCGCGATTCGGAGCGCCGTCTGAACCAGGTTTGCTGACAACAATGGCCGCCACTTGATTGCCCAGCCGCGTTGCCTGCTGCAGATCCATCCCGCAGGCCAGCCCGGCGATAGTACCGGCACAGTGGCTGTCTCCTGCGGCAATCGTGTCGTGAACCTGTACACGGTAGGCCGGAATATGCTGCGGTTGCGCGTCAGGTTCAACCACCCACGCGCCATCCTTATCAAACCGACAAATTGCTCGTAGCTGCCAGTCGCTGGCGAGCCGAGTGGCGTCGTCAAGCGTGGCGCCATCCCGATCGTATAAACGCGCGCATAGCACCCTAAGTTCATCGCGATTAAGGGTGAGAACGGGGCGTTTGCGCAGCAGCGCCTGAATAAAGCGAATATCCAGATCGCCCAGGCGTGGGCCAAAATCGACAAACAGCGTTTTATCTTCTGCCTGGGCAAGGAGCCACTGGCGCAGCGCTTCGCTGGCCAGTTCGTAGCCCGAGACGTAAATAATCGCGTCATTCGGCAGCGGTATTTGCGCTAATAGTTCATCAGTCCAGTGCTGTTCGCAGCCCTCAATGGTGATAAACGTCCGCTCTTTGTCGGCTTCAACAAGAGCCAGACACCAGCCGTTATCGTGGGTGGGATGACGCAAGAGGACGGGCAAGTTTTCCAGCGCCATTTTTTGCGCAACGGCCTGCCCCCAGTCGCCATTGCCTACCGGTATGGCGTTAACGGGAAACAACTCGAGGCGCGAGAGCGCACGGGCGACGTTAAACGCGCAGCCGCCAATCTGCCGTCCGCCGTCGCGCGCGGGGACATCGCTACCGCTTTGCGGCAGCGCATCGAGATGGAGAATTATGTCGCCAAAAGCGGCGCCGATCACCACGATCGGCCGCCGCGGCGATAGCTGGTCAGCGCTGATTGTCACGGCTGTCCCCCTTTTTTGGTCCGAAGACAAGATAGAGCACCAGGCTCAGAATAAAAGAGACGAATAACCCGAGGCTGGAGTCCGCGAAAATGCCGACCGCGAAAGGTCCGTCGATAAACCCGGTTTTAGAGACCATCAACCCCGCCAGCGCGCCGACAATCCAGCAGCCCAGCGCGGTACGGTTGGCACCGCTTTCTCTGAACAAATCAGCTTCAGAATAGCCGACACGGCGGTGCATCCGATAAAAATCGACCATAAAGATGGCGGCCCAGGCGGCAAGAAATACGCCGCAGAAAATCAGAAACGCGATGAACGGCCCGAGAAAATCTTTCGAGACAAACAGCACGTAGAGGGCGATCCCCAGAACCAGCACGGCATCAATGGCTACGGCGGAACGCTGCTGCAGTTTAATTCCCATGCTTAACAGGTTAAGGCTGGCGGAATAGAGACTCAGCACGGCGATAGTCACAACCCCGGCGGTAGCTGCAGCCAGATAGGGGATTGCCATCCATGAAGGCAGCAGTTTACCGATCGCTGAAATGGGGTTTTCGCTGGAGGCCAGATCGGGGATTTGGGCGGTGAGCAGTATTCCGGTCAGCATTAGCAGCAGCAGGGGAAGGGCTGCGCCGCTGACAACGGCGAGGAAAATCCCCTTTTCGCCGGAGTCAGGGCGCTGATCGCGGCTATAGTCGGCGCCGGCGATCGCCCAGCTGATGCCGGTGCCCGCGGCAATAATAGAGACCGCCGGTAGAAAGCCCGTCAGCCAGCTACCTGACGGCAGCGCGAGTATGGCCTGCCAGTCCGCGGTGAAGAGCAGATAAATGACGACCAGCAGCGTCATGGCGCCAAAGATGCGGGTGATCCACTTTTGCATCATCAGCACGGCATTTTGGCCGAGCACGCTAACCAGCACGGTCAGGCCGCCAAACAGAAAAAGCGACAGCGCGGTGGTGGTCAGGCTCTCTTCAAAACCCATGGCGGCAAACAGCGCAACGAGGGTGAGCGTACCGGTAATGATATTGACCGACTCCCAGCCCATCAGGTTTACCCAGCAGAAGCTGGTAGGTGCAATGTTGCCGCGCTTGCCAAAAATGACGCGTGAAAGCGTCAGCGTCGTGGTGCGGCCGATTTTTCCGGCGATACTGGTGACGCCGACCAGCGCAAAGGAGGCGACGCCCGCCACGGCGGCAAGAATCGACTGCCAGAAGGAGAGGCCGAACGATACAATGACGGCGCCGTAAACGACGCCAAGAATGCCGATGTTTGCGGCGCACCAGACGAAAAATAGCTGGATCGGTTTTTGGGTCTGGTGGACCGGGGGGACCAGATCAATCCCCAACTCCGCCATTCCGGGATCTGCTGTCTGGATATTTCCATCGTATGAAGCTTTGCTGTCCATATTGATGCCCTCTGTCAATTAAGCGAAGCGGTATCCTGCAAGCCGCTGTGCGTAAGGCGCGAAGTCTATGCTATTGGCCCGATTAATCTGTTGGATATGTTCCTCAGGAAACGCCTCTATGCCATGAAGCGCGCCGCAGATGGCGGTTGCCATCGCGCCTATCGTGTCGGTGTCGCCGCCTAAATTGGCCGCCAGCATAGCGCATTTCATAGGCTGCGTTTTTGCCAGCTCGACCAGCGCAATCGCCGCGGGGACAGACTCGATAATATCCATTCCGGCGCCGATATCCTCATAAATACGTTCAATTCCTGTCAGATGGTCGGTTTCGCTGGCGATCGTGGTCAGCGCGAGATTAATTCGGTTACCGAGAAGTGGACTAAAAGTGGACTCATACTGGCGCTGGGTTTCATTGGCGAGCGATGCCAGCTCCGTTTTAATTAACAGCCATCCGGCTCCTTCAATGGCGCGACTGATCGCCCAGGCGATAACTACCGCGCCGGCGATGGCGATATCTGATTTGTGCGTCGGCAGGCAGGAGAGGCGAACTTGCTCAATGAAAAATGCCTTATTCCGGGTCGGCAGCAGACAGCCCATGGGCGCCACGCGCATTGCCGCACCGTTGGTCACGCCGTTGGCCGCGATCTCATCGAGCGCTTGCCCCTGTTCAAGCGCCAGCAGGGAGGCCTTCGAGGTTGGGCCGAGAATATTTTTTTCAAAAGCCTGGCAGCGTCTGGCCCATAGCAGAATATGCCTGGCAATAGCCAGTGGATCGGTCACACCGTTGGTATCATTCAGGGCATCCATTAGTGCGATGCACTGATGGGTGTCATCGGTAAACTCTGCGGCGTGAAATTCGCAGGCCGCAATATTCTCTTTCGGTCCAGGAAGGAAGCGTTCAATCCAACCAAAGTGATTGATAATGCGGCGTTTAGGCCACAGTTCGGAAGGCATGCCCATCGCATCACCGATGGCTTGCCCGTAAAGACAGCCAAGGATGCGGCTTTCGGCGGTATTAGTAGGGCGAATATCAGACATCGTCGACTCCCGGAAACAAGTGAATAAAAGTTATCCTAAAAATAGATCCAGATTAAGTCCAGTTAAAGTCCTTTATGGTCATGCTGTGATCGCAGGCGCATTCTGCAAGAAAAATGCGGCGCTCAAAAGGGCGGGGAGACGTTATGATGGGGCTACTAATTCCAGTATGGATCCACTAGGATAAATCCACTGCTACTAAATTCCGGAAGGCCACGAAACGATGTCGCAACCGTTGCTTGAGTATATAAAAGGGCGTCTGAATGCAGAGGCCCCCGCGCCGCTTTATATTCAACTTAAACAAGCCATTGAAGCGGCAATGACGGAGCGGCTGCTGACGCACGGCAGTATTTTGCCCTCAGAACGTAAAATGTCGCAGACGCTTGAGCTATCGCGCGTGACGGTGGTGAAGGCGCTGGATGCCCTGCTGGAAGCCGGGCTGGTGATTAAGCGTCACGGAAAGGGTACCGAGGTCAATTTGCCGGTAAGCTATAACCTTGCCAGCGGGGGATTTTCTGCCCAGCTGCAAAATTCGGGGACGGTATCTAACCGATGGCTGGTGAGGGAAAAACTGGCGGCGGATGATTTTTTGGCTCGTGAACTGGAGATCGCCGTCGGCGATCGGGTGGCGAAAATAAAACGCGTGCGTTTAGTCGATGCGCTTCCGGTCTCCATCGAAACCATGTTTATTCCCGAGCGTTTTTTACCCCGTCCGGATCTGCTTGAAGGGTCGCTGTACGCGCACTGGGCGGAAAATAATATTTTTCCCGATCTCCAGGACTACTCACTCACGGTACATATCCCTTCCGGCGAAGAACTGAATTTGCTCGACCTGCCGCAAGGCGTGCCATTGATGAAAATTACGCTGAAAAGTCGTAATGCTCAGGGAGAGGTGCTTGAGTACGGTACTGCATTTTGCCTGAGCAATTACTTTAACTTTGATTTCCGGGTGAAACTCCAGTCTGCGTCTGGCGGCAAACCGGGTAGCGCTCACAAAAAAGACGCGTAACACCAGCATCCGGGCGATGCTGGTACCATAGCGAGCGTTCAGGCGATCAACTGTTGCCAGGCGGCGGAGAAGGGCATCACCAGCAGTAGCGATGGCAGCATGTTCGCCGTCGGAAAAGCGCGAATCCCGCAGAGTCGAAAGCCCGTTGCCAGCATGATGATGCCGCCGCAGGCAGTAAAATCCGCGATCATTGAAGGGGTGATTAACGCCATAATAACGCTGGCGGCGAAGAAAAGGATCGCGAATACAATAAGCTGGGGCACAAAGATAACGGCGATGATGTACCCCAGCGCGGAGGCAAAAATAGCGGCGGTGAAAAAGTCGAGAATGGATTTGGTGAGCAGTATGGTCGCATCTCCTGTCATACCTTCGGTTAATGCGCCAAAAATACCGGTTCCGCTGGCGCAAAACAGGATCAGTACGGCGATAAACTGATTAGTGAAATCCTGGGGATCAATATCGGCACTGCCTTTGCCGGGAAATACTTTCTCAACGGGGCCCCGAAGCTTTATACCGGCATTTTCGATAACTTTTTCGATATGCAGCAGGCTACCGATAATGGTGCCGACGATGACAGCCAGGGCAATGGGCGGCAGATTCATCAGCTTATTGAGAAAAAACACGCCCATGCTAATAGAAATTAACCCGGCGATTAAAGGTAAGGTCTTTTTTAAATGTTCGGGAATAAATCGATTGAGCGATGCGCCAAAAATTGCGCCGACAAGTAGCGAGCCACTGCAAACAAAGATTCCTACCGGCATGATATATTCTCCATAAATGAAAGGGCCTGATATCAGGCCCTTTCATTAATACTGGATGGAATTATTTAATATTAAATACGCGGCTGGCATTACCCCAGGCGATTTTATTCTTCAGTTCACTATCCATTTCCAGAGGATCGAACCAATCACAGGCCTGATGAATATCTTCATACGGATAATCGACGGAGAACATCACGCGATCCGGACCCATAATAGCTAGCGCATTTTGCAGAGAGTAGGTATTAAAATGGCCGCTGGTGGTGACGATAAAGTTATTCTGCAAATAGTGCATTAACGGTTTTTCTGCTTTGCCCAGGCCGCAGCCGAAACGCTGACGATAGAGACGGTGTTGGGTGCGTGGCAGCATATGAACCAGGCCTTCGCCTAAGTGACCCAACACCAGATTCAGATTGGGATAGCGATCGAACAACCCGCTCATCATCAGGCGAATCGCATGAACCGCGGTTTCCTGGGCAAAGCCCCAGGCGGATCCGATCAGGCTTTCATAACCGGTGTAGATGCCGCGCGCCGGGCCTTCTAAGGGCTCACGCGGATGCAGGTAAACGGGAACGTTCAGTTCGTTGACTTTATCCCAGAATACCAGCATTGATTCATCATCCAGGTACAGACCGTGCTCGTTATCCTTGACGTTGGTGTAACCGTTAATCAGCGCGCCTTTCATGCCCAATTTTTTTACCGCACGCTCCAGTTCTTCGGCCGCAGCTTCGGGGTTTTGTAATGCCAGAGTAGCGAATGCGCTAAATTTATCCGGATTAGGTTTAACATAATTCTCGATGATGTAGTCGTTGGTTTCGCGCGCAAAAGATACGGCTGTGGCTTTATCCAAAATAGATTGGGCGCCTGGGGAAGTTAGAGAAAGAATAACATGGTCGATATTTCTCTGGGCCATTTCATCCAGTTGATAGCTACGATCTAATAAGCGGCGCTCAACGTCCATCATATATTCAGAACCGTTTCTTGAGGCTTCACCCGTAGAGTCCCAAAGGCTGTTGTTTGTAGGTGTTGAAACGTGTTCTTCTAACGCGATTTTTCCACGCATACTCTATTCCTCTATTTGGTTTTAATATGACCTGATGCGAGGAGAATAGGATTTTTTACGTACTGGCAGCAATAAACAGAATGCAATACTGGGTATCAGAAAAGCTAATACAGCATGACCTCCGGGAGCCGGAAAATTAATAGGGAATTTTGCTACTGCCGGTTGTGGGTAAGTTTACGATCAGCGACCGCAACCAGATGTGCCCGGGATCGCGGTGCAGACGCTGATGCCAGACCTGGCGAATAGCAATTTCCGGCAGCGAAAATGGCAGCGGCCAGCTGCAGCAGGGATAGCGAGTAATAATATGATTTGCCAGCTGCTCGGGGACGACGGCAATCAATTCACTGCCCGCAACCAGCTCGCCTGCGCCTAAAAAGCTGGGAAGAGTGAGGGCGATGCGTCGCGGCATACCGTACTCGTTAAGTAATCTATCGATATCGCCATGCCCGGTCCCGTTGACGTGAACGGCCAGATGCTTTTCCTGGCGCCAGTTCTCGGCGGTAAACGCGGCTCGGATCCGCGGATGGTTTTCTGCTGTCAGGCATACGTAGGATTGATCAAACAGGCGCTGCTGGTAAATGTTATCCGGTAGCTGCCTAAGATAGCCTATAGCTAA
This sequence comes from Klebsiella sp. K5-306, assembly GCF_051835185.1. Lineage (NCBI taxonomy): Bacteria > Pseudomonadati > Pseudomonadota > Gammaproteobacteria > Enterobacterales > Enterobacteriaceae > Klebsiella > Klebsiella sp. K5-306. The sequence goes on from NZ_JAIFJY010000020.1 coordinate 25,187, forward strand.
ATCGCACTTCCCAGACTCAAGCGCGCCCAATGTTTGATCGTCGATATTCAGCACCGAAATAGTAATGCCTTCGGCGTTAAGCTGCTGTAGCTGTGCCTGCAACGGCGGCAACAACGTCATCTGGCTGATATCAGTCATGCCGATAGTGAAATTACGTGTGCTGGTTTGGGGGTTAAATTCAGGGTTGCCAGGGAGCTGGTTATCGACCAGTTGAAGAATAGTAAAAACGGTCTGAGCAATATCATCTGCGCGCGGCGTGGGCACCATACGCTGTCCGATTCGCACAAACAGGGGATCGTCGAAATGCTCGCGAAGTTTTTTCAACAATAAGCTGCCGGTCGGCTGGCTGATATTAAGCGCTTCGGCGGCGGGAGAGACATTGCCCAGACGGAAGAGGGCGGAAAAAAAACGCAGCGATTTGAAGTCCAGTTCTTCTCGCATGGTATCCCCCTGATTGGGCTATATTGCTGCGCTATCCTCGATAATCTGCAGCGGCCAGTGAACGTAGCTCTGCCACTGGCACTCCTGCTCGACCATTTCCCGACCCAGAGGATGGTTTTCCAGCCATCCCTGCGGCAGGGTCAGCGTCAGGCGCTCATCTTCAGCGGCCAGCGTCATCATCGGCAGCAGATCGTCGCGTCGGCGGTTGGCAAATAAAATAGCCAGGCGCAGCAGACGGCACATATGCTCAGCGACTCTCGGCGGCACCGCGTTCTGTTGATGAATGGAAGAAAGATCGACGGCGTTGGTTTGGTTTAACAGCAACGTCGCCAGCAGCTTCTTTTGCGCGGGGGTAAAGCCGGGCAGGTCCAGGTTGCGCACCAGCCAGGCGGCGTGCAGCGGAGCCTGTTTGTACTCCACGCTCAAACCGATTTCATGCAACTGGCAGGCGCTTTGCAGCAAATCAAAGCATAACGGCTCAATTTCCCAGCTCTTTTCTACCTGATGAGCGAAATGGGCGGCTAACTGAGCAACGCGCTGTGCCTGCTCGGTATCTACCAAAAACCGGCGCTGAATATTGCGTAACGTACGGCTGCGAATATCCTGATCGACCGACAGATGCAGCATGCCGTAAACGAGGCCTTCGCGCAGTGCCCCGCCCGCGAGAGTCATGCACTGAATATTGAGCTCGCTGAAAATGGCAATCAGAATCGCCAGGCCGCTAGGAAAGACGAGCGCGCGTTCAAGCGTCAGGCCTTCAATTTCGAGCTCTTCCAGACGTCCGCACTGAATCGCGCGCTGTTTGAGCTGCTGTAGCTTGGCTAAGGTGATGCGTTCATCCATCCCCTGCGCCATCATGATTTCCTGTAACGCCTGCACGGTGCCGGATGCGCCGACGCACACTTTCCAACCGTGGTAGCGCAGAACATCGGCGACGGGGCGCAGCACTTCACGCGCAGCGGTTTCGGCCTGGCTAAAGTTCTCTTTGGTCAGGCTGCGATCGGCAAAGTAGCGTTCCAGCCAGGTCACACAGCCCATCGACAGGCTGAAAAGCGAGGTCGTTTGCGCACCGGTGCCGGTAACCAGTTCGGTACTGGCGCCGCCAATATCCACAACCAGACGCTGATCTGCACCGCCGGTTGTATGGGCCACGCCCTGATAAATCAGGCGTGCTTCCTCTTCACCGCTGATAACCTGCACCGGGCAGCCGAGAATGTCCCGCGCTTTCTCCAGAAACTCGCCGGCGTTAACCGCCAGCCGCAGCGTCGCGGTAGCCACCACGCGGGTTTGCGCCGGAGGAATATCCTGCAAACGCTCGGCAAACAGGCGTAAACATTGCCAGCCGCGTTCCATAGCTTCCGCAGAGAGCGTGTTGTCGCTGTTCAGGCCTGCGGCCAGACGTACTTTGCGTTTGATGCGACTCAGGGTCTGGATGCTTCCGGCCACCTCGCGTACAACCAGCATATGAAAGCTATTAGATCCCAGATCGATAGCGGCATAGAGCGAGGTGGAACTCATACACTTCATCTTTCAAACTGCCTCTGTGTTGGCTGCGTTCTCTGTACCCGAATCGCTGACCAGCGTCAGCTTGTTGCGATTCGCTTTCTTGCGGCCTTGATGCTGCTTGAACGATTTTGTGTATGGCATATTTCTTTAACCTGAACGACGACGATTACGTGGCGGACCGTTGCGGCGCGGGCCGTTGCCCGGACGCGGGCGCGTGAGGCGCAGCGGCTTAGGCAGGTCAGTCATGAGCGCGTCCGAATTGTATTTGCTCACCGGAATCGAATGACCAATATAGGTTTCAATCGCCGGAAGGTTCAGCGCGTACTCTTCACAGGCCAGGCTGATGGAGTGACCGCTGGCGCCAGCGCGGCCGGTACGGCCAATACGGTGAACGTAGTCTTCGCAATCGTCCGGCAGATCGTAGTTAAAGACGTGCGTCACGGCTGGAATATGCAGACCGCGAGCAGCTACGTCGGTTGCGACCAGAATATCGATATCGCCGCGGGTAAATTCGTCGAGAATACGCAGACGTTTTTTCTGCGCGACGTCGCCGGTTAACAGGCCAACGCGATGGCCGTCCGCCGCCAGGTGACCCCAGATATCTTCACAGCGATGCTTGGTATTGGCGAAAATAATCGCGCGATCGGGCCACTCTTCTTCCAGCAGCGTCTGCAGCAGGCGCATTTTTTCTTCATTGGAAGGGTAGAACAGTTCTTCTTTAATTCGGTGGCCGGTTTTCTGCTCTGGCTCAACTTCAACGTACTCGGCGTTGTTCATTTGTTCGAACGCCAGTTCACGTACGCGATAAGAAAGGGTGGCGGAGAAAAGCATGTTCAGGCGCTGATTCGCGGGCGGCATACGGCGGAACAGCCAACGAATATCTTTAATAAAGCCGAGATCGTACATGCGATCGGCTTCGTCGAGCACGACAACCTGAATAGCGCCGAGGTTAATATGGTTCTGTTTAGCGTAATCGATAAGGCGACCGGTGGTACCGATCAGAATATCCACGCCGCTTTCCAGCACTTTCAGCTGCTTATCGTAGCCGTCGCCGCCGTACGCGAGTCCCAGCTTCAGACCGGTCGCCTGCGCCAGTGGTTCAGCGTCGGCATGGATCTGTACCGCCAGTTCACGCGTCGGCGCCATGATTAGCGCCCGCGGCTGATTGACCTGACGGTCAGCGATAGCCGGGTGTGTGAGAAGATAATGAAACGTTGACGTCAGAAACGCCATCGTTTTACCGGTACCGGTTTGCGCCTGCCCGGCGACATCGCGACCTTCCAGCGTTAGCGGGAGGGCGAGGGCCTGAATGGGTGTGCAATTATGAAACCCTTTCTTTTCAAGGGCTTCAATCACTGCCGGGTGCAGGGCGAAGTCGGAAAACTTCTGTTCTGTTAAATGTGTTTTGCTCATAGTGTGGTAGAATATCAGCTAACTATTGCATTAAGAAAGCGTATCCGGTGAAATAACGTCAACCTTTCGTTGGCTATGTATGAAATTATTCAAGGTGCGTCTGCGGCAACTGAACGAATCTTCGAAAGCTTAGACTACTAAGCAAGGCGAGGGTGACAAATCTGCGATAAGCCGGTTTGAACGCTGGTTGCTTTAACTTCTGTGGGACAAAGTTCATGATGGACATTGTGACGCAGAGCGTTATAAAAGAGGCATTCTGAAGAACAGCGTGCATAACGTAGCATTGACACGTCGTTGATGACTGCGACACCAACACACCAGGCTTATTCCTGTGGAGTTAAATATGAGCGATAAAATTATTCACCTGACTGACGACAGTTTTGACACGGACGTACTCAAGGCTGACGGGCTAACCCTCGTCGATTTCTGGGCAGAGTGGTGTGGTCCGTGCAAAATGATCGCCCCGATTCTGGATGAGATCGCTGAAGAGTATCAGGGCAAACTGACCATTGCGAAGCTGAACATCGATCAGAACCCGGGTACTGCGCCGAAATACGGCATTCGCGGCATCCCGACCCTGCTGCTGTTCAAAAATGGTGAAGTTGCAGCGACTAAAGTCGGCGCGCTGTCTAAAGGCCAGCTGAAAGAGTTCCTTGACGCCAACCTGGCGTAAGCGGCTTGCTGTTCCGGCGTCCAGGCTCCTATTTTTTGCGGATCTCTGGACGCCCGGCGAGAGTCGTGCTAAGTTAATCTCAGACTTCGTTTTAAACATACCTTTGTTTGAATCTTGTTTTACCCAAAGCGTCCCGCAAAAATGCGCGTGAGGCTTATAATCCGGGCTTATCACTCATTCCGTTTAGTCGTTTCAGTTCTGCGTTCTTTCCTGTGACCAGGCAACGTACAGACACGAGATGAAGGCCGTTAACAGGCATGGATGTTCCTGCCATACCATTCACAACATTAAGTTCGAGAATTACCCCGAGTTTAAGAACCCACACCATTATGAATCTTACCGAATTAAAGAATACGCCGGTTTCTGAGCTGATTACTCTCGGCGAAAATATGGGGCTGGAAAACCTGGCCCGTATGCGTAAGCAGGATATTATTTTTGCCATCCTCAAGCAGCATTCGAAGAGTGGCGAAGATATCTTTGGCGATGGCGTACTGGAGATACTGCAGGATGGATTTGGTTTCCTCCGTTCAGCAGACAGCTCCTACCTCGCCGGTCCCGACGACATCTACGTATCTCCCAGCCAAATCCGCCGCTTCAACCTCCGCACTGGTGACACCATTTCCGGTAAGATTCGTCCTCCTAAAGAGGGTGAGCGCTACTTTGCGTTGTTGAAAGTTAACGAAGTTAACTACGATAAGCCGGAAAACGCCCGTAACAAGATTCTGTTTGAGAACTTAACCCCGCTGCACGCAAATTCACGTCTGCGTATGGAACGCGGTAATGGCTCAACGGAAGACTTAACCGCTCGCGTGCTGGATCTGGCATCGCCGATCGGCCGCGGTCAGCGTGGTCTGATTGTTGCGCCGCCGAAGGCGGGTAAAACCATGCTGCTGCAGAATATTGCGCAGAGCATTGCGTACAACCATCCTGATTGCGTGCTGATGGTACTGCTGATCGACGAACGTCCGGAAGAAGTGACCGAGATGCAGCGTCTGGTTAAAGGCGAAGTGGTTGCTTCTACCTTTGACGAACCGGCCTCTCGCCACGTTCAGGTTGCCGAAATGGTTATCGAGAAGGCGAAGCGTCTGGTTGAACACAAGAAAGACGTTATCATCCTCCTCGACTCGATTACCCGTCTGGCGCGCGCCTACAACACCGTAGTTCCGGCTTCCGGTAAAGTGTTGACCGGTGGTGTGGACGCCAACGCCCTGCATCGTCCGAAGCGTTTCTTCGGCGCCGCGCGTAACGTGGAAGAGGGCGGTAGCCTGACCATCATCGCAACAGCGCTGATCGATACCGGTTCTAAAATGGACGAAGTTATCTACGAAGAGTTTAAAGGCACCGGTAACATGGAGCTTCACCTCTCACGTAAGATCGCTGAGAAACGCGTCTTCCCGGCTATCGACTACAACCGTTCCGGTACCCGTAAAGAAGAGCTGCTCACCACTCAGGAAGAGCTGCAGAAGATGTGGATCCTGCGTAAAATCATTCACCCGATGGGTGAAATCGACGCGATGGAATTCCTCATCAATAAACTGGCGATGACCAAAACTAACGACGACTTCTTCGATATGATGAAGCGCTCGTAAGTTAACAAAGCCAGAGAACGCCACGCTATTGCGTGGCGTTTTGTTTTCCGGGTTTGTATGATCCAGGAAGGGAAAACAAAATGGGCGTTAACGTATGATGTGCGCAGCAGGATGGCAGGCAGAGACAGCTTTAACAGTCTAAAATTTCTACAATAAATTTGTAATGTTCTGCTTTGCCCCTTCTGGAGTTGAGGCATCGTCGTTATACTTCCCGGATTAACTATGCTGAGAGCACATGCGTTGTGAATTTACTCACTGCTATTACTGAATTAATCAGTATTTTCTTATTCACCACCCTGTTTATATTTGTCGCCCGCAAGGCGGCAAAAAGAGTTGGGCTCGTGGATAAACCTAACTATCGTAAACGGCATCAGGGTTTGATTCCGTTAGTCGGTGGTATTTCAGTTTTCGCAGGTATTTGTTTTACGTTTGCCATCGCCGATTATTACATTCCCCACGCAAAGTTATACCTGGGGTGTGCCGGGGTGCTTGTGCTGGTCGGCGCGTTAGACGACCGCTTTGATATCAGCGTAAAAATTCGCGCGGTAATTCAGGCCGCCATCGCCGTCATTATGATGATGGTGGGAAATCTTCATCTAAGTAGCCTCGGCTTTATATTTGGCTCATGGGAGCTGGTGCTCGGCCCCTTTGGCTTCTTCCTCACGCTTTTCGCCGTTTGGGCCGCGATCAACGCCTTCAATATGGTTGATGGCATCGATGGCCTGCTGGGCGGCCTCTCCTCCGTCTCTTTTGCGGCAACCGGTATCATTCTGTGGTTTGATGGCCAGTACAGCCTGGCAATGTGGTGTTTTGCGATGATTGCCGCCATTTTGCCCTATATTTTACTTAACCTCGGGGCGCTTGGCCGTCGCTATAAAGTCTTTATGGGTGACGCCGGCAGCACCATGATTGGCTTCACTATCATCTGGATCCTGCTGGAGACCACGCAGGGAAAGACGCATCCCATTAGCCCTGTCACTGCGCTATGGATTATTGCGATCCCGTTGATGGATATGGTGGCGATTATGTACCGCCGCCTGCGTAAAGGAATGAGTCCGTTCTCCCCGGACCGTCAGCATATTCATCACTTGATCATGCGCGCCGGGTTTACTTCCCGCCAGGCATTCGTGCTGATCACCCTGGCCGCCGCGCTGCTGGCGCTGGTTGGGGTGGCAGCGGAATACACCCGTATTGTTCCTGAATGGGTGATGTTAATACTCTTTTTGGTGGCCTTCTTTCTTTATGGCTACTGTATTAAACGCGCCTGGAAAGTGGCGCGCATGGTTAAGCGCATTAGACGCAGAATACGGCGACACAGCGGCAATAATCCAAATTAACCAAGTCAATCTGGGGACGTGATGACTCAACCATTACCGGGAGCACAAACAGTGAACGTTGAGAATGAGCTGGATATTCGCGGGCTGTTTCGCGCCCTGTGGGCAGGAAAAAGCTGGATAGCAGGTTTCGCGGTGCTCTTTGCACTGATTGTTCTGGTCTATACCTTCTTTGCTCGCCAGGAGTGGAGCGCGACGGCAATTACCGACCGGCCGACGGTGAACATGCTGGGCGGGTACTATTCGCAACAGCAGTTTTTACGCAATCTCGATATCAAGGCCAATCTCGTCTCGGTCGATCAACCTTCGGTAATGGATGAAGCGTATAAAGAGTTCATTATGCAGCAGGCGTCATGGGATACCCGCCGCGATTTCTGGCTGCAAACGGACTACTACAAGCAGCGCCAGTCGGGTAACGCCCGCGCCGATGCCGCTTTGCTGGACGATCTGATTAACGACATTCAGTTTATGCCCGGCGATGCGCTCAAAAGCGTTAACGACAGCGTGAAGCTGACGGCGGAAACCGCCCCGGATGCCAATAATCTGCTGCGTCAGTATGTCGCCTTCGCCAGCCAGCGCGCGGCGGGTCACCTGAATGACGAGCTTAAGGGCGCCTGGGCCGCGCGAACCGTGCAGATGAAAGCGCAGGTTAAGCGCCAGGAAGAGGTGGCGCGCGAAATTTTCAATCGCCGCATGCATAGCGTGGAGCAGGCGCTGAAAGTCGCCCAGCAACACAATATTTCCCGCAGCGAAACCGATATTCCACCAGACCAGCTGCCGGATTCCGAACTGTTTTTACTGGGCCGGCCGATGCTGCAGGCCCGTCTGGAAAATCTGCAGGCGGTCGGGCCGCAGTACGATCTTGATTATGACCAAAGCCGCGCCATGTTAACGACGTTAAACGTGGGACCGACCCTGGACCCGCGTTTTCAGACTTACAGGTATTTGCGAACGCCTGAAGAACCGGTAAAACGCGATAGCCCGCGCCGCGCGTTTCTGATGGTGATGTGGGGGATTGTGGGCGCGCTCATCGGCGCAGGCGTTGCGTTAACGCGTCGCCGTGTCCAGTGAATGCGACCTGTGGTGAAGGACATCCAGCCTTCATCGCCTAATCGAAGAGAATCGATGTGAAAGTACTAACGGTATTTGGCACGAGACCAGAAGCCATCAAAATGGCGCCTCTGGTTCATGCGCTGGCAAGGGATCCTCATTTTGAGGCGAAAGTTTGCGTGACCGCGCAGCATCGGGAGATGCTCGATCAGGTGTTGAAACTTTTTTCTATTGTTCCGGACTACGACCTTAACATTATGCAGCCGGGTCAGGGGTTGACGGAGATTACCTGTCGCATCCTTGAGGGCTTAAAGCCGGTGCTGGAGTCGTTTAAGCCAGATGTGGTGCTGGTGCATGGCGATACCACCACGACGATGGCGGCAAGCCTTGCCGCTTTCTATCAGCGCATTCCGGTGGGGCACGTGGAAGCCGGACTGCGCACGGGCGATCTGAGCTCGCCGTGGCCGGAAGAGGGGAACCGCACGTTGACCGGGCATCTGGCAACGTACCATTTTGCGCCGACGGAAACCTCGCGGCAGAACCTGCTGCGGGAAAATATTGCCGATAATCGGATCACGATAACCGGCAATACGGTTATTGATGCGCTGTTTTGGGTGCGCGATCGGGTACTGAGCGATGAAGCGCTGCGTAACGAGCTGACTCAGCGTTATCCTTTTCTCGCCAACGGTAAGAAGATGATTCTGGTCACCGGGCATCGTCGGGAAAGCTTTGGCCGCGGTTTTGAGCAAATCTGCCACGCGCTGGCAGAGATCGCTGCCAATAACCCGGACGTACAGATTGTTTATCCGGTGCATCTGAACCCGAACGTCAGCGAACCGGTTAACCGTATTCTCGGCCACGTTGAGAACGTCATGCTTATTGAGCCGCAGGATTATCTGCCGTTCGTCTGGCTGATGAATCGCGCGTGGTTGATTCTGACCGATTCCGGCGGTATCCAGGAAGAGGCGCCATCGCTCGGCAAACCGGTGCTGGTAATGCGCGAAATGACCGAGCGTCCGGAAGCGGTCAGCGCGGGAACCGTATGCCTGGTGGGTACCGACAGCCAGCGCATCGTCAATGAAGTCACGCGCTTGCTGCATGATGAGTCCGCCTGGCAGGCCATGAGCCGGGCGCATAACCCGTACGGCGATGGACAAGCGTGTCATCGTATTTTGTCTGCACTTAAAAATAATCAGGTAACGCTATGAATTTTTCTACCATTTCAGTGATTGGCCTTGGATATATTGGCCTGCCAACCGCTGCCGCGTTCGCCTCCCGGCAAAAGCGGGTGGTCGGCGTTGATGTCAATCAACACGCCGTGGAGACCATTAACCGTGGTGAAATTCATATCGTGGAGCCGGATCTGGCGAGCGTCGTTAAAACGGCGGTCGAGCAGGGCTATCTGAGCGCCACCACCGCGCCAGTAGAAGCTGACGCCTATCTGATTGCGGTGCCGACGCCGTTTAAAGACCTGCACGAACCGGATATGGTTTTCGTCGAGTCGGCGGCTAAATCTATCGCGCCGACGCTGAAGAAAGGTTCGCTGGTTATCCTCGAGTCCACTTCGCCGGTAGGTTCAACCGAACAGATGGCGGACTGGCTGGCGGAAATGCGCCCCGATTTGAGCTTCCCGCAGCAGGCTGGCGAAGCGGCGGACGTGAATATCGCCTACTGCCCGGAGCGCGTTTTGCCGGGTCAGGTCATGGTTGAGCTGATCAAAAACGATCGCGTGATCGGGGGTATGTCGCCGGTTTGCTCAGCCCGCGCCAGCGAGCTGTATAAAATTTTCCTCGAAGGCGAATGTGTGGTGACTAACTCTCGCACCGCCGAAATGTGCAAGCTGACAGAAAACAGCTTCCGCGACGTTAATATCGCTTTTGCCAATGAACTTTCGCTGATTTGCGCCGATCAGGGGATTAACGTCTGGGAACTGATTCGCCTGGCGAATCGCCATCCGCGCGTGAACATTCTCCAGCCCGGTCCGGGCGTTGGCGGCCACTGCATCGCGGTCGACCCGTGGTTTATCGTGGCGCAAAACCCGCAGCAGGCGCGGCTTATCCGTACCGCGCGTGAAGTTAACGACCATAAACCAGAGTGGGTGATCGATGAAGTTAAAGCGCGGGTCGCCGACTGTCTTGCCGCCAGCAACAAACGCGCCAGCGAGATAAAAATCGCCTGCTTTGGCCTGGCGTTTAAGCCGAATATCGATGATCTGCGCGAAAGCCCGGCCATGGCCATCGCCGCACAAATCGCCCGCTGGCACGGCGGCGAAACCCTGGTTGTTGAGCCGAATATCCACCAGTTGCCGAAGAAGCTTGATGGCCTGTGCGCTCTGGCGTTGCTCGACGAAGCGCTGGCGAGCGCCGATGTGCTGGTGATGCTGGTCGATCATAAAGAATTTAAAGCGATTAGCGGGGATAGCGTCAGCCAGCAGTTTATCGTCGATACCAAAGGGGTATGGCGGTGAGAACGATTCTGGTCACCGGCGGCGCCGGTTTTATCGGTTCTGCGGTGGTGCGTGAAATCATCACTGTAACCAGCGATAACGTGGTGGTGGTTGATAAGCTGACCTACGCGGGGAATCTGATGTCGCTGGCGCCTGTCGCCGGGGATCCGCGTTTTGCTTTTGAACAGGTGGATATCTGCGATCGCGCTGAACTGGACCGGGTATTTCGCCACTATCAGCCCGATACGGTGATGCATCTGGCCGCTGAAAGCCACGTTGACCGCTCTATTGACGGCCCGGCGGCGTTTATCGAAACCAACATTGTCGGTACCTGGACGCTGCTGGAAGCGGCCAGGGCCTGGTGGAATACGCTGGCGAACGATAAAAAATCCGCCTTTCGTTTCCACCACATCTCAACGGATGAGGTCTATGGCGATCTGCACGACAGCGGCGCGTTTTTTACCGAAACCACGCCCTATGCGCCCAGCAGCCCCTATTCGGCGTCGAAAGCCAGCAGCGATCATCTGGTGCGCGCCTGGAAGAGAACCTATGGCCTGCCAACGCTGGTCACCAACTGCTCGAATAACTACGGACCGTATCATTTCCCGGAAAAACTGATCCCGCTGACTATCCTGAACGCGCTGGCGGGTAAACCGCTGCCGGTTTATGGCAACGGGCAGCAGATCCGCGACTGGCTGTACGTTGAAGATCACGCCAGGGCGCTCTATCGGGTGGCAACGAGCGGTGAGCCGGGCGAAACTTACAATATCGGCGGCCATAACGAGCGGAAAAATATCGAGGTAGTGGAAACCATTTGCGATCTGCTGGAAGAGCTGGCGCCGCGCAAACCGGAAGGCTTTGCGCGCTATCGCGATCTCATCACCTTTGTTGCCGATCGTCCCGGCCACGACCTGCGCTACGCTATTGATGCGGCGAAAATAGCGCGTGAACTGGGCTGGACGCCGGCCGAAACGTTCACCAGCGGGATGCGCAAAACCGTTGCGTGGTACCTGGCTAATGAAGCCTGGTGGCAGCAGGTGCTGGACGGCAGCTATCAGGGTGAACGCCTGGGGCTGCAAGCCTGAGCGCTTGAGGGGGTAAAATGAAAGGTATTATTCTGGCAGGCGGATCGGGTACCCGCCTGCATCCGATCACGCGCGGCGTCTCAAAACAGCTGCTACCCATCTACGATAAGCCGATGATCTACTATCCGCTCTCGGTGCTGATGCTGGCCGGGATTCGCGAAGTGCTGATCATTACCACTCCGGACGACCAGCGCGATTTCCAGCGCCTGCTTGGCGATGGTTCGGAGTTCGGCGTTCAGCTCAGCTACGCCGCGCAGCCAAGCCCGGACGGGCTGGCGCAGGCCTTTATCATCGGCGAGGCGTTCCTCAAGGGTGAGCCCTCATGCCTGGTGCTCGGCGATAATATCTTTTTCGGCCAGGGCTTTAGCCCGAAGCTCCGTAGCGTCGCGTCCCGCACTTCCGGGGCGACGGTGTTTGGTTATCAGGTGATGGACCCGGAACGCTTTGGCGTGGTGGAATTTGATGACGATTTCCGCGCGATTTCGCTGGAGGAGAAGCCAAAGCAGCCCAAATCCAACTGGGCGGTAACCGGCCTCTATTTCTACGACGGTAAAGTCGCGGAATACGCAAAACGGGTTAAACCCTCGGCGCGCGGCGAACTGGAGATCACCTCCATCAATCAAATGTATCTCGACGATGGCGCGCTAACGGTTGAGCTGCTGGGCCGCGGTTTTGCCTGGCTCGATACCGGCACGCACGATAGCCTGATCGAAGCCAGCATGTTTGTGCAAACGGTGGAAAAGCGTCAGGGTTTCAAGATTGCCTGCCTGGAAGAGATCGCCTGGCGCAACGGCTGGCTGGACGACGACGGCGTGAAGCGCGCGGCGAAACGGCTGGAAAAAACCGGCTACGGTCAATACTTACTGGATTTACTCCGTGCCCGCCCGCGCCAGTATTGAGTCCCTGGAGTGGGAGAACCGCTTCTTCGGCGTCAATAGCGCTATCCTGCGCTTTGGCGATGATGCGCCGCCGCTGACGGTGGACGCGCTGGCGAACTGGTCGCGGGTACAGGCGAAAGTTGCGGCGGATGATACCGCACGCCTGGATGCGCTGCAGGCATTGGGCTTCCGACTGGTGGAGGGCGAGGTCGATCTCGCGCTTTCGCCAGCCGCTTATGGTGATAGTGGCGCCGAGCCGGCGACCGAGGCGGATATTCCCCGGCTGCGTGAACTGGCAGCGCTGGCCTTTGCGCAGAGCCGTTTTCGCGCGCCCTGGTACGCAGCCGATGCCAGCGGCCGTTTCTATGCCCAGTGGATTGAAAATGCGGTGCGCGGCACCTTCGATCATCAGTGTCTGGTGTTTCGCGCCTCTGGCGGCGATATCCGCGCTTTTGTCTCCCTGCGCCAGCTTAGCGCGCACGAGGCAAGGATTGGCCTGCTGGCCGGACGCGGAGCCGGAGCGGAATTAATGCAGGCAGCTCAGGGCTGGACCGCGCTGCGCGGGCTGAAGACACTGCGGGTGGCGACCCAGATGGGCAACACCGCCGCGCTTAAACGTTACATTCTTAGCGGTGCGAATGTCGAAAGCACCGCGTACTGGTTATACAGGTGACATGATGATTCCATTTAACGCGCCGCCGGTGGTGGGAACCGAGCTTGATTATATGCAGTCCGCGATGGGAAGCGGCAAGCTGTGCGGCGATGGCGGTTTTACCCGCCGCTGCCAGCAGTGGATGGAGCAGCGCTTCGGTACTGCCAAAGCCCTGCTGACGCCGTCCTGCACCGCTTCGCTGGAAATGGCGGCGCTGCTGCTGGATATCCAGCCGGGCGATGAAGTGATTATGCCGAGCTATACCTTCGTCTCCACCGCCAACGCCTTTGTGCTGCGTGGCGCAAAAATCGTCTTCGTTGATATTCGTCGCGACACCATGAATATTGATGAAACGCTGATTGAAGCGGCGATCACCGACAAAACCCGCGCGATTGTGCCGGTCCACTACGCCGGCGTGGCCTGCGAAATGGACACCATTATGGCTATCGCCAGCAAACATAATCTGTTTGTCGTGGAAGATGCCGCTCAGGGCGTGATGTCGACCTATAAAGGCCGGGCGCTCGGTACTATCGGCCATATTGGCTGCTTCAGCTTCCATGAAACCAAAAACTACACCGCGGGCGGTGAAGGTGGCGCGACGCTGATTAACGATCGCAAGCTGGTAGAGCGCGCGGAGATCATTCGAGAAAAAGGCACCAACCGCAGCCAGTTTTTCCGTGGTCTGGTGGATAAATACACCTGGCGCGATATCGGCTCCAGCTACCTGATGTCCGATTTACAGGCGGCCTATCTGTGGGCGCAGCTGGAAGCGGCGGAGCGAATTAACCAGCAGCGCCTGGCGCTGTGGCAGAACTACTACGAGGCCCTGCTGCCGCTGGCGCGCGCCGGGCGTATCGAGCTGCCGATCGTGCCTGCCGACTGCGGGCACAATGCGCATATGTTCTACATCAAGCTGCGCGATATTGACGATCGCAGTAAGCTGATTGCCTGGCTGAAAGAGGCGGAGATTCTGGCCGTGTTCCACTATATTCCGCTGCATAGCTGCCCGGCCGGGGAGAACTTCGGCGTGTTCCACGGGACGGATCGCTTCACGACTCAGGAGAGCGAACGCCTGCTGCGTTTGCCGTTATTCTACAACCTGTCGAGCGTAAACCAGCGCACGGTGATTAACTCGCTGCTGAGCTATTTCTCCTGATATGTCGCTGGCTAAAGCTTCTCTGTGGACTGCAGCGTCCACGCTGGTCAAAATCGGCGCCGGTCTGCTGGTGGTTAAACTGCTGGCGGTGTCGTTCGGCCCGGCAGGCGTGGGGCAGGCGGGCAACTTCCGCCAGTTGGTGACCGTGCTTGGCGTGCTGGCGGGGGCCGGAATCTTTAACGGCGTCACGAAGCTGGTAGCCCAGCATCATGACGATCGCCGGCAGTTGCACAACGTCGTCGGCACCGCTTCAGCGATGGTGCTGGGGTTCTCCACCCTGCTGGCGCTGATATTCCTGCTGGCGGCGGCGCCGATAAGCCAGGGTCTGTTCGGTCATCAGCATTATCAGAATCTGGTACGGCTGGTGGCGCTGGTACAGATGGGCATTGCCTGGGCGAACTTCCTGTTAGCGCTGATGAAGGGGTTTCGCGATGCGGCGGGCAATGCGCTGTCGCTTATCGCCGGGAGCCTGATTGGCGTGGCGGCGTACTATGCCTGCTACCGTTTCGGCGGCTATCAGGGCGCATTGCTGGGACTGGCGCTGGTACCTGCGCTGGTGGTCGTGCCGGCGGCTATCGTACTGTGGCGACGCGGCAATATTCCGCTGAGCGCGCTGCGTCCGCGCTGGGACAACGGCCTCGCAGGGCAGCTGTCGAAATTTACCCTGATGGCGCTGATTACTTCGGTGACGCTGCCGGTAGCCTACGTGATGATGCGTAACCTGCTGGCGGCCCACTATGGCTGGGACGCGGTGGGGGTCTGGCAGGGGGTAAGCAGCATCTCCGACGCCTATTTACAGTTTATCACCGCATCATTTAGCGTTTATCTGTTACCGACATTGTCCCGCTTGACGGCGAAAGCGGATATCACCCGTGAGATTGGCAAATCGTTAAAATTTGTTCTCCCGGCGGTAGCTGCAGCCAGCCTGACCGTATGGCTGCTGCGCGATTTCGCTATCTGGCTGCTGTTTTCCGACCGCTTTACGGCAATGCGCGATCTGTTTGCCTGGCAGCTGGTGGGCGATGTGCTGAAGGTCGGGGCATATGTTTATGGCTATCTGGTGATCGCCAAAGCCTCGCTGCGTTTTTATATTCTGACGGAAATCAGCCAGTTCACGCTGTTGACCGCATTCTCGCACTGGCTTATACCGGCGCACGGCGCAATCGGCGCGGCGCAGGCGTATATGGCTACTTATATTGTTTATTTCGCCCTCTGTAGCGGCGTGTTTTTACTTTGGCGTAAACGGGCATGACAGCACTGATACATGTACTGGGATCGGATATCCCGCACCACAACCAGACCGTTCTGCGGTTCTTTAATGATGAGCTGGCCGTCAATGACGAGCAGGCTCGCCTGTTTATGGTCGTCGGTGATGCGACAGGAATTCGCGAAGCGTACCCCGCGCTCTCCATCAGCTGCTATCCGGGGAAGAAGTCGCTGGCAAAGGCGGTTATCGCGCTGGCAAAGGCGAACCGGCAGCAGCGCTTTTTCTTTCACGGCCAGTTTAATACCGGCCTGTGGCTGGCGCTGCTCAGCGGGGGGATCCGCCCGGCGCAGTTTAACTGGCACATCTGGGGGGCGGATCTGTATGAGAATTCCGCCAGCCTGAAGTTTCGCTTGTTTTATCCGCTGCGGCGCCTGGCGCAGGGGCGGGTAGGGCGCGTCTTTGCGACCCGCGGCGATCTCAGTTGGTTCGCCGCCCGGCATTCGGGCGTGCCGGGCGAACTGCTCTATTTCCCGACCCGCATGGATCCGGCGCTGAACTCGCTTGCTGAAAGCGCGCCGCGCGGCGAGACGCTGACTATCCTGGTGGGGAATTCCGGCGACCGCAGCAACGAGCATATCGCCGCGCTGCGCGCGATTCATCAGCAGTTTGGCGATACGGTCAACGTTGTCGTGCCGATGGGTTATCCGGCCAATAATAGCGACTACATCAATGAAGTTCGCGCGGCCGGCGAGGCGCTGTTCAGCCCGCCGCATCTTCAGGTACTGGGCGATAAGCTGGCGTTTGATGACTATCTGGCCCTGCTGCGCCGCTGCGATCTTGGCTACTTCCTGTTTGCCCGCCAGCAGGGGATCGGCACGCTGTGTCTGCTGATTCAGGCGGGGATCCCCTGCGTGCTGAACCGGGAGAATCCCTTCTGGCAGGATATGTCGGAGCAGCATATTCCGGTACTCTTTACCAGCGATACGCTGGACGCGGCCGTGGTGCGTGAAGCGCAGCGCCAGCTGGCCGGCGTGGATAAGAATCAGATTGCCTTTTTCCGTCCTAATTACCTGACGGGCTGGCGACGGGCGTTGCGGATTGCCGCGGGGGTGGATGCATGACATTAATGCAATTTAGCGGACTGCTGCTGGTTTGGCTGCTGTCGACGCTTTTTATCGCCACCGCCACCTGGTTTGAGTTTCGTCGGGTGCGCTTCAACTTCAACGTCTTTTTCTCGCTGCTGTTTCTGCTGACCTTTTTCTTTGGCTTTCCGCTGACCAGTATTCTGGTGTTTCGCTTCGACGTGGCGGTCGCCCCGCCGGAAATTCTGTTGCAAACTCTGCTGGTTTCCGTCTGTTTTTATGCGGTTTACTACGTGACTTATAAAACGCGGCTACGCTCGGCGGCGCAGAGCCATCAGCATCGTCCGCTGTTTACGATGAACCGCGTGGAGACCCATCTGGCCTGGGGGATTTTGCTGGGACTGGCGCTGCTCTGCGTCGGGATCTTCTTTGCGCATAACGGCTTTCTGTTATTCAAGCTCAACTCCTATAGCCAGATCTTCTCCAGCGAAGTTTCCGGCGTGGCGCTAAAGCGTTTCTTCTACTTTTTCATTCCGGCAATGCTGGTGGTCTATTTTCTGCGTCAGGATTATAAAGCGTGGATATTCTTCCTCGTCAGCACCGTCGCATTTGGTCTGCTGACTTACGCCATCGTTGGCGGGACCCGGGCGAATATCATCATTGCGTTTGCCATCTTCCTGTTTATTGGCATCATTCGCGGCTGGATAAGCCTGTGGATGCTGGCGGCGGCGGGCGTACTGGGCATCGTCGGCATGTTCTGGCTGGCGCTCAAACGCTACGGAATGAACGTCAGCGGCGATGAAGCGTTTTATACTTTCCTCTATCTGACCCGCGATACCTTCTCGCCGTGGGAGAACCTGGCTCTGCTGCTGCAAAATTACGACAAGATTGAGTTTCAGGGCCTGGCGCCAATCGTCCGCGATTTCTATGTTTTTATCCCCAGCTGGTTGTGGCACGGTCGACCGACAATGGTGCTCAATACTGCGAACTATTTCACCTGGGAAGTGCTGAATAACCATTCTGGCCTGGCGATTTCGCCAACCCTGATTGGCTCGCTGGTGGTGATGGGGGGCGTCTGGTTCGTGCCGCTGGGCGCGGTAGCGGTTGGGCTGATTATTAAATGGTTTGACTGGCTGTACGAGCTTGGCAACCGGGAAACGAACCGCTATAAAGCGGCGATCCTGCACAGTTTCTGTTTTGGCGCTATCTTCAACATGATCGTGCTGGCGCGTGAAGGGCTGGATTCCTTTGGCTCTCGCGTGGTTTTTTTCCTCGTTATCTTTGGGATCTGCCTACTGGCGGCGAAACTGCTGTACTGGTTCCTCGATAGCGTCGGGCTGATTCATAAGCGGGCTAAACCGCTGACGCAACCTCAAGTCTGATAAGGGTGTACATGACTGAGACTACATCCGCGCCGTTGTACCTGCTGAGAGGGTTGCAACTCATTGGTTGGCGCGATATGCAACATGCTCTGGACTATCTGTATGCCGATGGCGAGATCCGTACGGGTACGCTGGTGGCGATTAATGCAGAGAAGATGCTGGCGGTAGAGGATAACCCCGAAGTTCGGGCGCTGATCGAAGCCGCAGAGTTTAAATATGCTGACGGCATCAGCGTGGTGCGCTCATTACGTAAAAAATACCCTCAGGCGCAGGTATCGCGCGTCGCCGGGGCTGATTTATGGGAAGCGCTGATGGCGCGCGCTGGCGCTCAGGGAACGCCGGTATTTCTGATCGGCGGTAAGCCCGAAGTGCTGGCGCAGACGGAACAGCAGCTTCGTCAGCGCTGGAACGTAAACATCGTCGGCAGCCAGGACGGCTATTTCGCTGCTGACCAGCGTCAGGCGCTGTTTGAACGTATTCGCGATAGCGGGGCGAAGATCGTCACCGTGGCGATGGGGTCGCCGCGTCAGGAGATCCTGATGCGCGATTGCCGGGAAGTTTATCCGCAGGCGCTTTATATGGGCGTAGGCGGAACCTACGATGTCTTTACCGGTCATGTTCAGCGAGCGCCGAAGTTCTGGCAGGACCTGGGGCTGGAGTGGTTTTATCGCCTGGTTTCGCAGCCGAGCCGAATAAAAAGGCAGGCGCGTCTGCTGCGCTATTTACGCTGGTATTATACCGATAAGCTTTGATATTCCACTGCGAGCGGGCGGGTTTACCTGGATATTCTGTGTAATGTCTTCACTCGCCTGATACTTTATTTGCCATTTCCCTCAAATTCATTAACCATTCGCATGCTTAAAACGCGACGGTAAGGTATACCGTCGCGCAGGCAGGGCTATTCGTTCATAAAAATAACCGGCATAAGCCCATCTCGCCTGGGATGCGCTTAAATCCGGAGCAGGGCAAACACAAGAGGCTATATGACTGAGAAAAAAGCGGAACTTCAGCGGGGACTGGAGGCGCGGCACATTGAGCTAATCGCCCTTGGCGGCACGATTGGCGTGGGACTATTTATGGGGGCGGCAAGTACGCTGAAGTGGGCCGGACCTTCGGTTCTGCTGGCGTATATTATCGCGGGGCTCTTCGTCTTCTTTATTATGCGTTCGATGGGCGAAATGCTGTTCCTCGAACCGGTTACCGGCTCGTTCGCTGTTTATGCGCACCGCTATATGAGCCCGTTTTTTGGCTATCTGACCGCCTGGTCCTACTGGTTTATGTGGATGGCGGTCGGGATATCGGAGATTACGGCGATCGGGGTCTATGTCCAGTTCTGGTTCCCGGAGATGGCGCAGTGGATACCGGCGCTTATCGCGGTTGGGCTGGTCGCGCTGGCGAATCTGGCGGCGGTACGTCTGTACGGCGAAATTGAATTCTGGTTTGCCATGATTAAAGTGACCACCATTATTGTCATGATCGTGGTGGGGCTGGGCGTCATCTTCTTTGGCTTTGGCAACGGCGGACACTCCATTGGCTTTAGCAATCTGACCGAGCACGGCGGTTTCTTTGCCGGCGGCTGGAAGGGCTTTCTGACGGCGCTATGCATCGTGGTCGCTTCCTATCAGGGCGTCGAGCTTATCGGGATCACCGCCGGTGAAGCGAAAAATCCGCAGGTCACTCTGCGTAGCGCGGTCGGCAAAGTGCTGTGGCGAATCCTGATTTTCTATGTCGGGGCGATTTTTGTGATCGTCACTATTTTCCCGTGGGATCAGATAGGCTCCAACGGCAGTCCGTTCGTGCTGACCTTTGCCAAAATCGGTATCACCGCAGCGGCAGGGATTATCAACTTTGTGGTGCTGACGGCGGCGCTTTCCGGTTGTAACAGCGGAATGTATAGCTGTGGACGGATGCTCTACGCGCTGGCAAAGAATCGCCAGCTGCCTGCGGCCATCGCCAGAGTTTCGCGTAACGGCGTGCCGTCGGCGGGCGTGGCGCTGTCGATCCTGATTCTGCTGGTCGGTTCGTGCCTGAACTACATTATTCCTAATCCACAGCGGGTATTTGTTTACGTCTACAGCGCCAGCGTGCTGCCGGGAATGGTGCCATGGTTCGTAATTCTGATTAGCCAGCTACGTTTTCGTCTGGTACATAAAGAAGCGATGGCCAGCCATCCTTTCCGCTCGCTGCTATTCCCGTGGGCAAACTATTTAACCATGGCGTTCCTGGTTTGCGTGCTGATAGGGATGGGATTTAACGACGATACGCGTATGTCGCTCTTTGTCGGAATTATTTTCCTCGCCGCCGTGACGCTTATTTATAAGGTATTTGGCCTTGGTCGACGCGGAAATGTTGATAATGTGGCGTAATAAGCAACAAAACGCACAAAGCATGAGCAAACGATAATTTTCTTTTAAAAGGCACTAGACAGCGGGGTAGGAAGTCCGTATTATCCGACCCCGCAACGGCGCTAAGCGCCCGTAGCTCAGCTGGATAGAGCGCTGCCCTCCGGAGGCAGAGGTCTCAGGTTCGAATCCTGTCGGGCGCACCATTTACCCGGTGCTGGAGCTGCGGTGGTTTCAATACCGCGTAAAAGATTTGCAGTGGTGGCTATAGCTCAGTTGGTAGAGCCCTGGATTGTGATTCCAGTTGTCGTGGGTTCGAATCCCATTAGCCACCCCATTATTTAGAAAGTTGTGAAATTGCGAAGGTGGCGGAATTGGTAGACGCGCTAGCTTCAGGTGTTAGTGTTCTTACGGACGTGGGGGTTCAAGTCCCCCCCCTCGCACCACGACTTTATAAAGAATTGAACTAAAAATTCAAAAAAGCAGTACATCGGCGAGTAGCGCAGCTTGGTAGCGCAACTGGTTTGGGACCAGTGGGTCGGAGGTTCGAATCCTCTCTCGCCGACCAATTTTGAACCCCGCTTCGGCGGGGTTTTTTGTTTTCTGATTCTGCAGAAAAACGTTTATCTCCCTGATATCGCAAACAATACTTCGTTAACCCTGACGTCATTTATTGTCCAGAATAGTCCCAATTCTTTGTTCAGATAGATGCATCTTCTCCTGATCCTGTGCGATAATAATCGGGTAGATGCTCATTCCATCTCTTATGTTCGCCTTAGTGCCTCATAAACTCAGGAATGATGCAGAGCCGTTTTACGGTGCTTATCGTCCACTGACAGATGTCGCATTTTATATGCTAAATCATTCATGATGTGTCGAGACGGCCAGCACGGGAATCCCCAGGAGCTTACAAAGGTAAGTGACTGGAGTGAGCGTGTGCAGCTAACGAAGAGACAGCGTGAAGGATGAAGCATATAGCCTCATCAAACACCATGGACACTACGTTGAGTGAAGCACCCAATTTGTTGTCAAACAGACCTGTTTTAACGCCTGCCCTGGTTTCAGAGCAGGCGTTTTTTTCTTTTCAGGGAGCGGGAAACGTTCCGGCGGGAGAGGAAGTGATTCTCGCCCCCGGCGGAGGCGAGAGTGACATTACTGCTGCGGATTGTTTTGCAGGGTTAACAGCAGGCCGTCGCGACGCATCGTCGCCGCTTCTTCCGGCTGATGCAGGCGGTCAAGAGTATCCGCCAGCCATGCGTAGTCAAACGCATCCGGGCGCTGCTTGAGGGCTGCGCGGAACGCGATGCTGGCCTCCTGCCACTCACCGTGGCGCATCAGCGATTGCCCCAGCGTACTCCACAGCAGCGGACGATCGCCGACCGTTTTAAGCTGCTGACGCAGCACTTTTTCCAGCTGCTCAGGGTTATTGGTTTTCAGCCGCGGAATCGGCATAACCAGACGGTCGTCATAGTGCTTTTTCAGACCTTCGATAATAATCTGCTGCGCGGTATCATGATCGTCGCTTTCGATAAGACGATTCGCCATCGCCACCTGTAGCGCCACCTGGCTGCGGGTTTTACGGCTCTGGCTTTTCCACCAGTCGCGCAAACCTTCGCTACCGCCGTCGGCCAGCGTTTTATCCATCAGACCAATCCACGCCAGCTGTTCCAGTTCAGCGCGATGCTCTTCATCGCTGACGTTGGCTTTCGCCATTGACGGAATGATATCCAGCAGCGAATTCCAGGCGCCGGTACGGATGTAGGCCTGCTCGGCAAGGCGCAGAACCTCCGGATGACGCGGCGTGATTTCCAGCAGCCTGTCAATACCGTGGCGGGCGGCGTGGTTTTCATTACGCGCCAGCTGCAGACGTACGCGGGTTATTTCGACAGGGATCAGATCGTCACCGGCTAATTCAGCAGCGCGCTCCAGATGTTGGTTAGCGCGAGCTTCATCTCCACGCTGCTGGGCGGCTTCCGCTGCCAGCAGGTAGTTCACAACGGGCTGTTCAGCGTGATCGGCATTTTTCGCCATCAGCTTCTCAACCTGCTGATAATCACCTTCCGCCAGCTTCAGCAGCGCCTGCTCGGTTTGCTTACGGGCGCGACGACGCTTACGGCCAACGAACCAGCCGCGGGTGTGTGCGCCGGTGCGGAAAATCCGCCGCAGTAGCCACTCAATGGCAAACAGTACCACCATGGTGAGGATCAGGATGATCGCAAGCCCGGTCACGCTGGTTTCAATATTGTAGTTATCGGTCTGGATTAGCACGTAGCCCTGATGACCCGCGATCATCGGCCCGACCACAATCCCGGCAAGCAGCAGCGCGAAGAGTAAGAGAATTTTCAACATGCGTTACTCTCCTTGTGGCGCAGGCGTTGGCGCGTGGGCTGCAGGTGCAGGGGCAGGTGCCGGCGCGCTGGTCTGGGGTTCAGCCGGCTGCGCCATCAGATTACGCACTCGCGTCTGCATTAGTTTCTCAAGCAGCGCCTGGCTTTGCAGGTTTTCCGGTACGTTCATGGTGATGCTTTGCTGGCTGAGCTTATCCACATCCTCAAGGAAGGCTTTGGTGGTGGCGTCTTCCGTGTCGTAGTAAGCGCGAACCCAGGTCGAGACGTTATCCAGAGCCTGTTTGTAGGTTTCTTCCTGATGGCGAGGGACGGCCTGCGCTGCGACCAGCAGACGGGAGCGAATATTTTCGCGCAGGTAGACGTCCTGGTTCGGCGCCAGCAGCGGCACGGCGGTTTCATCGCGGCGGCGAACGGTAATAAAGCTGTCCATAAAGTTCTGCCAGCTTTTTTGCAGGTTTACACGCCATTCGGTAATGGAGCTGGATAGCTCATCGCTATCGGAATCCATCGGCGTGTCGTCATCGTTGTTGTCCGCCAGACGGAGATTATCGATCTGGTTGGCGAGCTGGTTCACCTTCAGAATGATGCCGTCGTAGTCGACCTGACTCACGGCAGAAAGCGAGGCAATATCGTCGGTAATGGCGCGGCGCGCGGCGATCAGGCTCGGATCGTTCATATCGGCGAGGCTGGCGTCGGCGCTTTTCAGCAGCGCGGCAGCGGTCGTTACGTCCTGATCGCTCCACAGCTTACGTCCGGCCAGTTTCACGAGGAAATCCGCCTGCGCGAGCAGCCAGGTTTTTGCGTCGCTGCCGGAAATAACCGCAACCTTCTCCTGAACTTCTTCCAGCTTCTTCGCCAGAGCCTCCTGCTGACGCTGCGCTTCCGTCAACTGGTCGGCCTGCTGCTTAATAATGCCTTCGAGTTCGCTTTTTTGGCTTTCCTGGGCTTTTTGCAGCGCGGCGATCTGGCTGGATAGCCCGGCGCTGGCTTCGCTCTGGCGGGTTGCCTGGGTCTTCGTCAGGCCATAAAGACCTATGCCAGCGGCGAGGGCGATAGCAATAGCTATTGCGCTCAGCGCGAGGCTGGTTTTACTGCCGCCGTTTTTCTTTTCTACGTTATTTTCTGGCTGTGACGTCGTGTCCACGGCCTCCCTGGTCTCTTCAACCACGGCGGATTGATTCTGTTGTTCCGTCATTATGGCTTCCAATGTTGAGAGTTATTGTAATGCGCGTAGCAGCGCATCGTTGTCGGCGCTATCGGCAACCTGGATATCCTGCCAGCCCAATTCTCTGGCCTGCTCGGCCAGACGTTCACTGACAACTAAAATGCGACAGCTCAGGAGCCAACGTTCGCGATACCACTGTGGTATCAGCGTCCAGAGCTGCTGCAGCATCTCGCCGCTGGTAATGACCAGCGTTGAAATACCGCGAGACTGCCAGCGCATTGCTTCTTCTGCGCCATCATAGTGCCTTGCACTACGTTGATAACATTCACAAAAAGTGACATCAGCACCGCGTTTGCGAAGCGTATCACCGAGTAATTCCCGCCCGCCGTTACCGCGCAGGATGAGCGCTCTTTTCCCCGCAATGTTTTGTAATTCAGGTAATTGTAGCAAGACTTCGCTGATTTCCCGATCTAACGGATAGCGAACATGACGATTGCTGACTTTATGCAGGGCCAGCGCGGTGGTGCGGCCAATGGCAAAATAGTCAGGCGCCGAAGGCCAGCGCAGCCTTTGCTGCTGGAGGCGAGAGTGGGCAAACTCAACGGCGTGCTGGGACAGTGCGAAGAGCAAATCGCCAGCCGCGAGGTTTTCCAGCTGGCCGCCCAGCTCAGGAAGCTGACGTCCAGGGGTAAATTCAATGAGCGGAAAGCTCCAGGCCACGCGCCCTAGCGCGCGCAGGCGGCTGACTAACTCTTCGCCTTGCGGCAGCGGACGGGTGACCAGGATACTCATTGTGGACCTTCTCCTGCATAGACGACGGCAAGTATGTCGCGAGCGCCGTTATTCAGAAGCTCTTCGGCAAGAGAGACGCCGAGCGTTTCTGCCTCTTCCGCACGGCCGCGCCGCTCGCCGCGCACCATTTGTGAGCCATCCGGCGCGCCAACCAGCGCGCGCAGCCATAGCTCACCGTCGATCAGTTCGGCATAGCTGCCGATTGGCACCTGACAGCCGCCTTCCAGCCGGGTGTTCATCGCCCGTTCAGCGCGTACGCGTATGGCCGTTTCCGTATGATTCAACGGGGCCAGTAGCGCTTTGGTCCATTCGTCGTCAAGGCGACACTCGATGCCGACCGCGCCCTGGCCAACGGCGGGCAGCGATTGCTCCGGCGATAGCGGTTGACGAATACGCGCCTCCAGGTTCAGGCGTTTTAGCCCTGCGGCGGCAAGAATAATGGCGTCATACTCGCCGCTATCAAGCTTGCC
This sequence comes from Klebsiella sp. K5-306, assembly GCF_051835185.1. Classification (NCBI taxonomy): domain Bacteria; kingdom Pseudomonadati; phylum Pseudomonadota; class Gammaproteobacteria; order Enterobacterales; family Enterobacteriaceae; genus Klebsiella; species Klebsiella sp. K5-306. Next base: position 50,198 of record NZ_JAIFJY010000020.1, read on the forward strand.
CAGACGCGTGCCTACGTTGCCGCGCAGGGAGCGGATCGTGAGATCCGGCCGCGCTGCGGCCAGCTGACACTGACGGCGTAAACTTGATGTGCCAACGATGCTGCCGTGCGGCAATTCATCAATGGAAGCGTAGTGGTTTGAGACAAACGCATCGCGCGGATCTTCACGCTCGCAGATGGTCACCAGCCCAAGCCCTGTGGGAAACTCCACCGGTACGTCTTTCATCGAATGGACGGCGATGTCGGCGCGGCCTTCCAGCATCGCCAGCTCTAACTCTTTCACAAACAGACCCTTACCGCCCACTTTTGCAAGGGGCGTATCAAGGATCACGTCGCCGCGGGTGACCATAGGCACCAGTTCAACGGAAAGCCCCGGGTGGCAGGACTCCAGACGCTCTTTCACATAATGTGCCTGCCATAGCGCAAGCGGGCTTTGCCGTGTGGCAATTCTCAAAACTTTGTCTAACATGCTTGTTACCGTCATTGTCGACCACTAACCATCCTAACATTGTTGTCTTAGGGATGTTAGTTTTGTGGGGTTAAGGGTCGCGGCCATCTTTTTAGCCTTTCATGCGTTTGCGGGTTGCCGCAAACGTAGTGAAGAATTTACACGTAGTAAAGGGTGCTACACTTGTATGTAGCGCATCTTTCTTTACGGTCAATCAGCAAGGTGTTAGATTGATCACGTTTTAAACCATTTGTCAGTCAGCAGTTCACCACAACCACACCGACGACGAATGGTGACGGTTTTTGTTGAAATACTGAAACTCTCCGTACTATTGTACGTCGGGTTTTTGAACATCAGGCGATATGTCTTGTACCTCTATATTGAGACACTGAAACAGAGACTGGATGCCATCAACCAATTGCGCGTGGATCGCGCCCTTGCTGCCATGGGACCCGCTTTCCAGCAGGTTTACAGTCTACTGCCGACATTACTACATTATCATCATCCGCTGATGCCGGGTTACCTTGACGGTAACGTTCCCCGTGGCATTTGCCTCTACACGCCTGATGAAACCCAACGTCACTATCTTGATGAGCTCGAGCTCAACCGTGGCATGCTGGCCAAGGAGCCGCCGAAAGGCGAGCTGCCGATCACCGGCCTTTACTCTATGGGCAGCACATCTTCCGTCGGCCAAAGCTGTTCGTCTGACCTGGATATCTGGGTTTGCCACCAGTCCTGGCTTGACACTGAAGAGCGTCAGCTGCTGCAGCGTAAATGTAGCCTGCTGGAGAGCTGGGCGGCATCGCTGGGCGTCGAGGTCAGCTTCTTCCTGATCGACGAAAACCGCTTCCGTCATAACGAAAGCGGCAGCCTGGGCGGCGAAGACTGCGGCTCCACCCAGCATATCCTGCTGCTGGATGAGTTTTACCGTACCGCGGTGCGCCTTGCCGGCAAACGTATTCTGTGGAATATGGTGCCGTGCGATGAAGAAGAGCATTACGACGATTACGTCATGAGCCTCTACGCGCAGGGCGTACTGACGCCGAACGAATGGCTGGATCTCGGCGGCCTGAGTTCTCTGTCGGCCGAAGAGTACTTCGGCGCCAGCCTCTGGCAACTGTATAAAAGCATCGACTCGCCCTATAAGGCCGTGCTGAAAACGCTGCTGCTGGAAGCGTACTCCTGGGAGTACCCCAATAACCGCCTGCTGGCGAAAGATATCAAACAGCGCCTGCATGACGGTGAGATCGTTTCGTTTGGCCTCGATCCTTACTGCATGATGCTGGAGCGCGTGACGCTCTATCTGCAGGCCATCGAAGATGAAACGCGCCTCGATCTGGTGCGTCGATGTTTCTATTTAAAGGTCTGCGAGAAGCTGAGCCGCGAGCGCGCCTGCGTCGGCTGGCGTCGCGAAGTCGTCAGTCACCTGGTGAAAGAGTGGGGCTGGGATGAAAAGCGTCTGATGATGCTCGACAACCGGGCCAACTGGAAGATTGACGAAGTCCGTAAAGCGCACAACGAACTGCTTGATGCGATGATGCAGAGCTATCGTAACCTGATTCGTTTTGCGCGCCGCAATAACCTGAGCGTTTCCGCCAGCCCGCAGGATATTGGCGTGCTGACGCGTAAGCTGTACGCCGCCTTTGAAGCGCTGCCGGGGAAAGTCACCCTGGTAAACCCGCAAATTTCACCGGATCTGTCTGAGCCGAATCTGACCTTTATCCACGTGCCGCCGGGCCGCGCCAACCGCACCGGTTGGTATGTCTATAACCGGGCGCCGGACATGGAATCGATCATCAGCCATCAGCCGCTGGAATATAACCGTTATCTTAATAAGCTGGTGGCCTGGGCCTGGTTTAACGGCCTGTTGACGTCACGTACGCGCCTGTTTATTAAGGGCAACGGCATTGTCGATCTGGCGAAGCTGCAGGAGATGGTGGCCGATGTGGCGCATCACTTCCCGCTGCGCCTGCCTTCTCCGACGCCGAAAGCGCTGTACAGTCCGTGCGAAATCCGCCATCTGGCGATTATCGTCAACCTGGAATATGACCCGACGGCGGCCTTCCGCAATCAGGTGGTGCATTTTGACTTCCGCAAGCTGGATGTTTTCAGCTTCGGCGAAGAGCAAAAGTGCCTGATTGGCAGCATCGACCTGCTGTACCGCAACTCGTGGAACGAGGTGCGTACGCTGCACTTTAACGGCGAGCAGGCGATGATCGAAGCGCTGAAGACCATTCTTGGCAAGATGCACCAGGACGCCGCGCCGCCGGATAGCGTGGAGGTTTTCTGCTATAGCCAGCATCTGCGCGGTCTGATCCGCACTCGCGTACAGCAGCTGGTGTCTGAATGCGTTGAGCTGCGTCTTTCCAGCACCCGTCAGGATACCGGCCGCTTTAAAGCGCTACGCGTTTCCGGGCAGACCTGGGGGCTGTTCTTCGAGCGTCTTAACGTTTCGGTTCAGAAACTGGAAAACGCCATCGAATTCTATGGCGCGATTTCTCATAACAAATTGCACGGGCTGTCGGTGCAGGTGGAGACTAACCACGTCAGGCTGCCGCAGGTAGTGGACGGCTTTGCCAGCGAAGGGATTATTCAGTTCTTCTTCGAAGATGCGGATAACGATAACGGTTTTAACATCTATATCCTCGATGAGAGCAACCGCGCCGAGGTGTATCACCACTGCGAAGGTAGCAAAGAGGAGCTGGTGCGCGACGTCAGCCGCTTCTACTCTTCATCCCATGACCGTTTTACCTACGGTTCCAGCTTTATCAACTTTAACCTGCCGCAGTTTTATCAAATCGTCGACGTTGACGGTCGCGAGCAGGTGATTCCGTTCCGCAGCCAGGTGATTGCCGCTGCCACCGCTTCAGCCGGTCAGGATGCTGCCTCATCACTGATGCTACAGCACTACTCCTGAGCCTGAACTGCGGGCCTTGAGGGTGTAATAGGTTTGAAATCTTCTACGGGTGGACTTGCCGGGGGCGCTGCGCTTGCCCGGGCTACAGGGCGATAGGGATTGTTGTAGCCCGGATAAGGCGTTAGCCGCAATCCGGGGAATTCGTATCACGCTCTCTTAGCGAAAACTCACCGCTTCACCGGCCTGCATGGTCGCCGCCTGTTCCAGCAGATCCCAGAAGGTTTCGCCGCTGCGGTCGCATACCCACTCGTCGCCTTTTAAGTCGAAATGGTAGCCGCCTTGTTTCGTTGCCAGCCACACCTGGTGTAGCGGTTCCTGACGGTTGATAATAATCTTGCTGCCGTTTTCAAAACTAATAGTCAGTACGCCGCCGTTGATTTCACAGTCGATATCGCTGTCGCCGTCCCAGTCGTCAAGGCGTTCTTCGATGGTCATCCACAGGGTATCGGCCAGGCGATGGAATTCACTGTCGTTCATGGTTCTTTCCCGCTTTTTTGATAGTGGCGGCAGTATAGCGCGAAACAAAAGCGCGCGCAGTGGGATGCTAAACGCTTGCTTTTACGTCTTCTCCTGCGATGATAGAAAGCAGTAAGAATGAATCACGGGCAACTATCCATGAAAAACGTTTTCCCAGCGCTTGCCGTTTTATTAGCGGTTCTCAGCCTTAGCGGCTGTGGTCTGAAAGGGCCGCTTTACTTCCCGCCGGCGGATAAGACGGCGCCTCCGCCGACTAAGCCGGTTGATAGCGGTATCCAGAGCTCTACGCCGGATCGGAACGATCGCGGCGATAGCGGTGGCCCGACCCAGGTGAATTACTGACAGTTCCGCGCAGCTGGAGTAGAAAATGCAGTTCTCTAAAATGCATGGCCTGGGTAACGACTTTATGGTCGTTGACGCAGTAACGCAGAATGTTTTTTTCTCACCTGAACTGATCCGTCGTCTGGCGGATCGGCATCTTGGCGTGGGTTTCGATCAGCTGCTGGTGGTGGAGCCGCCTTACGATCCGGAGCTCGACTTCCACTATCGTATCTTCAATGCCGACGGTAGCGAAGTGGCGCAATGCGGCAACGGCGCGCGCTGTTTCGCCCGCTTTGTGCGTCTGAAAGGCCTGACCAATAAACGTGATATCCGCGTCAGTACCTCGAATGGCCGTATGGTATTAAGCGTCACGGAAGACGATCTGGTGCGCGTCAATATGGGTGAGCCAAACTTCGAACCGTCCCAGGTGCCGTTCCGCGCCAACAAAGCGGAAAAGACCTATATTATGCGCGCCGCTGAACAGACAGTATTGTGCGGCGTGGTGTCGATGGGTAACCCGCACTGCGTTATCCAGGTTGATGATGTGGAAACCGCGACGGTGGAAACGCTCGGCCCGGTGATGGAAAACCACGAGCGCTTCCCGGAGCGGGCGAACATCGGCTTTATGCAGGTGATCAGCCGCTCTCATATTCGCCTGCGCGTGTATGAACGCGGTGCGGGGGAAACTCAGGCCTGCGGCAGCGGCGCCTGTGCGGCGGCGGCAGTCGGTATCCAGCAGGGATTACTGGGCGAGGAGGTCCGCGTGGAATTACCCGGCGGGCGTCTGGATATCGCCTGGAAAGGTCCGGGCCAACCGTTGTATATGACTGGCCCGGCGGCACATGTCTATGACGGATTTATTCATTTATGAAACAAGTCGGGGAAGAACAACAGGAACTTGCCAGCGAGCTAAACGATCGCGCAGTGGTGGACTATCTGTTGCAACATCCTGAATTCTTTATTCGTAATGCGGCGCTGGTGGAACACATGTCAGTGCCGCATCCGGTGCGTGGTTCGGTCTCGCTGGTGGAGTGGCACATGGCGCGGGCGCGGAACCATATCAACGTGCTGGAAGAAAATATGACGCTGCTGATGGAGCAGGCGACGGCTAACGAAAGCCTGTTTCAGCGCCTGTTTCACCTGCAAACGCGGCTGGCGGCGGCCGATAGCCTTGACGAAATGCTGAACCGCTTTCATCGCTGGGCGCGCGAGCTGGGTCTGGCGGGCGCCACGGTGCGCCTGTTTCCCGACCGCTGGCGGCTCGGCGCGCCTTCCAAATTCACCCATCTGGCGATAAGCCGTCAGGCGTTTGAGCCTATTCGCATTCAGCGTCTTGGACAACAGCGCCATTATCTTGGCGCTTTAAACGGCCCCGAGCTGCTGGTCGTGCTGCCGGAAGCTAAAGCCATCGGATCGGTGGCGATGTCGCTGCTGGGGGGAGACGACGCCCCCGGAGTGATGATATTCAGCAGTCGCGACCCCCAGCACTATCAGCAAGGGCAGGGAACGCAGCTATTGCAGGAAATCGCGTCGATGCTCCCGGGATTGCTGGAGCGCTGGATTGAACGCGCATGACCGACTCGCCTCTGTTTGCTCCCGTAGAACGCTTCTTACGCTATCTTGGCGTCGAGCGTCAGCTGAGCCCGATAACGCTGCTGAACTATCGCCGCCAGCTGGAAACGCTTATCGCGCTGGCGGATAGCGCCGGGCTGAAAAGCTGGCAGCAGTGTGATGCCGCCCAGGTCCGTAGCCTGGCGGTGCGCAGCCGTCGTCAGGGGCTGGGGCCTGCCAGCCTGGCCTTACGTCTCTCCGCCTTACGCAGCTTCTTTGACTGGCTGGTGAGCCAGGGCGAACTGGCCGCGAATCCGGCGAAGGGGATTTCGGCGCCGAAAATACCCCGCCATCTACCGAAAAATATCGACGTCGACGACGTTAATCGGCTGCTGGATATCGATCTCAACGATCCGCTGGCGGTACGCGACAGGGCGATGCTGGAAGTGATGTACGGCGCGGGGTTGCGTCTTTCGGAGCTGGTGAATCTCGATATTAAGCACCTCGATCTGGAATCCGGCGAGGTGTGGGTGATGGGCAAAGGCAGCAAAGAGCGCCGCCTGCCGATTGGCCGCAATGCGGTGGTGTGGATTGAGCACTGGCTCGATCTGCGCGGACTGTTCGGTGCCGATGAGGACGCCCTGTTCTTATCTAAACTGGGGAAGCGAATTTCCGCGCGCAACGTGCAAAAGCGCTTTGCCGAATGGGGCATAAAGCAGGGGCTCAACAGCCACGTGCATCCGCATAAGCTGCGCCACTCCTTCGCGACCCATATGCTGGAGTCGAGCGGCGATCTGCGCGGGGTGCAGGAGCTTCTGGGCCATGCTAACCTTTCCACCACTCAAATCTATACCCATCTCGATTTTCAACACCTTGCGTCGGTGTACGATGCGGCACATCCGCGCGCCAAACGGGGGAAATGATGCGTTTTTACCGACCTCTGGGCCAGATTTCAGCATTGACGTTTGACCTGGACGATACCCTTTATGACAACCGCCCGGTGATTGACCGGACGCTGCATGAGTCGCTGAGCTTTGTGCGCAGCTACCACCCTTCTCTGAGCCAATTTGACGCCAGCGAGCTTAACCGGCTGCGCCAGACGCTGCTGGCGTCAGAGCCGGAAATTTACCACGATGTGACCGAATGGCGCCGCCGCGCGCTGGAGCTGGGGATGATCAACGCCGGGCTTTCAGCGACGCTGGCGAAAACGGGGGCCGATGAAGCGATGGCGAATTTCGCTCATTGGCGCAGCCTGATTGACGTTCCGCAGGAGACGCACGATACGCTGGCGCAGCTGGCGGAAAAGTGGCCGCTGGTGGCCATTACCAACGGCAACGCCCAGCCGGAACTCTTTGGCCTGAGCGACTACTTCCGCTTCGTGCTGCGCGCGGGCCCTGACGGGCGCTCTAAGCCCTTTGCCGATATGTATCATCTCGCAGCGGAGCGGCTGGAGCTTCCTCTGGGGCAGATTCTGCACGTCGGGGACGATCTGACGACCGATGTCGCAGGCGCTATTCGCTGCGGCATGCAGGCCTGTTGGATCAAACCGCAGGGCGCAGACCTGATGCGTGCCGCCGATGGCCGCCTGCTGCCGCACATCGAAATTTCACGGTTGGCATCTCTGACCTCGCTGATATAATCGTCAGTAGTTCTGTATAAATTAACAGTAGCCCGGCGAGCCAAACGTTGCCGGGCGCCTCATTTCCGGCGGTGCCAATGGACGTTTCTTACCTGCTCGACAGCCTCAATGATAAACAGCGTGAAGCCGTTGCGGCATCACGTACTAACATGCTGGTTCTGGCAGGAGCGGGCAGCGGTAAGACGCGCGTGCTGGTACACCGCATCGCCTGGCTGCTGAGCGTTGAGAACTGTTCCCCTTACTCCATCATGGCGGTGACCTTTACCAACAAAGCGGCAGCGGAAATGCGTCATCGTATTGGTCAACTGATGGGCACCACTCAGGGCGGTATGTGGGTCGGCACTTTCCACGGTCTGGCGCACCGTCTGCTGCGCGCTCATCACCTTGACGCCGGGCTGCCGCAGGACTTCCAGATCCTCGACAGCGAAGATCAGCTGCGCCTGCTTAAGCGCCTGATTAAGGCGATGAATCTCGATGAGAAGCAGTGGCCGCCGCGGCAGGCGATGTGGTACATCAACGGCCAAAAAGATGAAGGGCTGCGCCCGCATCATATTCAGAGCTACGGTAATCCGGTTGAGCAGACCTGGCAGAAGGTTTACCAGGCCTATCAGGAAGCCTGCGATCGCGCGGGGCTGGTGGACTTCGCCGAGCTGCTGCTGCGCGCCCACGAGCTGTGGCTTAACAAGCCGCATATCCTTCAGCACTACCGCGAGCGCTTTACCAATATCCTGGTGGATGAATTCCAGGATACCAACAATATTCAATACGCGTGGATCCGACTGCTGGCGGGCGATACCGGTAAGGTAATGATCGTTGGCGATGACGATCAGTCGATTTACGGCTGGCGCGGCGCGCAGGTAGAAAACATCCAGCGCTTCCTCAATGACTTCCCCGGCGCGGAAACTATCCGTCTGGAGCAGAACTATCGCTCGACCAGCAATATTCTCAGCGCGGCGAACGCCCTGATTGAGAACAACAGCGGACGGCTGGGGAAAAAGCTGTGGACCGACGGCGCCGACGGCGAGCCGATTTCGCTCTACTGCGCGTTTAACGATCTTGATGAGGCGCGTTTTGTCGTCAATCGTATCAAAACCTGGCAGGAAAACGGCGGGGCGCTGGAGCAGTGCGCGATCTTGTATCGCAGCAACGCCCAATCGCGCGTGCTGGAAGAGGCGCTGCTGCAGGCCAGCATGCCTTATCGTATTTATGGCGGCATGCGCTTCTTCGAACGTCAGGAGATCAAAGATGCGCTCTCCTATCTGCGCCTGATTGCCAACCGTAACGACGATGCGGCATTTGAGCGCGTGGTCAATACCCCGACGCGCGGCATTGGCGATCGCACGCTGGACGTGGTGCGTCAGACCTCGCGCGACCGGCAGCTGACGCTGTGGCAGGCCTGTCGCGAGCTGTTAAAAGAGAAAGTTCTCGCCGGGCGCGCTGCCAGCGCTCTGCAGCGTTTTATGGAACTTATTGACGCCATGGCGCAGGAGACAGCCGACATGCCGCTGCACGTGCAGACCGACCGGGTCATTAAAGATTCCGGCCTGCGCATGATGTACGAGCAGGAGAAAGGCGAGAAGGGCCAGACGCGTATCGAAAACTTAGAGGAGCTGGTGACGGCGACGCGCCAGTTTAGCTACAACGAAGAAGATGAAGATTTAATGCCGCTGCAGGCGTTCCTCTCGCATGCGGCGCTGGAAGCGGGAGAAGGGCAGGCGGACACCTGGCAGGATGCGGTACAGCTGATGACCCTGCACTCGGCGAAAGGGCTGGAGTTTCCGCAGGTATTTATCGTTGGCGTGGAAGAAGGGATGTTCCCGAGCCAGATGGCGCTTGATGAGGGCGGCCGCCTGGAAGAAGAACGCCGCCTGGCCTACGTCGGCGTGACTCGTGCCATGCAAAAACTAACGCTGACCTACGCGGAAACCCGTCGCCTGTACGGCAAAGAGGTTTATCATCGCCCCTCGCGCTTTATCGGCGAGCTGCCGGAGTCGTGCGTGGAAGAGGTGCGGCTGCGCGCCACGGTGAGCCGGCCGGTCAGCCATCAGCGCATGGGGACGCCGATGGCGGAAAACGACACCGGCTATAAGCTGGGCCAGCGCGTCCGCCACGCCAAATTCGGTGAAGGCACCATTGTGAACCTCGAAGGCAGCGGCGAACACAGTCGCCTGCAGGTTGCCTTTCAGGGGCAGGGGATCAAATGGCTGGTCGCGGCGTATGCCCGGCTGGAAACAGTGTAACACTAAGAAAAATATCATTATTTTGTAATATTCTGCTACCTTTATACGTTAAGGAGCTTGATTTGCTCTTTAGCGTTCCGTTGCGTGTTGACGCCGTTTTTGCGCTGGCGTAACATGCGCGCACGATTACGCTAAGAGGACATTCGCCTTGGACACACCCAGTAGATGCTGGCTCAATTTCCTGCCCATCAGGAACAACTCCTAAGGCTATCCTCTTATGCTGATAGCCTTAGCGGTTGTCGGCGACCCGTTCTATTCCCGTCGCTCTGAGTCAGGCTTAATGGTCTGAAACCCAAATTGTTTCTGTGTGCCCACCGAACTGTCCGATAATTTTTTGCATTGGGAGTCCCGGTCATGCTGAGCGCATTTCAACTGGAAAACAATCGTTTAACGCGTCTGGAAGCCGACGAGATCAAGCACCTCGCCAGTTCGGTGTGGGTCGATCTGGTCGAGCCTGACGACGATGAACGAAGCCGTGTGCAAACGGAATTGGGCCAGAACCTGGCGACGCGCCCGGAGCTGGAAGACATCGAAGCGTCAGCGCGTTTCTTTGAGGATGAAGACGGTCTGCATATCCACTCATTTTTCTTTTTTGAAGATGCTGAGGATCACGCCGGTAACTCTACCGTGGCGTTTACTATCCGCGAAGGCCGTCTGTTCACCCTGCGCGAGCGGGAGCTGCCCGCTTTCCGCCTGTATCGCATGCGCGCCCGCAACCAGTCGATGGTGGACGGCAACGCCTACGAGCTGCTGCTGGATCTGTTCGAAACCAAAATCGAGCAGCTGGCGGATGAAATCGAAAACATCTACAGCGATCTGGAAAAGCTTAGCCGGGTGATTATGGAAGGTCGTCAGGGCGATGATTACGACGAGGCGCTCTCTACGCTGGCGGAACAGGAAGATATCGGCTGGAAAGTCCGCCTGTGTCTGATGGATACCCAGCGCGCGCTGAACTTCCTCGTACGCAAGGCCCGTCTGCCGGCAGGGCAGCTGGAGCAGGCGCGCGAAATCCTGCGAGATATCGAATCCCTGCTGCCGCACAATGAATCGCTGTTCCAGAAGGTCAACTTCCTGATGCAGGCGGCGATGGGCTTTATCAACATTGAGCAGAACCGCATCATCAAGATCTTCTCGGTCGTCTCCGTCGTGTTCCTGCCGCCGACCCTGGTGGCTTCCAGCTATGGCATGAACTTTGAGTTTATGCCTGAGCTGCACTGGAGCTTTGGCTATCCCGGCGCGATTGTCTTTATGATGCTCGCTGGCCTGGCGCCCTATCTGTACTTTAAGCGCAAGAACTGGCTGTAAAAAAAGGAGCTTCGGCTCCTTTTTTGCGTACCGGTCTGGCTTTATGCCCTACGCGTACGACGTATTGTGTAAACCGCATCCATTACGAAAATCGCCAGCGCCACCCAGATAAAAGCAAAGGTCACCATCTTATCCGCGCCCGGCACCTCGCCGTAGAAGGTCACCGCCAGCAGGAACATCAGCGTTGGGCCGATATACTGGAAGAAGCCCAGCGTAGAAAGGCGCAGACGGGTCGCCGCGCCGGTAAAGCACAGCAGCGGAATAGTGGTGACCACGCCCGCCGCCATCAGCAGCAGGTTCAGCGACCACGGGTTCTGACCCATATGGCTGGTCGGGCTATCGGCTATACCAAACAGATAAATCGCGGCGACCGGCAGCAGCCAGAGCGTTTCAAACAGCATGCCGGTTTGTGCATCCACGGCGATCTTTTTACGTAGCAGACCATAAAAAGCGAAGCTGAACGCCAGGCCCAGCGCGATAATCGGCAACGAGCCAAAAGTCCAGAGCTGCACCAGAACGCCACAGGCGGCCAGCAGCACTGCCAGCCACTGCATCCGACGAAAACGCTCCCCGAGGAAGATCATCCCCAGCAGAATATTCACCAGCGGGTTGATAAAGTAGCCCAGGCTGGCTTCCAGCATATGATGGTTATTGACCGCCCAGATAAATAGCAGCCAGTTACCGCCCACCAGCACGGCAGACAGCGCCAGCAGAAACACCTTTTTCGGCGTTTTCAGTAGCCTTTTGACCTGTGGCCACTGACGACTGATGCTGATTAGCGCGACCATAAAGAAGAAGGACCAGATCACGCGGTGAGTCAGAATTTCATCGGCGGGAACATAGTAGATAAGCTTGAAGTACGCTGGCGCGATACCCCAGATAAAATAGGCGGCCAGGGCCAGGAGAACCCCCACCCGCGTTTGTTTAGCGTCCATCGGTACAAATCCATTGCCAAAGAGAATGATGTTACTCGATTTAAGCCGATCAACCCACCATATACGTCGCCGTAGCGCTGGCGATATACACCTGCTCTTCGTTATGCAGTTCGACGCGGGCCACCGCCACCTTGTTACCGGCGCGCAGCAGGCTGCTGGTGGCGGTAAAGCGCTCCCCACGACCCGGACGCAGGTAGTCGACGCGCAGATCGATGGTGCCCATCCGCGACAGGCGCTGGCGCAGCTCTTCTTCATTGATGGTGTCGTGGCGAGTCAGGGTGCTGCCGACGCATACCAGCCCCGCCGCGACGTCCAGCGCTGAGGCAATCACTCCGCCATGTAAAATACTCTGCGCCCAGTTGCCGACCATCATTGGTTGGTTGTTGAAACTCAGCTGGGCGAACTCTTTTTCATAGCGCTCCAGTTCCAGCCCTAAGGCGCGATTAAAGGGCATGTGGTAGACGAAGATTTCTCCCACCAGCTTCAGGGCGGCGGCGGCGGTCAGTTCAGACATAACAACATTTCCATAGGTTAATGAAATGTTGATTTTATGCTTCTAAAATATTGATTTCTACTTTAAGAACGGATAACAGGTCAGAAGACGTATAAATAGGTAGAATGCTGCCTGGGTTAAACAGAAATAATAAATATCCATCCAGGAGAACAGCAATGCGTATCTCTTTGGCCTGCCTGCTGGCGCTTGTTGCGCTTCCGGCCGGCGTTCTGGCGCAGGACGCGCCGGTGAATAAACAGGTCCACGACACTCCGGCCGTTCGCGGGAGTATTATCGCCAACCTGTTACAGGACCATGATAATCCCTTCCTGCTCTATCCCTACGAGAGCAACTATCTGCTCTATACGTGGACCAGCGATCTCAATAAAGAAGCGATTCGCAGCTACGACTGGGCTGAAAACGCGCGTAAAGACGAAGTGAAGTTCCAGCTTAGCCTGGCGTTTCCATTATGGCGCGGGATTTTGGGCGAGAATTCGCTGCTGGGCGCTTCTTATACGCAAAAATCCTGGTGGCAGCTCTCCAACAGCAAAGAGTCCGCGCCGTTTCGCGAAACCAACTACGAGCCGCAGCTGTTCCTCGGGTTTGCGACCGATTACTCATTTGCCGGCTGGACGCTGCGCGACGTTGAAATGGGTTATAACCACGACTCTAACGGCCGTTCCGATCCCACTTCCCGCAGCTGGAATCGCCTCTATACCCGACTGATGGCGCAAAATGGCAACTGGCTGGTCGAGGTGAAGCCCTGGTACGTTATTGGCAGCACCGACGATAACCCGGATATCACCAAATATATGGGTTATTACCGGCTGAAAGTGGGCTACCAGCTGGGCGACGCTATTCTCAGCGCTCAGGGGCAATATAACTGGAATACCGGCTACGGCGGCGCCGAGCTTGGGGTAAGCTATCCGATCACCAAACACGTGCGCGTCTATACTCAGGTCTATAGCGGTTATGGCGAGTCGCTTATCGATTATAACTTTAATCAAACCCGCGTCGGCGTCGGGCTGATGCTCAACGATCTGTTTTAATCGTTGCACTCTGGCTCTCAGGCGCTGAAAATAGCGCCTGTTTTCTTTTCAGGCATATGGGGTCAACGTGGCGCAGGCGGAAGTATTGAATCAGGAATCGCTGGCTAAGCAGGTTTTACAAGAGACCTTCGGCTACCAGCAGTTTCGCCCGGGCCAGGAAACCATTATCGATACGGCACTGGCCGGGCGCGATTGCCTGGTGGTGATGCCGACCGGCGGCGGCAAGTCGCTGTGTTATCAGGTGCCGGCGCTGGTGCTGGGCGGTCTGACTGTCGTGGTCTCGCCGCTCATCTCCTTGATGAAGGATCAGGTCGATCAGCTGCTGGCTAACGGCGTGGCGGCGGCGTGCCTGAATTCAACCCAGAGCCGGGAGCAGCAGCAGGAGGTGATGGCCGGCTGCCGCAGCGGGCAGATTCGCCTGCTGTATATCGCCCCGGAGCGCCTGATGCTGGATAACTTCCTCGAGCATCTTACGCACTGGAATCTGTCGATGGTGGCGGTGGATGAGGCGCACTGTATTTCCCAGTGGGGCCATGATTTTCGTCCGGAATACGCTGCGTTAGGGCAGCTGCGCCAGCGGATACCGCAAATCCCGTTTATGGCGCTGACCGCCACCGCCGATGACACCACGCGTCGCGACATTGTTCGCCTGCTGGGCCTGAGCGACCCGCTTATCCAGGTCAGCAGCTTCGACCGACCCAATATCCGCTACATGCTGATGGAGAAGTTTAAGCCGCTGGATCAGCTGATGCGCTACGTACAGGATCAGCGCGGCAAATCAGGCATTATCTACTGCAATAGCCGGTCGAAAGTGGAGGATACCGCCGCACGCCTGCAAAGTCGCGGCATCAGCGCGGCGGCCTATCACGCCGGCCTGGAAAATCATATCCGCGCCGACGTACAGGAGAAATTCCAGCGCGACGACCTGCAAATCGTGGTGGCCACGGTGGCCTTCGGGATGGGGATCAACAAACCGAACGTCCGTTTTGTGGTGCATTTCGATATCCCCCGCAATATTGAATCCTATTACCAGGAGACCGGCCGCGCCGGGCGCGATGGGCTGCCTGCCGAGGCGATGCTGTTTTACGATCCGGCGGATATGGCGTGGCTCAGGCGCTGCCTTGAGGAGAAACCCGCCGGGCCGCTGCAGGACATTGAACGCCATAAGCTCAACGCGATGGGGGCTTTTGCCGAAGCGCAAACCTGCCGCCGCCTGGTGTTGCTCAACTACTTTGGCGAGGGGCGCCAGGAGCCGTGCGGCAACTGTGATATCTGCCTCGACCCGCCGAAACAGTACGACGGTTTAATGGACGCGCGGAAGGCGCTGTCGACGATTTACCGCGTCAACCAGCGCTTTGGTATGGGCTACGTGGTGGAAGTGCTGCGCGGCGCCAATAACCAGCGTATTCGCGATATGGGGCATGATAAGCTGCCGGTATACGGCATTGGGCGCGAGCAGAGCCATGAGCATTGGGTTAGCGTGATCCGCCAGCTGATCCATTTAGGCCTGGTCACGCAGAATATTGCCCAGCACTCTGCGCTACAGCTTACCGAGGCCGCGCGTCCGGTTCTGCGCGGCGACGTGACGCTACAGCTTGCCGTGCCGCGTATTGTGGCGCTGAAGCCAAAAGCGATGCAGAAATCCTTTGGCGGCAATTACGATCGTAAGCTTTTTGCCAAGCTGCGCAAACTGCGTAAGGCGATTGCCGACGAAGAGAATATCCCACCCTACGTCGTGTTTAACGATGCAACACTGATTGAAATGGCTGAGCAAACGCCGCTGACGGCCGGCGAGATGCTTAGCGTCAACGGCGTCGGCACGCGTAAGCTCGAGCG
Organism: Klebsiella sp. K5-306; assembly: GCF_051835185.1. Classification (NCBI taxonomy): domain Bacteria; kingdom Pseudomonadati; phylum Pseudomonadota; class Gammaproteobacteria; order Enterobacterales; family Enterobacteriaceae; genus Klebsiella; species Klebsiella sp. K5-306. Next base: position 65,408 of record NZ_JAIFJY010000020.1, read on the forward strand.
TTTTGGTAAAGAGTTTATGGCCCTGATCCGCGCGCACGTGGATGGCGATGATGAGTAGTCAGCCGGACGAAAAAGTGCAAATATAGTTTTCGTCCTGACTATTTTCCTGCGAGTTAATTATGTTGACGCTTTTCTTCACCGTCGCGCTGGTGCATATCATTGCGCTGATGAGTCCTGGCCCGGACTTTTTCTTTGTTTCGCAAACCGCCGTTAGCCGCTCTCGTAAGGAGGCGATGATGGGCGTGCTGGGTATCACCTGCGGGGTAATGGTATGGGCGGGCGTAGCGCTGCTCGGCCTGAACCTGATTATCGAGAAGATGGCCTGGCTGCATACCATTATTATGGTCGGCGGCGGCCTGTATCTGTGCTGGATGGGCTTCCAGATGCTGCGTGGCGCGCTGAAAAAAGGCGAAGCGGCGGCAGCGGTAGAGCCTCAGGTTGAGCTGGCGCGCAGCGGCCGGAGCTTTCTGAAAGGGCTGCTGACTAATCTGGCGAACCCAAAAGCGATTATCTATTTCGGCTCCGTGTTCTCGCTGTTCGTCGGCGATAGCGTCAGTTCTGGCGCGCGCTGGGGGATTTTTCTGCTGATCGTACTGGAGACGCTGGCCTGGTTCACGGTGGTTGCCAGCCTGTTCGCCCTGCCAGGCATGCGCCGTGGCTATCAGCGGATGGCGAAGTGGATCGACGGCATCGCCGGTACGCTATTCGCCGGCTTCGGTATTCATCTGATTATTTCACGCTAACCCTTCTGCGTCCCGCCCAGGAGGTTATGGGCGGGCCGGGTATTAATGATGGAGCTGCTGCAAATCGTCGGACGTGAGACCGGTCATTTCCATCACCGCAGTAGTATCAATGCCCCGCTCGAGCATGGCCTTTGCGACGTTAAGTAGCGCAGCGCGTTTGCCCTCTTTTATGCCTTCCTTAATGCCCTTTTGCATACCTTCCTCAAGCCACTTTTCTGCCAGAGTCATCAGTACACCTCCATGTTGCGGCACCCGCTGTGCCAGCTCATATAATAGCGGCCGAACATCCTGCTCTTCTCCCGCCTGGGCCATATATTTTATCAGTACGGTAATTTTTTGTTTATCTATACATCACGCGTGGCGGGCGGAGGCCAGCAGGGCGCCGACCAGCATAAACAGCGAACCAAAGACCTTATTCAGCGCCTTCATCTGTTTTGGCCCCTTGATCCATGCAGCGATACGCTGGGCCAGCGTGGCGTAGCCAATCATGACGATAATATCGACCACAATAGTGGTAACGCCAAGTACCAGATACTGCATTACCTGAGGCTGGTGCGGCACGATAAACTGCGGGAAGAGCGCGGCGAGAAATACGATGCTTTTCGGATTGGTCAGATTCACGAATACCGCGCGCTTAAAGAGTTTGCCGCGGGTCTGCGCTTTCGCAAGGGTATTCAGATCGAGAGAGCCTGCGGCTCGCCACTGCTGAATGCCGAGCCAGATAAGATAAGCGGCGCCCGCCCATTTCAGGATTTCAAAAGCTAACAGCGATCGAGAGAAGAGCGTCCCCAGGCCGACGCCGACCAGCACGATGTGAATGCCGAGCCCGGTCTGTAGCCCGGCAATAGAGGCCGCCGCGCCGCGATAGCCGTGGTTAATAGAGGTGGTCATGGTATTTATTGCCCCGGAGCCCGGCGACAGGCTGAGAATAATAGATGTTAGCAGATAGGCAAACCACCACTCGAACGTCATGAGAAACTCCCTGATTGTCTGTTTTTATGCCACAATACGCTATTGTGTAAGCATTGTGTGATGCACGACAAAAAAACGATTTTCAGCGGTTATTAGGGGTGTAAGCCCGATGTTTTTGCAGCAAAAGGACTGGGAAACACGAGAAAACGCGTTTGCGGCTTTTACCATGGGGCCACTAACCGATTTCTGGCGTCAGCGGGAAGAGGCTGAATTTACGGGCGTGGATGACGTTCCGGTGCGCTTTGTGCGCTTCTGCGCCAAAAGTCACGACCGGGTCGTGGTGATCTGTCCGGGTCGTATTGAAAGCTACGTTAAGTACGCCGAACTGGCTTACGATCTTTTCCGCAGCGGCTTTGATGTGATGATTATCGATCATCGCGGCCAGGGGCGTTCCGGGCGCATGCTTTCCGATACCCACCGCGGGCACGTCGTAAATTTCAGCGATTACGTTGACGATCTCGCCGCTTTCTGGCAACAACATGTCGTGCCGGGGCACTGGCGGAAACGGTTTATTCTTGCCCATTCCATGGGTGGCGCTATTGCGACGCTATTTTTGCAGCGCCACCACCAGCATTGCGACGCGATGGCGCTCTGCGCGCCGATGTTCGGCATTGTTATGCGCCTGCCTGACTGGATGGTGCGCCACATTCTCGATTGGGCTGAGGGCCATCAGCGCATTCGTGAAGAGTATGCCCTCGGTACCGGCCGCTGGCGGGCGCTGCCCTTTGCGGTCAACGTACTGACGCACAGCCGTCAACGCTATCGTCGCAACCTGCGTTTTTACGCCGATGAGCCGCAGCTGCGGGTCGGCGGGCCAACGTTCCATTGGGTGCGCGAGGGGATCCTTGCGGGCGAAGAGGTGCTGGCCGGCGCGGAAAAAGACGTTACGCCAACATTATTGCTCCAGGCGGAAGAAGAGCGTGTAGTCGATAACCGTATGCACGATCGCTACTGTGAACTTCGCGCCGCAGGCGGCCATCCCTGCGAAGGGAATAAGCCGTTTGTCATAGAAGGGGCATACCATGAGATCCTTTTTGAAAAGGACGCCATGCGCTCGGTCGCGCTAAACGCTATCGTCGATTTTTTTGCTCGACATACTTAATCCGGCGAAACGCTCGTCGCCCTGTTTAGAGGTTAAAATTTTTATGTACCAGGTTGTTGCGTCTGACTTAGATGGCACGCTGCTTTCTCCCGATCACTGCTTAACCCCCTACGCCAAAGAGACGCTGAAACTGCTTACCGCACGCGGTATCAATTTCGTGTTCGCGACCGGCCGCCACTACATCGATGTTGGGCAAATTCGCGATAATCTCGGCATTAAATCCTATATGATCACCTCTAACGGCGCCCGCGTACATGATAGCGACGGGAAGCAGATCTTCGCTCATAACCTTGATCGCGATATCGCCTCTGACCTGTTTGAGATGATGCGAAACGATCCGGCGATCGTAACCAACGTTTATCGTGAAGATGAGTGGTATATGAACCGCCACCGTCCGGAAGAGATGCGCTTCTTCAAAGAGGCAGTGTTTAACTACAAGCTGTACGAGCCGGGCGAGCTGGACCCGGAAGGGATCAGCAAAGTCTTTTTCACCTGCGATAAGCATGAGCATCTGCTGCCGCTGGAGCAGGCGATCAACGCCCGCTGGGGCGATCGGGTGAACGTGAGCTTCTCTACCGTCACCTGCCTCGAAGTGATGGCGGGCGGCGTGTCGAAAGGCCATGCGCTGGAGGCCGTGGCGAAAATGCTCGGCTATAGCCTGAAAGAGTGTATCGCCTTCGGCGACGGTATGAACGATGCGGAAATGCTGTCGATGGCGGGCAAGGGCTGCATTATGGCCAACGCGCACCAGCGGCTGAAAGACCTGCATCCTGAGCTGGAAGTGATTGGCAGCAACGTCGACGACGCCGTTCCCCACTACCTGCGTAAACTCTATCTTGACTAAAAAAGATTGACGATTGTTTAATTAATGAGCAGTCGTCAACCTGTCACTTCGCTACAATGCGTGTTCTTTACTCTATGAGACATTCATTGTGGCGCTACTGATTATCACCACCATTCTGTGGGCCTTCTCTTTTAGCCTCTATGGCGAATACCTTGCAGGTCACGTCGACAGTTATTTCGCGGTGCTGGCGCGCGTTGGTCTGGCGGCGCTGGTCTTTTTACCTTTCCTGCGCACCCGCGGGCAAAGCCTGTCAACCATCGGCCTGTATATGCTGGTGGGGGCGATGCAGCTCGGCATTATGTATATGCTGAGTTTCCAGGCCTATCTGTACCTGACGGTATCTGAACTCCTGCTGTTTACCGTCCTGACGCCGCTCTATATCACGCTGATTTATGATGTAATGAGCCGCCGCCGCCTGCGCTGGGGCTACGCCTGCAGCGCGCTGCTGGCGGTGATCGGCGCGGGTATTATTCGCTACGACCAGGTGACAAATCATTTCTGGACCGGTTTGATCCTGGTGCAGCTCTCCAATATCAGCTTCGCGATTGGCATGGTGGGCTACAAGCGCCTGATGGAAACGCGTCCGATGCCGCAGCATAATGCCTTCGCCTGGTTCTATGTCGGGGCGTTTCTGGTGGCGGCGGTTGCCTGGTCGATACTGGGCAATGCGCAGAAAATGCCGGAAACTTCTCTACAGTGGGGCATTCTGGTGTTCCTTGGCGTGGCGGCATCGGGGATCGGCTACTTCATGTGGAACTACGGCGCCACCCAGGTGGATGCCGGTACGCTCGGCATCATGAACAATATGCATGTACCTGCCGGGCTGCTGGTGAATCTTGCTATCTGGCAGGAGCAGCCCCGTTGGCCAAGTTTTATTACGGGAGCTCTGGTGATCCTGGCCTCGCTGTGGGTCCATCGACGCTGGGTCGCTCCGCACTCCGCACAAACGGTAAATGGTCGCAAGCGTGGTTCCGCGCTGAGCGAATAAACGCCTCGGTCACCGGCTGGCGCTGTTCGCCGTCGCGTACCGCGGCGTATAGCCGGCTCCACAGTCCCTCGCCCAGGGTTTTGGTCACCACCAGACCCTGGCGCTCAAAGCTTTCCACAACCCAGTGCGGCAGGGCGGCGATGCCCATCCGCGCCGCCACCATCTGAATTAACAGCAGCGTATTGTCGACGCTCTTCAGCTGCGGGCTGATCCCCGCAGGCTGCAGGAAGTGACGCCAGATATCCAGACGAGCGCGCTGGACCGGGTAAATCAGCAGCATCTCGGTTGCTAAATCCTCAGGCGCAATGCGCGTCTTTGTCGCCAGCGGATGATCCGGTGCCATCACCAGACGCACTTCGAAATCAAACATTGGCGAATAGTGCAGACCGCTGCGCGGCAGGATATCGGAGGTCATGACCAGATCCAGCTCGCCCTGCTGCAGGCCCGGCTGCGGGTCGAAGATCACGCCGGACTGAAAGTCCACTTCCACATGCGGCCAGCGGGCGCGGAAGCTCTCCAGCGCCGGCGTGAGCCATTGAATACAGCTATGGCATTCGATGGCGATACGCAGACGAGTTTGCTGCGGCTCATTGCAATCCTGCAGGGCGCGGCTGATTTGCGGCAGCACCTGGTTGGCCAACTGGAGCAGGATTTCACCCTGCGGCGTAAAGCGCAGCGGCTGACTTTTACGCACAAACAGACGGAAGCCAAGGCGCTGTTCCAGATCGCTGAACTGGTGGGACAAGGCGGATTGAGTCTGGTGCAGGGCCGCTGCCGCGCCTGCCAGCGAACCGCTGTTCCGCAACGCCTGGAGCGTTTTCAGGTGTTTAATTTCGATCATGAAAGTCCTTCACTTCGCCATGAATAATTTGCGCTTGAGGAATATACAGTAACTGCCAATTATGGATGTGTAAACATCTGGACGGCTAAATCCTTTATCTTTCGAATTTATGGTGCGTTGGCTGCACTTCCTCACCCCAGTCACTTACTTCAGTAAGCTCCTGGGGATGAGCAAGTTTGCCGCCTTCCCTAAATCCGAAATCTTTCGGATTGCAATTATGAGGCTCAAAAAATGACAATTATTAACCACACCCTCGGTTTCCCTCGCGTTGGCCTGCGTCGCGAGCTGAAGAAAGCGCAAGAAAGCTATTGGGCGGGCAATATCAGCCGCGAAGAACTGCTGGCCGTTGGCCGGGAACTGCGCGCTCGCCACTGGGAACAGCAAAAGCAGGCGGGCGTTGATCTGCTGCCGGTTGGCGATTTCGCCTGGTACGACCATGTTCTGACCACCAGCCTGTGGCTTGGCAACGTGCCGGCTCGTCATCAGAACAAAGACGGCTCCGTTGATATCGATACTCTGTTTCGCATGGGTCGCGGCCGCGCGCCGACCGGCGAACCGGCCGCGGCGGCGGAAATGACCAAATGGTTTAACACCAACTACCACTACATGGTGCCGGAATTCGTGAAGGGCCAGCAGTTCAAACTGAGCTGGAACCAGCTGTTGGATGAGGTGGACGAAGCGCTGGCGCTGGGCCACAAAGTGAAGCCCGTCCTGCTTGGGCCAGTCACCTATCTGTGGCTTGGGAAGGTGAAAGGCGAGTCGTTCGATCGTCTGAACCTGCTGCACGATATTCTGCCGGTTTACCAGCAGGTGCTGGCGGAGCTGGCAAAACGCGGCATTGAGTGGGTGCAGATTGATGAACCGGCGCTGGTGCTCGAGCTGCCGCAGACGTGGCTGGACGCTTTCAAACCGGCTTATGAGGCGCTTAATGGCCAGGTTAAGCTACTGTTGACCACCTACTTTGAAGGCATTACCGATAACCTCGACACCATTACCGCGCTGCCGGTGCAGGGTTTGCATGTGGATCTGGTCCATGGCCAGGATGATGTCGCCGAACTGCATAAGCGGCTGCCTGCCGACTGGCTGCTCTCCGCGGGCCTGATCAACGGTCGCAACGTCTGGCGCGCCGATCTGAGCGAAAAATACGCGCAGGTTAAAGGGATTGTCGGCAAACGCGAGCTGTGGGTTGCCTCTTCCTGCTCCCTGCTGCACAGCCCGATCGATTTGAGCGTGGAAACGCGGCTTGATGCCGAAGTGAAGAGCTGGTTTGCCTTCGCCCTGCAAAAATGCCAGGAACTGGCGCTGCTGCGCGATGCGCTGAACAGCGGCGACACCGCTGCGATTGCTGACTGGAGCGCGCCGATCCGGGCCCGTCGCTATTCAACCCGCGTGCATAACGCGGCGGTAGAGAAGCGTCTGGCAGCTATAACCGCTCAGGACAGTCAGCGTCAAAGCGGCTACGAAGTTCGCGCCGAAGCGCAGCGCGCCCGCTTTAAGCTGCCGGCCTGGCCGACCACCACCATCGGTTCTTTCCCGCAGACTCCCGAGATCCGCGGCCTGCGTCTGGACTTCAAAAAAGGCCATCTCGACGCTAACCGCTACCGCACCGGCATCGCTGAACACATCAAGCAGGCGATCGTCGAGCAGGAGCGGCTGGGGCTGGACGTGCTGGTACACGGTGAGGCCGAACGTAACGACATGGTGGAATATTTTGGCGAACATCTGGACGGCTTTATCTTCACCCAGAACGGCTGGGTACAGAGCTACGGTTCCCGCTGCGTTAAGCCGCCGGTGGTGATTGGCGACGTCAGCCGTCCGGAGGCGATCACCGTCGAGTGGGCAAAATACGCACAGTCGCTGACCGACAAACCGGTAAAAGGCATGCTGACCGGTCCTGTGACCATTCTTTGCTGGTCCTTCCCGCGCGAGGACGTCAGCCGTGAAACGATTGCGAAACAGATTGCCCTGGCGCTGCGCGACGAAGTGGCGGATCTGGAAGCCGCCGGTATCGGCATCATCCAGATTGACGAACCGGCGCTGCGCGAAGGGCTACCGCTGAAACGTAGCGACTGGGAGGACTATCTGGCGTGGGGTGTGGAAGCTTTTCGCATCAATGCCGCGGTGGCGAAAGATGACACCCAGATCCATACCCATATGTGCTATTGCGAGTTCAACGACATCATGGACTCTATCGCCGCGCTGGATGCGGACGTGATTACCATCGAAACCTCGCGCTCTGATATGGAGCTGCTGGAGTCGTTTGAAGAGTTCGACTATCCGAATGAGATCGGGCCGGGGGTGTACGATATTCACTCGCCGAACGTCCCAGGCGTGGAGTGGATCGAGGCGCTGCTGAAGAAAGCCGCGCAGCGCATCCCGGCAGAGCGCCTGTGGGTAAACCCGGACTGCGGCCTGAAAACCCGCGGCTGGGCGGAAACCCGTGCTGCGCTGGCCAACATGGTTAAAGCCGCGCAGAACCTGCGTCAGGCATAGTATAACCACGCTTTCCGGTGTCCGGATGACAGCATAATAACCCCTGAGCCACTCAGTGCTCTTTCCCCCGGTGGGGGCTACGGATCGCCGCCGCCTGCGGGCCGGTAGCCCGGGTAAGCACAGCGCAACCCGGCGAATGTGCTTATCCTGACCACTCTCTGCTCAAGGAGGCTTCGGCCTCCTTTTTTGTTCTTCCCTGCCAAAAATCGATCGCTGGTGCGCCTTTATGACGATCCTCACAAACATAATAACATTATATTGTTATAACAATTGCCAGTAAAATAATAAAGGAACCTCTGTATGGACTACAACCAGGTGGCAAACGCGATTGTGGGGCACTGTGGCGGCTTAGCTAATTTTCTGCATGTGACCAACTGTATGACGCGCGTACGAATGACGATAAGCGATCAAACACGAGTCAATATCGCCGCGCTTAAAAGCATTGAAGGCGTACTCGGGGTCGTTGAGGACGATACCCTGCAGGTTATTGTTGGGCCGGGAAAATCGTCGAAGGTCGCAAATGTGATTAACGATCTGCTTAAGGGCCAGCCTGCGGACGCTACTCCGTTAAGCAACGTTGAGCAAAAAGCTCAGCTGGCGCGGGAAAAGGCGAAAAAACAGACCCGCACCAAAGTTATTCTTAAGCATATTGCCAATATTTTTGTGCCGATCCTGCCATCGTTGATTGCCGCCGGTATTCTGATGGGAATTAATAACGTGCTGGTGAACTCGGCCGCTTCCTGGGCGCTGGCGCATCATGTGGCGGCGCCGGGAGACCTGTCGCCTACCCAGGTGGTGCTCGATCAACGGCATATGCTCGGCATCAGCCAGTTCCTTGATATCGTCTCTAAAGCGCTGTTCGGCTTCCTCGCCATTTATACCGGCGTGACGGCGGCGAAGGAGTTTGACGGAAACGCGGTGATGGGCGGCCTGCTGGGGGCGATCACCATCGTGCCGCAGATTACCGCGCTGGGGCTGATCCCGGGGCAGGGCGGGCTGATTGGCGTCATTCTTTGCGCCTGGCTAATGTGCCTGCTGGAAAAACGGGTGCGGCGCTTTGTCCCGGATATTGTTGATGTTGTGGTCACGCCAACTATCGTGTTGGTGGTGATGGCAGCGGCGCTGCTGCTGGTGATTATGCCCGTGGCGGGCGTCATTTCTAACGGTATTCTGCACGGGCTAAACGGCCTGCTCTCTACCGGCGGCATTGCGGCTGGGTTTGTCCTCTCCGCGCTTTTCCCCTTCCTGATTTCGCTTGGTCTGCATCACGGCCTGTTCCCTATTCATCTGGAGATGATTAACGCGACCGGCCACGCGCCGCTTTTTGCCATCCAGATTATGTCCAACGCCGGGATGGTGGGTGCCGCGACGGCGGTGCTGCTGCTGACGCGCGACCCGATGATGAAGAAAATCGCTAAAGGGGCGATCCCGACCTCTATTCTGGCGGTGGGTGAACCGACCATTTTCGGCGTCAATATTCCGGCAGGATTTGCCTTTATAACCGGCTCCATCGGCGCTGGTTTCGGCGGAATGATGGTGGTGCTGCTGGGCGTCTCAACCAACGGTGTTGGCGCCGCCGGGCTGTCCGCGCTGCCGCTCATCGCCGACGGCAAATATTTGCAGTACATCATCTCATGGTTAACCGGCTGCGCTGCAGCCTTCGTGCTGACCTATATCGTCGGCAAAGTACGCGGTTACGATAAAGAAACGGCGTGAAGCAAGAGTGAAGGAGTAAAGCATGAAAGCGATAATGTTGATGTTTGATTCGCTGAATAAGCGCCTGCTGTCGGCCTACGGCAGCGACAGGGCGATCACGCCGAATTTCCAGCGGCTGAGGGAGCGTACGGTTCGTTTTGACAACTGCTATGTCGGCAGCATGCCCTGCATGCCTGCACGCCGGGAGCTGCATACCGGACGCTATAACTTTTTACATCGCGGCTGGTCGCCAATCGAGCCGTTCGATGATTCGGTTCCCGAGCTGCTGAAGAAGAACGGTATTCACACCCACCTGGTGACGGATCACAAACACTACTGGCGCGACGGCGGAGCGACCTATCACTCTCGCTACAGCACCTACGAGTTTGTGCGCGGTCAGGAGGGCGATGCCTGGAAAGGGGTGGTGGATAAGCCGCAATATCGCTACGAATCCGGCGAGCCGGAGGAGATCAAACAGCGGCGGATCGCCAGCCGGATTCAGCATCAGATCAACGTGCAGTTTATGCAGAACGAAGAGGATCATCATCTGGCGAAGACGATCGGCAAAGGGCTGGGGTTTATCGACGCCAACCATGCCAGCGATAACTGGTTTCTGCAGCTGGAGTGTTTCGACCCGCATGAGCCGTTTTTCGTGCCGGAAAAATATCTCAAGATGTACGGCATTGACGATCCTGCGCAGTTCGACGGCTGGCCGCCTTACTACTTCGTCACCGAAAGCGACGAACGCAAGAGTATGATCCAGAAATACTATATGGCGCTGCTGACGATGGTGGATGCGTACGTCGGTAAGGTGCTGGACTATATGGATCGTTACGATCTCTGGCGCGACACGATGCTGATCGTCAACACCGACCACGGTTTTTTGCTCGGCGAGCATGAGTGGTGGGGGAAAAATATTATGCCGCTGTATAACGAAGTGGCAAATATTCCGCTGTTTATCTGGCATCCGCAGTATGGCGGCGCGGGCGAGTCTCGTCAGGCACTGGCGCAGACCATCGATATCGCCGCGACGCTGCTGGATTGTTTTGGCCTGAATAAACCGGCGGATATGCAGGGCGTGTCGCTGCTGCCCGCGCTGCGCGACGATACCCCGGTCCGCGACTATGCTCTGTTTGGCTATCACGGTTGCCATATTAATATTACCGATGGTCGCTACGTCTATATGCGCTCGCCCGTTGAGCAAGGCGTCGATGGCCTGTTCGAATACACCCTGATGCCGACCCGTATCAATCGTCGCTTCACGCCGCAGGAGCTGCGCGAAACGACGCTGCATCCGCCGTTTCGCTTTACCAAGGGCTGTCCGGTAATGAAAATTCCCGCTGAGTCGGTGATGACCCGCGGCGCCGATCGCTTCGGTCATCGACTATATGATTTACACACCGATCCGACGCAGCAAACCCAGTGCCGGGATGAACACGCGGCGCGGCGGCTGCGGGAGCAGATGATCTGCATGATGAAGGAGAACGATGCGCCCGCTGAGCTGTACGCGCGCTATGGCCTGGATGATGCGCAAAGCCCGCTGCTGGGGCTGGATCCGCACCTGCTACCGGAGCTGGCCGCCTTTACGCCGCAGGTGCGCTACGGCCTGTTTGCGCTACTGCAGCATCTGGAGGGCAGCGGGCAGCATGTTCTGGCTGACAAACTGCGGGCCGCCTGTCAGCCGGACTGGGCGCGGCAAAATTTGTGGGCTTTCGTGCAGAACGAGGTTCCGGAGGAGCAGCATCAGAGCGTGTACTATAAGATGGCGTTAGAAATGCGACTTGATTAAGGGGTACCCCCGGCTGCGGCCGGGGAACAGGAGTGCGAAGTTAATGAAAGAAGAACTGGACTATTCTCGCGGCGCGAAACCATTGTACGCCCAGCTTCACGATATCCTGCTGGAAAAGCTGAGAACCGGGGCCTACAAAAAGAATGATGTCCTGCCGACCGAAGCCGAGTTTGAAGAGCTGTTCGGCGTCAGCCGCATCACCGCCCGGCGCGCGCTGGCCGAGCTGGCCGCGAAAGGGCTGGTAAAACGCCAGGCTGGAATCGGTACTATGGTTATCAGCACCTCAGAGAAACAGGGCGTCAAAACCCGTATCCGGCTGGTTGATGGCCAGCAGCAGCACTCTATTTCGCGACATAATCTGACACTCGAGCAGCTGTTGCCGCCGGCGGAAGTGGCGCAGGCCTTCGCTCTCCCGGCGGGGCAGAAAATTCAGCGTCTCACCCGCACGATCTATCGACAAAATGAACTGCCCGCGCAGGTAAACTATATCTGGCTGACGCCGCGTCTGGGCGAGCTGACTTTAGACGCGTTTAAAGAAGGTTTGTATAGTGCGCTGGAACAGCGCGGCGAAAATATTGACAGCTATAAAGACACCATTACCGCCGAGCTGCCGACGGCCCAGGACTGCGACATTCTGCAGGTTGCCGCAGGCGAGCCGCTGCTGGTGAAGACTCGCCAGGGATTTAACGATCGCGGCGAGCTGGTGGAATATACCATCGCCCGCCATATCGCCAGCTGCTATCAGTACATTGTAGAGAACAGTTAATGGCAGCATTTACCGGGCCATCAAATCTGGGGAAATTAGCATGATTCATGGCTGCCACGTGATGGCAAAGCCGAGCGGCTCGGTGTGTAACATCGATTGCACCTACTGCTTTTATCTGGAAAAAGAAGCGCTTTATCCGGAACGGAATAAAAACTGGCGCATGTCCGATGAGACGCTGGAAAACTATATTCGCCAGCATATTGCCGCCCAGTCCGGCGATGCGGTGACCTTTGCCTGGCAGGGCGGCGAGCCGACCATGATGGGGCTGCCGTTTTTTCGCCGGGTCGTTGAGCTGTGCGGCCAGTACGCCAACGGTAAGAAGATAGAACATGCGCTGCAAACTAACGGCGTCCTGGTGGACGAAGAGTGGGCGCGTTTTTTTGCCGAACAGGGTTTTCTGGTGGGTTTGTCGATAGACGGCCCGGCGCATCTGCATAACCAGTACCGCGTTAACCGCGCCGGAAAGGGTACCCACGAAAAGGTTGTTGCGGCGATGGCGCTGCTGAAGGCGCATAACGTCGAGTTCAATACCCTGACCGTCGTCGGCAAGCATAACGTCGATCATGCCCGTGAAGTGTATGATTTCCTGCTGGCGGCCGGTTCGCGCTATATGCAGTTTATCCCGCTGGTCGAACGGATGAGCAGCGACGCCTCGGCGCCGCTCCAGCTGGTGCTCCCGGGTGAGAGCGCGGCGCGGCTGGCGCCCTGGACGGTACCCTCCTGGCAGTTCGGCGAGTTTCTTAACCAAATTTTCGATATCTGGGTTCGTCGCGACGTCGATCGCGTCTACGTGCAGATGTTTGACGTTGCCCTGGCGGCATGGACCGGTCAGCCGCCGGTGCTTTGCGTACATTCGCCAACCTGCGGGCACGCTTTTGCGCTGGAATCGAACGGCGATCTGTATAACTGCGATCACTTTGTTTATCCGGAGCATAAGCTGGGTAATATTCATCAGCAGAGCATCCGCGAGCTGAATAATAGCGAGCAGGCCATCGCTTTTGGTCAGGCAAAACAAGAGACGCTAACGGCGGATTGCCGCAGCTGCGAGTTTCGCTTTGCCTGCCACGGCGGTTGTCCGAAACATCGCTTCGCCGTTTCCCCGAGCGGTCGCCCCGGCCATAGCTACCTGTGCGCAGGCTACCAGCACTTTTTCAAACACGTGACGCCGTATATGAACGTCTGGCGGCAGCTTCTGGAAAACGGTTATCCGCTCCCGGCCATGATGCAGTGGCTGGCGCAAGAAGAGCAGCAGCCGAAAACGGCTTCCCGCAACGACCCTTGCCCCTGCGGCAGCGGGCGTAAATATAAAAAATGCTGCGGCGCGCAGCATTGATATGCTTAAAGTAATACGTCAAAGCCCTGGCGCTGGAGATGGCCAGAGTTAATCATTTACTGAATGGGTCTACTGTCACTCTTCGGAGATGAATGATGATTGAACGCCACGAGCAAAAGAAGTATTTACGTTTTGCCATTAATCTGGGCAACCCGGTTCTTACGATACTGTCGCCAGATGGATCGCCGGGGGGGATAACCGTCGAACTGGCAAAGAAACTGGCGACTGAGAGCCAGCGTGAAGCGCGGTTGGTGACCTGGCCAACGGCCGGGCAGGTCGTGGATGCGGCGCTGATGGATCAATGGGATATCGCTTTTCTGGCTATCGACCCGGCGAGGGAAGATAAGCTTCGCTTTACGCCCTCCTACGTCACGATCGAGAGTTCGCTGATGGTTAAAAAAGAGAGCAAGATTCAATCGGTTCAGGAGATGGACCGCGAAGGTTCAGTAATCAACGTGGGCAAAGGTGCGGCCTACGAGTTGTATCTGATTCGCACGCTAAAACATGCGACGCTGCGCCAATATGCCACTTCGCAGGATGCTATACAGGCGTTCATCAACGGCGAAGGTGATATGGTGGCCGGTATTCGTCAGCCTCTGGAGAAAGCCGCGCGGGATAATCCACAGTTTCGCGTTTTACCCGATAGTTTTAGCCAGATACATCAGGCGATATGCGTGCCGCGCAATGCGACACAGCACTATGAATTTATTTGCCGCTGCCTTTTTTCATGGATAGCGGACGGGACTATTGCCGGGATGGTGAGTCACCATATCGGCAATAGTTGATTTTTACCCCCGCTTACCGCCGTACTGCGCAAACCACGCCAGCATTTGCTGCCAGCCGTCTTTCGCCGACTCTTCATGATAGCTGGCGCGATAGTCGGCATTAAAAGCGTGGCCGGCCTGCGGATAAACCACAATTTCCGCCGTGGCGTTGGCCGCCCGTAGCGCCTGGCGCATGGTTTCTACCGTATCCTGTGGGATGCTGTCATCTTTTGCGCCATACAGCCCTAAAACCGGCGCATTCAGATCGACGGCGACATCGACCGGATGCTTCGGCGAATTAAGCGTTTTTTCGCCGACCAGCTTGCCGTACCAGGCGACGGCGGCTTTTAGCTGCGGGTTATGCGCAGCGTACAGCCAGGTGATGCGCCCGCCCCAGCAGAAACCGGTAATGAGCAGACGGTGGGCGTCGCCGCCGTGGCGGTAGGCCCAGCTAGCCACGTGATCGAGGTCGGCCAGCACCTGAGAATCCGGCACCTTTGTGACCAGCCCCTGGAACAGAGAAGGAATGTCGCTGTAATCGTTAGGATCGCCCTGGCGGAAGTACAGCTCCGGTGCGATAGCCAGATACCCCTCCTTTGCCAGACGGCGGCAGATATCGCGGATATGTTCATGCACGCCGAAAATTTCCTGAACCACGATAACCACCGGCAGCGAACCGTCGACGCTGCGCGGGCGGGCATGGAATGCCGGCATGTTATCTCCCTGCGAAGGGATGGATGTCTCCCCGAAGACGATGTTCTCATCTGATGTGTGAACGGCAGTTGAGGCGTGCGGCGTGGCTGCAGGTGCAAAGCCGGTTGGCTTGATTGTCGTCATGGTATTCTCCGTACCCTCAATTTATTAGCGCATCAATAACTATAGCTGCTCTGGACAGGACGTTAACCAAACACAGTGCCCGAAACCGGCTATCTTTTGTTCAGGGTTCTGAGATTTAGCTTGTTAATGTGATGTTTATCACTATTTTATGGAAAGTTATTGCAATGAATTTCATTCATGGTGATTGGTATCACAAAACTGAACCAGCAGCTTCTGTAAAGTACCGTTTTGCTTCTGCTGATAATTCGACCCACAGAGGAGTTTTTTATGTCCAAGTCTGATGTTTTTCATCTCGGCCTCACCAAAAACGATTTACAAGGGGCTACGCTGGCTATCGTCCCTGGCGATCCGGAGCGTGTGGAAAAGATCGCCGCGCTGATGGATAAGCCGGTTAAGCTGGCATCTCACCGTGAATTCACCACCTGGCGCGCCGAGCTGGATGGTAAAGCAGTGATTGTCTGCTCTACCGGTATCGGCGGCCCATCGACCTCTATCGCCGTGGAAGAACTGGCCCAGCTCGGCATCCGTACCTTCCTGCGTATTGGTACCACCGGCGCCATTCAGCCGCACATTAACGTAGGTGATGTTCTGGTGACCACCGCTTCTGTCCGCCTGGACGGTGCAAGCCTGCACTTTGCGCCGATGGAGTTCCCGGCGGTGGCTGATTTTGAATGTACTACCGCGCTGGTTGAAGCGGCGAAGTCTATTGGCGCGACCACCCATATCGGCGTGACCGCCTCTTCCGATACCTTCTATCCGGGCCAGGAACGTTACGATACCTTCTCCGGCCGCGTCGTTAGCCGCTTTAAAGGCTCGATGGAAGAGTGGCAGGCGATGGGCGTAATGAACTATGAAATGGAATCCGCCACTCTGCTGACCATGTGCGCCAGCCAGGGCCTGCGCGCCGGAATGGTTGCCGGGGTTATCGTCAACCGTACCCAGCAGGAGATTCCGAACGCGGAAACCATGAAGCAAACCGAAAGCCACGCGGTGAAAATTGTCGTGGAAGCGGCGCGCCGCCTGCTGTAATTATTCTCTCTTCGTATAAGGGTCGGATTCTTCGGCCCTTCTTTTTTGCGTAGCGCCTCGCAGGAAAACCCTTTCAAACTGGACGTTTGTACAGCACAATTCTATTTTGTGCCGTAAGTCGTTGCCGCAGGGGGCGTTGTGGATATCTCAATTATTATTAGTGCCGTCGTGGCGCTGGCCGTGGGGCTGATTGTCGGCTGGCTGGCGACCAAAGCGCACGCCGATCAAATTCGCGCCGATCTCATCGAAGAGCGGCGCGAGCTGGATATTGAGCTGAGCGCCACCCGCCAACGGCTGGTACAGGAGTCTCACTGGCGCGAAGAGTGTGAACTGCTGAATAACGAGCTGCGCAGCCTGCGCGAAATCAACGCCTCGCTGGAAGCTGACCTCCGCGAAGTGACCACTCGTCTTGAATCCACTCAGCTGCATGCGGAAGACAAAATCCGCCAGATGGTTAACAGCGAGCAGAGGCTTAGCGAGCAGTTTGAGAATCTGGCGAACCGTATTTTTGAGCACAGTAATCGCCGGGTAGATGAGCAGAACCGCCAGAGCCTGCATGGTCTGCTGACGCCGCTGCGCGAACAGCTGGATGGCTTTCGTCGGCAGGTGCAGGATAGCTTTGGCCAGGAAGCGCGGGAGCGTCACACCCTGGCCCATGAAATCCGCAATCTTCAGCAGCTAAATGCGCAGATGGCCCAGGAAGCGCTAAATCTGACCCGCGCGCTAAAAGGCGATAACAAAACCCAGGGCAACTGGGGCGAGGTGGTGTTGACCCGCGTACTGGAAGCATCGGGGCTGCGGGAAGGCCATGAATATCAAACTCAGGTGAGCATCGAAACGGAAAACCGCGCGCGGATGCAGCCTGATGTGATCGTCCGTTTGCCGCAGGGAAAGGATGTGGTCATCGATGCCAAAATGACCCTGGTGGCCTATGAGCGTTACTTCAACGCTGACGATGATTACACCCGAGAAGCGGCGCTGCAGGAGCATATTGCTTCCGTACGCAACCATATGCGCCTGCTGGGACGCAAAGATTATCAGCAGCTGCCTGGGCTGCGCTCGCTTGACTATGTTCTGATGTTTATCCCGGTGGAACCGGCCTTCCTGCTGGCAATCGATCGCCAGCCGGAACTCATTAGCGAAGCGCTGAAAAACAACATCATGCTGGTGAGCCCGACCACGCTGCTGGTGGCGCTACGGACCATCGCCAATCTCTGGCGCTATGAACATCAGAGCCGTAACGCGCAGAAAATTGCCGAAAGAGCGGGGCGTCTGTATGACAAGATGCGTCTGTTTGTTGACGATATGTCGGCCATTGGCCAGAGCCTGGATAAAGCCCAGGATAACTACCGTCAGGCGATGAAAAAGCTCGCCTCCGGGCGCGGTAACCTGCTGGTGCAGGCGGAGTCATTTCGCGGGCTGGGGGTGGAGGTTAAACGTGGGATTAATCCTGACTTAGTCGAACAGGCAGCCGCGCAGGATGAAGAATACTTCCTTACAGAAGACGGTAACGCGCAGGAAGATAAAGACTTTTCTGCCGATAAGGCCGTTGCCGCTGCGTATGAGAACCGTCCTCAGCCGCGTTGAAGCGTATGGGAAGTGCGCTAAACCTGTTACACTCAACGAACATTTTCTTGATAAGTAAGCAGGCATAGAGATGGTTGAGGATTCACAAGAAACGACGCATTTTGGCTTTCAGACTGTCGCCAAAGAGCAGAAAGCTGACATGGTGGCGCATGTATTTCATTCTGTGGCCGCAAAATATGACGTAATGAACGATCTGATGTCGTTCGGTATTCATCGTTTGTGGAAGCGTTTCACCATCGACTGCAGCGGCGTCCGCCGTGGGCAAACCGTGTTGGATCTGGCCGGAGGAACCGGCGATCTGACGGCGAAATTTTCTCGCCTGGTCGGCGAAACCGGCCGCGTGATGCTGGCGGATATCAACGACTCTATGCTGAAAATGGGCCGTGAAAAGCTGCGCAATATCGGCATTGTCGGCAACGTGGAATACGTCCAGGCGAACGCCGAAGCGCTACCTTTTGCGGACAACACCTTTGACTGCATTACGATTTCTTTCGGTCTGCGTAACGTGACGGATAAAGAAAAAGCGCTGCGCTCTATGTACCGCGTATTAAAGCCGGGTGGCCGTCTGCTGGTGCTGGAATTCTCAAAACCGATTATTGAGCCGCTTAGCAAAGCCTACGACGCCTATTCCTTCCATATCCTGCCGCGCGTAGGCGAGCTGGTTGCGAAAGACGCCGAAAGCTATCGTTATCTTGCTGAATCTATTCGAATGCATCCCGATCAGGACACGCTGAAAGGCATGATGCAGGATGCAGGATTTGAAAACGTCGACTACTACAACCTCACGGCAGGCATCGTTGCGCTACACCGCGGTTATAAGTTCTGACAGGAGGGACGCTATGCCTTTCAAACCACTGGTTACCGCCGGTCTTGAGACGGTTCTGAATACCTTCCTCTGGCGCGATCGGGCGTTGAAACCTGCCCGTCAGCGTCTGCTGGGGAAAGTGCTGCGTGTCGAACTGCAGGAGCTCTCCGAACCCGTGGTGCTGGTTTTTAGCGAGCGCCAGGTCGATGTGCTGGGGGCGTGGGAAGGCGAGGCAGACTGCACCGTGCGTACTCGCCTGAGCGTGCTTCCGCAGCTACGTAATCGCCAGCAGCTTACCGCGCTGATTCGCAGCGGCGATCTTGAAGTGCAGGGCGATCTGCAGGTGGTACAAAATACCGTTACGCTGTGCGATCTCGCGGAGTTCGATCCGGCTGAACTGCTCGCACCGTATACCGGGGATGTGGTTGCGGAAGGCTTTAGTAAAGTATTCCGCGGCGGTGCTCGTTTTCTTCTGCGTGGTGCTCAGCGCCAGCAGCGCTATGTTGCGGAAGCGATTACCGAAGAGTGGCGCCTGGCGCCGGGTCCGCTGGAGCTGGCCTGGTTTGCTGAAGAAACCGCAGCCGTTGAGCGAGCGCTGGCCGCGCTGGAAAAACGGCTGGAAACGCTGGAGGGCAAATGACGCCAGGAGAATTACGGCGCCTGTATTTCATCGTCCACACCTTTTTGAGCTACGGGCTTGATGAGCTCATTCCTAAAATGCGTATCACGCTGCCGCTGCGAATCTGGCGGCGGATGTTGTTCTGGATGCCAAACCGCCATAAAGAACGTCCTCTTGGCGAGCGCCTGCGCCTTGCGCTGCAGGAGCTGGGTCCGGTGTGGATCAAGTTTGGCCAGATGCTCTCGACCCGTCGCGACCTGTTCCCTCCCCACATTGCCGATCAGCTGGCCATGCTGCAGGATCGCGTTGCGCCTTTTGATGGTCTGCAGGCCAAAAAGCAAATTGAGCAAGCCATGGGCGGCTTGCCGGTAGAAGCCTGGTTTGATGATTTCTCTGTTGAACCGCTTGCTTCCGCTTCTATTGCTCAGGTGCATACCGCGCGCTTGAAAGAGAACGGCAAAGAAGTGGTCATTAAAGTGATCCGCCCGGATATCGTGCCGGTTATCAAAGCGGATATGAAGCTCATCTACCGCCTTGCCCGCTGGGTGCCTCGTCTGTTACCGGACGGTCGTCGCCTGCGCCCGCAGGAAGTGGTGCGTGAATACGAAAAAACGCTGCTGGATGAGCTCAACCTGCTGCGTGAATCGGCTAACGCTATTCAGCTGCGGCGCAACTTTGAAGATAGCCCGATGCTTTATGTCCCGGAAGTTTACTCGGACTACTGCAGTGAAGGCATGATGGTGATGGAGCGGATTTACGGGATCCCGGTTTCCGACGTCGCCGCGCTGGAAGCGCAGGGGACCAACATGCAGCTGCTGGCTGAGCGCGGCGTGCAGGTCTTCTTTACTCAGGTTTTCCGCGACAGCTTCTTCCATGCCGACATGCATCCGGGCAACATTTTCGTCAGTCGTAATCACCCGGAAGACCCGCAGTATATTGGTATAGACTGCGGTATCGTCGGCTCGCTGAACAAAGAAGATAAACGCTATCTGGCGGAAAACTTTATTGCCTTCTTCAATCGCGACTACCGTAAGGTTGCGGAACTGCACGTTGATTCCGGCTGGGTTCCGGCAGATACCAACGTCGAAGAGTTCGAATTTGCCATTCGTACCGTCTGCGAGCCTATTTTTGAAAAACCGCTGGCGGAAATCTCGTTTGGCCATGTGTTGTTGAACCTGTTTAACACGGCGCGACGTTTCAATATGGAAGTGCAGCCGCAGCTGGTTCTGCTGCAGAAGACATTACTTTACGTAGAAGGAGTAGGTCGCCAGCTCTATCCTCAGTTAGACTTGTGGAAAACGGCGAAACCGTTCCTTGAGTCGTGGATTAAAGATCAGGTGGGCATTCCGGCTCTGGTGCGGGCTTTTAAAGAGAAGGCGCCGTTCTGGATTGAGAGAATGCCGGAAATACCTGAGCTGGTGTATCAGAGCCTGCAGCAAAGCAAGCAGTTACAGAATAGCGTCGATACCATCGTGCGCGACATCCAGGTGCGGCACGTGCGCCAGGGGCAGTCCCGTTATCTGTTTGGTATAGGCGCGGTTTTATTACTGAGTGGTACGCTGCTGTTCATCCACCGCCCTGAGTGGGGCATGATGCCCGGCTGGCTGATGGCCGCTGGCGTCGTAACCTGGCTTATCGGCTGGCGTAAGACGAACTGACGGCAGTCGCCTTTATCACTGCGCATAACGTGTATAATGCGTCCTATTAATTCATCATCTGTCATAGGGGAATGTGTATGGGTGGTATCAGTATTTGGCAGTTACTCATTGTTGTCGTCATTGTGGTTCTGCTTTTTGGGACAAAAAAGCTGAGCTCGCTCGGTTCCGATTTGGGGGCGTCGATCAAAGGTTTTAAAAAGGCCATGAGCGACGACGATAAACCGGAAAAATCCGCGCCGGATGCAGATTTCGCGGCAAAAACCCTTGCTGATAAGCCGGATGACGCAAAAAAAGACGAGACTAAACGCCACGACAAAGAGCAGGTGTAATTCGTGTTCGATATCGGTTTTAGTGAACTTCTGCTGGTATTCGTGATTGGCCTCATCGTTTTGGGGCCACAGCGACTACCGGTAGCGGTAAAAACGGTAGTCAGCTGGATCCGTACGCTGCGGTCGCTGGCGGCTACCGTACAAAATGAAATAACCCAGGAATTAAAACTGCAGGAGTTTCAGGAAAGCCTTAAGAAGGTGGAAAAGGCCAGTCTGGATAACCTGACGCCTGAGCTAAAAGCATCTATGGATGAGCTGCGAGAAGCGGCTGAATCTATGAAGCGATCCTATTCCGCCCACGATCCTGAAAAAGCCAGCGACGAAGCCAACACGATTCATAACCCGGTTGTAAAAGGGAGTGAAGAGCAGCGCAAGGACGTGACGCCAGCAACGGCTGAACATCAGGCCAGCGCGCCTGAGCACGTACCTGAACCCGTGTCTGAAGAGCCCCCCGTTTCGCAGAGTGAAATCCCGGCAGAGAAAGTAAAAGTTGCCGTGGCGGCTTCCGATTCCTCCTCCCCCGTATCGAGTGATAAACAGTAAAAATGGGCGTAGACGATACTCAACCGCTAATTACGCATCTGATTGAGCTGCGCAAGCGCTTAATCAACAGCATTCTTGCGATTCTGGTCATTTTCCTGGCGTTGGTTTATTTCGCCAATGACATCTATCAGCTGGTTTCTGCGCCGCTTATTCGGCAGATGCCGGTTGGCGCGACTATGATCGCAACGGATGTGGCCTCGCCTTTCTTCACGCCAATCAAACTGACCTTCATGGTATCGATAATTTTGTCGGTGCCGGTCATTTTGTATCAGGTTTGGGCCTTTGTGGCGCCAGCGCTGTATAAGCACGAACGTCGATTGGTTATGCCGCTGCTGGTCTCCAGTACGTTGCTGTTCTATATCGGCATGGCTTTTGCCTACTTTGTTGTTTTCCCGCTGGCGTTTGGTTTTCTGACCCATGCGGCGCCGGAAGGCGTACAGGTCTCGACCGATATTCGCAGCTACCTCGACTTTGTGATGGCGTTGTTTATCGCCTTTGGCGTCTCATTTGAGGTTCCCGTGGCCATCGTCCTGCTGTGCTGGATGGGCGTCACCACGCCGGAAGACCTGCGTAAGAAACGCCCCTATGTTCTGGTTGGCGCATTTGTCGTTGGGATGCTGCTGACGCCGCCGGATGTGTTCTCGCAAACGCTGCTGGCGATTCCTATGTACTGCCTGTTTGAAGTCGGGGTCTTCTTCGCGCGGTTCTATACCGGTAAGCGCCTGACGCGTGACGAGGATGCCGCAGCCGAAGAGGCGCAGGGCAAAGAAGAATAAAGCGCAACCGCCCGTCAGGGCGGTTGCCGTATGGGAGTGATGATGTTTGATATCGGCGTGAATCTGACCAGCTCGCAGTTTTCCCGCGATCGGGACGAGGTTATTGCCCGAGCCCGGGCGGCGGGAGTCACAGGAATGCTGTTGACGGGGACCAACCTTCATGAAAGCGCGCAGGCGCAGCAGCTGGCGCATGGTTATTCCGGATGCTGGTCAACGGCCGGTGTTCATCCCCACGACAGCCGCAGCTGGACGGAATCGGCCGCGGCAGCGGTCTACGAGCTGGCCCGCGAGCCAGAGGTCGTTGCGATTGGCGAATGCGGGCTGGATTTCAACCGCAAC
This sequence comes from Klebsiella sp. K5-306, assembly GCF_051835185.1. Lineage (NCBI taxonomy): Bacteria > Pseudomonadati > Pseudomonadota > Gammaproteobacteria > Enterobacterales > Enterobacteriaceae > Klebsiella > Klebsiella sp. K5-306. The sequence goes on from NZ_JAIFJY010000020.1 coordinate 88,260, forward strand.
TTTTCAACGCCTCAGGAGCAAGAGGCGGCGTTTAGCGCCCAGCTGGCGCTCGCTGCGGAACTGTCGATGCCGGTATTTTTGCACTGCCGCGATGCGCACGACCGTTTCCTGGCCCTGCTAACCCCGTGGCTTGATAAGCTTCCGGGGGCCGTGGTGCATTGCTTTACGGGTAGCCGCGAAGAGATGCGCGAATGCGTGGAGCTGGGATTATTTATTGGCATTACCGGCTGGGTATGCGATGAGCGTCGGGGGCTGGAGCTGCGGGCTCTCCTGGCCGATATCCCGGCCGATCGCCTGCTGATTGAGACCGATGCGCCGTATCTGCTGCCGCGGGATATGCAGCCAAAACCCGCTTCCCGCCGCAATGAGCCTGCATATCTGCCGCATATTCTGTCTCGTATCGCGGAGTGGCGCGGAGAAGAAGCGCCGTGGCTGGAAGAGATTACCGATGCTAACGTCAGAAGGCTCTTTGGCGTGCGTTTTTAGACGCCGTCAGATTTTATAAAAGTCAGTATTTTTGACGCTTTGTAATACCTGCTTGTTAAGCAGATTCAGCAGCAGCATAGAGCGGGCTTCGCCATCCGGTTCGGTAAAGATAGCCTGGAGACCCTCAAAGGCGCCATCGGTGATCAGCACGCTGTCGCCTTCATGCGGCGTTTCCGGGTCGGTAATACCTTCCGGTTTGTAGATGGAGAGCTGATGAATAACCGCAGACGGCACGATCGCGGGCAGCGCGCCGAAACGCACAAAGCTGTTCACGCCGCGCGTTGCGCTGATGGTGGTGGTATGAATCACTTCCGGGTCAAACTCGATAAACAGATAGTTTGGGAACAGGGGTTCGCTGACCGTCGTGCGTTTACCGCGGACGATTTTTTCCAGTTCGATCGTTGGCATCAGGCAATTGACGGCCTGCCGCTCGAGATGTTCCTGGGCGCGCTCAAGCTGCCCACGTTTGCAATAAAGTAAATACCAGGCTTGCATAATAACTCTTTCCACTCTACTAGCAGCAAGCATAACAAAAGGCCGGGGCGATCGCGAAATCATTGCAGTTGAAAGCTAAATTTCAGCGTTCTTTCACGCTAATTTAACAAAAATACAGCATAGCTCCGGCGAACGCCGTATAATCAGCCGCCTGTATAGAGGTCAATAACAACTCCATGAAATACCACGATCTACGCGAATTTCTGACATTACTGGAGCAGCAGGGGGAATTGAAACGGATTTCCCTGCCGGTCGATCCTCATCTGGAAATTACCGAAATTGCCGATCGCACCTTGCGTGCTGGCGGTCCGGCCCTGCTATTTGAAAATCCTAAAGGCTACGCGATGCCGGTGTTGTGTAATCTTTTCGGCACGCCGCGGCGAGTTGCGCTGGGGATGGGGCAGGAGGATGTCAGTTCTCTGCGCGAAGTGGGTAAGCTCCTGGCATTCCTGAAAGAGCCGGAACCACCAAAAGGTTTCCGCGATCTGTTTGATAAGCTGCCGCAGTTCAAGCAGGTGCTGAATATGCCGACTAAGCGTCTGCGCGGGGCGCCATGCCAGCAAAAAATTATTCAGGGCGATGATGTCGATCTGGGCCGCATCCCGATCATGACCTGCTGGCCGGAAGATGCCGCACCGCTGATCACCTGGGGCCTGACGGTGACGCGCGGCCCGCATAAAGAGCGGCAAAATCTGGGCATTTATCGCCAGCAGCTGATTGGCAAGAACAAGCTGATTATGCGCTGGCTATCGCATCGCGGCGGCGCGCTGGATTTCCAGGAGTGGTGCGCAGCGCGCCCTGGCGAGCGTTTCCCGGTCTCCGTTGCGCTGGGTGCCGATCCGGCAACCATTCTCGGGGCGGTGACTCCGGTTCCCGACACCCTCTCCGAGTATGCATTTGCCGGGCTGCTGCGCGGTACGAAAACCGAAGTCGTGAAGTGCATCTCTAACGATCTGGAGGTGCCCGCCAGCGCAGAGATTGTGCTGGAAGGGTATATTGAAGTCGGTGAAATGGCGCCGGAAGGGCCGTATGGCGATCATACGGGCTACTACAATGAAGTGGATAATTTCCCGGTCTTTACCGTTACCCATATTACTCAGCGTGAAGACGCTATCTACCATTCGACCTACACCGGACGTCCGCCGGACGAACCCGCGGTACTGGGCGTTGCGCTGAACGAAGTCTTCGTCCCTATTCTGCAAAAGCAGTTTCCTGAGATTGTGGATTTCTATTTACCACCTGAAGGCTGCTCCTATCGCCTGGCGGTGGTCACGATGAAGAAGCAGTACGCCGGTCACGCGAAACGCGTCATGATGGGAGTCTGGTCCTTCCTCCGTCAGTTCATGTATACCAAGTTTGTTATCGTCTGCGATGATGATGTCAACGCGCGTGACTGGAATGATGTGATTTGGGCGATTACTACCCGTATGGACCCGGCGCGTGATACGGTAATGGTAGAAAATACGCCAATTGATTATCTGGATTTTGCCTCACCGGTTTCCGGTTTGGGTTCAAAAATGGGGCTGGATGCCACAAATAAATGGCCCGGTGAGACCCAGCGCGAGTGGGGTCGTCCGATTAAGAAAGATCCCGAGGTGACGGCGCGCGTTGACGCCATCTGGGATGAACTGGCCATCTTCAAATAACAGTAAGCGGGGCTACGCCGCTGTTTTGCACAATAGACCCGACAGAGGGGACGCATGACAACCTTAAGCTGTAAAGTGACCTCGGTGGAGGCGATTACCGATACTGTGTATCGCGTTCGATTAGTGCCGGAAGCGGCGTTTTCTTTCCGGGCTGGTCAGTATCTGATGGTCGTGATGGACGAACGCGATAAGCGCCCATTCTCCATGGCTTCTACGCCGTCGGAACAGGAGTTTATCGAACTGCATATCGGTGCATCTGAACTTAATCTGTATGCGATGGCAGTGATGGATCGGATCCTGAAAGAGCGTGAAATCGAGGTCGATCTGCCGCATGGCGAAGCCTGGCTGCGTGATGACGAAGAACGCCCGCTGATTTTAATCGCTGGGGGAACGGGCTTCTCTTACGTGCGTTCGATTTTGCTTACCGCGCTGGCGCGCAATCCAAACCGCGATATCGCTATCTATTGGGGCGGACGCGAAGCGAAGCATCTCTATGATCTGGCGGAACTGGAAGCATTAAGCGTTCAGCATCCGGGCTTACGCATCGAGCCCGTGGTTGAGCAGCCTGACGCTGAGTGGCGTGGCCGTACCGGAACCGTACTCACCGCGGTCCTGCAGGATTACGGTACGCTGGGCGATCATGATATCTATATTGCAGGTCGCTTCGAGATGGCTAAAATTGCCCGCGATCTGTTCTGCAACGAGCGCGGCGCCCGCGAAGAGCGTCTGTTTGGCGACGCGTTTGCCTTTATCTGATTGCCGCTGTGAAGGCATCCGGGCGTTGGTCCGGATGCTGTTCTAGCGCGCATCGCTAAAGTAAACGTACAGCGGTCGATCGTTTTCCAGCAAACAGAGCATTTTCCCTACGGGGTTCCCTTCTTTTTCCAGCGTGGCGGCTAACTGCGTCGCGATATGTTGGCTGCCTATCTTCTCATCATAGCGTTCGGTATTAATATTGGTGATGGTCAGGTCCTTGAGCCGCTCGCTTTCCGGATTCTGCGCCATTTTATTGATTCCCCATAAGAGGCATGCCTGAGCGTTATCCTGTTCGCTGGCAAGAGCAGCGCCAGAGAATGCGGTGAGCAGAAGTATGAAAGGGAGTGTTTTCATAAGTCGTTATTATCCTTAGTCAACGTGACGTATCCGGTGATAATAGCTGAATAGCGGAAATAAAAAACCCGCCCCTGACAGGCGGGAAGAACGGCAACTAAACCTTCTCCCCGTTATCATTCACGCTGCCTTTTTGTTGGCTGCGCTCGCTCACCCCGGTCACAGAGTTATCTATGCTCCCGGGGATTTGCTCGGTTGCCGCCGCGATGCCGCGCGAATGATTCAGGGAATTAACTCTTTGCTTAAACCCGCTCGAATACCGTCGCGATCCCCTGACCTAAACCAATACACATCGTTGCCAGGCCGAACTGCGCGTCTTTGCGCTCCATCTGGTTGATGAGCGTGGTGCTGATGCGCGCGCCTGAACAGCCGAGCGGATGGCCCAGGGCGATCGCGCCGCCGTTGAGATTGATCTTCTCGTCGATCTGTTCCATCAGTCCCAGATCTTTAATGCACGGCAGGATCTGCGCGGCAAAAGCTTCGTTCATCTCGAACACATCGATATCGCTGGTGGTGAGCCCGGCTTTTTTCAGCGCCAGCTTTGACGCGGGAACCGGGCCGTAGCCCATTATTGACGGGTCGCAGCCGACGACGGCCATCGAACGCACGCGAGCGCGAGGCTTCAGGCCCAGCTCGCGGGCGCGACTTTCGCTCATTAACAGCATGGCTGCGGCGCCATCGGAGAGGGCAGAAGAGGTACCCGCCGTTACGGTACCGGTGACGGGATCGAACGCGGGCCTCAGCGCAGCCAGCGCTTCTACCGTCGTCTCCGGGCGAATCACTTCATCATAGCTGTATGACTTCAGTACGCCGTCGGCGTCGTGACCGCCGGTCGGAACAATCTCCGTTTTGAATGCGCCAGATTGCGTCGCGGCCCAGGCGCGGGCGTGGGAGCGGGCTGCAAACTGATCCTGCATTTCCCGGCTGATGCCGTGCAGGCGCGCCAGCATTTCTGCGGTCAGCCCCATCATCCCGGCGGCTTTAGCGACGTTCCGGCTCAGGCCCGGGTGAAAATCCACACCATGGCTCATCGGGACGTGGCCCATATGTTCTACGCCGCCAATCAGGCATACGCTGGCATCGCCGGTCATGATCATGCGGGCCGCGTCGTGAAGCGCCTGCATGGAAGAACCGCACAGTCGATTGACCGTGTTGGCGGGCACGGAATGCGGGATTTCCGCCAGCAGCGCCGCGTTGCGGGCAATATTGAAACCCTGTTCAAGGGTCTGCTGAACGCAGCCCCAGTAAATATCATCAATGGCGCTTGCTTCAAGGGATGGATTACGTGAAAGCAGGCTACGCATCAGGTGCGCGGAGAGATCTTCCGCGCGCACATGGCGAAAGGCGCCGCCCTTCGAACGGCCCATCGGGGTACGAACTGCATCGACAATGACAACCTGTTCCATTGTGACTCCTTAAGCCGTTTTCAGCTCGCCTGGCGCACGGGCAGGCTCAACCGGGGGATAGTACGGTTCGTTATGACGCGCTTTGCTGCGCAATCCTTCCGGCACGTCATACAGCGGACCGAGATGCTGATACTGCTGCGCCATATCGAGATATTTTGCGCTACCGAGGGTATCCAGCCAGCGGAACGCGCCGCCGTGGAACGGAGGGAAGCCGAGACCATAGACCAGCGCCATATCGGCTTCCGCCGGGCTGGCGATAATGCCCTCTTCAAGACAACGCACCACTTCGTTGACCATCGGGATCATCATGCGGGCGATAATCTCTTCATCGCTGAAATCACGCTTCGGCTGGCTGACTTCTGCCAGCAGGTTATCGACTGCGGCATCCTCTTCCTTCTTCGGCTTACCTTTGCTGTCTTCTTTGTAGCGCCAGAAGCCGAGGCCATTTTTCTGGCCGAAACGGTTAGCGTCGAACAGCGCATCGATCGCATCGCGATAATCTTTCTGCATCCGCTGCGGGAAGCCCGCCGCCATGACTGCCTGCGCGTGATGCGCGGTATCAATGCCAACGACGTCCAGCAGATAGGCCGGGCCCATCGGCCAGCCAAACTGCTTTTCCATCACTTTGTCGACTTTGCGGAAGTCTGCGCCGTCGCGCAGCAGCTGGCTGAAACCGGCGAAGTAGGGGAACAGCACGCGGTTAACAAAGAAACCGGGGCAGTCGTTGACCACTATTGGCGTTTTACCCATTTTGCTGGCCCAGGCGACCACTTTCGCAATGGTTTCGTCCGAGCTTTTTTCACCGCGAATAATCTCGACCAGCGGCATCCGGTGCACCGGATTAAAGAAGTGCATTCCGCAGAAGTTTTCCGGGCGCTTCAGTACGCTGGCCAACTCGCTGATGGGAATGGTGGAGGTATTCGATGCCAGCACGGTATCCGGACGGACTTTGTCTTCCGTTTCCGCCAGCACCGCTTTTTTCACTTTCGGATTCTCAACAACGGCTTCGACCACGACGTCCACGCGCTCAAAGCCGGCGTAATCCAGGGTTGGCTGAATAGTGGAAATAACGCCAGCCATTTTGAGACCATCGATTTTGCCGCGCTCAAGCTGTTTATTCAGCAATTTGGCCGCTTCGGTCATGCCGAGCGTCAGCGATTTGTCGTTGATATCTTTCATGACTACCGGCACGCCTTTCCATGCCGATTGGTATGCAATGCCGCCGCCCATAATCCCCGCGCCCAGTACGGCCGCGTGTTTTGGCGTGTCGGTATCTTTAGTCAGCTTCTTCGCTTTCGCTTTAACATACTGATCGTTAAGGAAGATACCTACCAGCGCCCGCGCCTCGTGGGTATGCGCCAGCGGGACAAAACTTTTGTTTTCCAGATTCAAGGCTTCTTCGCGGCCAAAGCGGGCGGCGGCTTCAATGGTTTTAACGGCAGTAATGGGCGCAGGGTAGTGTTTCCCGGCGGTTTGCGCCACCATGCCTTTGGCGATGGTAAAACTCATCGCGGCTTCAATTTTACTCAGGTGAAGAGGCTCCAGCTTCGGCTGGCGCTTCGCCTTCCAGTCCAGGTCACCTTTAATGGCCTGACGCAGAATTGCTATCGCGCCATCGAGCAGTTTTTCATGTTTAACCACGCCATCGACGAGGCCGATTTTTAAGGCCTGTTCGGCGCCAACGTCTTTACCTGCGGCAATGATTTCCAGCGCGCTGTCCGCGCCAAGCATCCGCGGCATCCGCACCGAGCCGCCAAAGCCCGGCATGATACCCAGCTTCGTTTCCGGCAGGCCAATGCGCAAATCCGGCGTCGCCAGGCGATAATCGGTCGCCAGCACGCATTCGCAGCCGCCGCCCAGCGCATAGCCGTTGACGGCGGAAATAGTGGGAACCGGTAAATCTTCCAGGCGATTAAATACGCTATTGGCGAAATGCAGCCACTGGCTTAACTGTTCTTGCGGAACCAGGAACAGGGAAAGAAATTCAGTGATATCCGCACCGACGATAAAGGCTGCTTTCTCAGAGCGCAGCAGTAGCCCTTGCAGATCTTTTTGTTTTTCGAGCACGTCCAGCGCTTCACCGAGGCTGGCTACGGTTGCGGTATCAAGCTTATTGACCGAGCCGGGGGCATCGAATACCAGTTCGGCAATGCCGTCTTCCCGCCAGTCGAGGTACAGGGTGTCGCCTTTGTAGAGCATGTCAGTCTCCTGAATCCAGCAATATGATCTGGTCGTACCAGATGCAACGGAGTGTGGAATTTATGTTAAGAAAATGCAAATAAGTCTTTAAATAAATGCTGGTCGGATCACACCCGCTAGAGATCACCCCGTCTGGAGCCAATGTGCTAAGATGCGAAGATTCACGATCCAATAAAATCAAAGGATAAAAGATGGAATCCCTGGCCGGTCTCTATAAAAATCATATCGTTACCTTACAAGAACGCACCCGCGATGTTCTGGCCCGCTTTAAGCTGGATGCTCTGTTGATTCACTCAGGTGAACTGGTCAACGTCTTTCTTGACGATCATCCGTATCCATTTAAGGTCAACCCACAGTTCAAAGCCTGGGTACCGGTTACGCAGGTTCCGAACTGCTGGCTGCTGGTGGACGGCGTCAACAAACCAAAGCTGTGGTTCTATCTGCCGGTTGATTACTGGCATAACGTAGAACCGTTGCCGACGTCATTCTGGACCGAAGAGGTGGAGGTGATCGCCCTGCCGAAAGCGGATGGTATCGGCAGCCAGCTGCCTGCCGCGCGTGGCAATATCGCTTATATCGGACCGGTACCGGAACGTGCGCTGGGGCTGGATATTGCGGCGGATAAAATCAACCCGAAAGGGGCGATCGATTATCTGCACTACTATCGCTCTTATAAAACTGACTATGAGCTGGCCTGTATGCGTGAAGCGCAGAAGTCGGCGGTTAACGGTCATCAGGCTGCTCATGAAGCTTTCCTCTCCGGGATGAGCGAGTTTGATATCAACCAGGCCTATCTGACCGCGACCGGCCATCGCGACACTGATGTGCCGTACAGCAATATTGTGGCGCTGAACGAGCATGCCTCCGTACTGCATTACACAAAGCTTGATCATCGTGCGCCTGCAGAGATGCGTAGCTTCCTGCTGGATGCGGGCGCGGAATACAACGGCTATGCAGCCGACCTGACCCGTACCTGGGCGGCGCATGGCGATAATGACTATGCTCAGTTGATTAAAGACGTTAATGATGAACAGCTGGCGCTGATTAGCACCATGAAGGCGGGCGTGAGCTACGTGGATTATCATGTCCAGTTCCATCAGCGCATCGCCAAACTGCTGCGTAAACATCAGATAGTCAAAGACATGAGCGAAGAAGCGATGGTGGAAAATGACCTGACCGGACCATTTATGCCGCACGGTATTGGCCACCCCTTAGGTCTGCAGGTTCATGACGTTGCTGGTTTTATGCAGGATGATACCGGTACCCACCAGGCCGCGCCGGCAAAATATCCTTACCTGCGCTGCACGCGCGTTCTGCAGCCGCGCATGGTGTTGACGATCGAGCCGGGTATCTACTTTATCGAATCGCTGCTGGCGCCGTGGCGCGAAGGACAGTTCAGCAAACACTTTAACTGGCAGAAAATTGAAGCGCTGAAACCCTTTGGCGGTATCCGTATCGAAGACAACGTCGTGATCCACGAAAACAGCATCGAAAATATGACGCGCGATCTGAAACTGGCGTAATGGAAAGCTGGTTGATACCGGCCGAGCCGGTCACCGTCGTTGAAGAGATCAAAAAGAGCCGCTTTATTACGCTGTTGGCCCATACCGATGGCGTAGCGGCGGCAAAGGCGTTTGTCGAGTCAGTCAGGGCGGATCACCCGGATGCGCGTCATCACTGCGTAGCGTGGGTTGCAGGGCCGCCAAATGATTCTCAGCAGCTGGGTTTTTCCGACGATGGCGAACCGGCGGGAACGGCGGGGAAACCAATGCTGGCGCAGTTGATGGGCAGCGGCGTCGGCGAGATAACCGCTGTCGTCGTGCGCTACTACGGTGGTATTCTGCTGGGCACCGGCGGCCTGGTGAAAGCGTATGGCGGCGGTGTACATCAGGCGCTAGCGCAGCTCACAACACAGCGCAAGACGCCGCTCACCGCATATACTTTGCAGTGTGAATACGGGCAGTTGGCCGGGATTGAAACGCTGTTGGCTCAGTTCTCAGGAAAAATTGTCGAAAGCGAATATCAGGCGTCTGTTCAGCTGCGCGTGGCGCTTCCCCAGGCTGAAGTGGCGCTATTTTCAGCAAAGCTGGCTGATTTTAGTCGCGGTTCGTTGCAATTACTGAAGATTGACGAATAATCCCCACCTGATTTTTTTGCATATCAAAGGAAGCGCCAGAGATGCATTTTCGCGCGATAACCCGAATCGTTGGACTGTTGGTCATTTTGTTTTCGGGGACGATGATCCTTCCGGGATTAATAGCTCTGATATATCGCGATGGTGCGGGGCGAGCGTTTACCCAGACCTTTTTCGTTGCCCTGGCCATCGGTTCGCTGCTGTGGTGGCCTAATCGTCGTGAGAAGGGAGAACTGAAATCCCGGGAAGGATTTCTGATTGTGGTTCTCTTCTGGACCGTGCTGGGTAGCGTGGGGGCATTGCCGTTTATCTTTGCGGAGCAGCCGAACCTGACGGTGACGGATGCATTCTTTGAATCTTTCTCCGGTCTGACAACGACGGGGGCAACCACGCTGGTGGGGCTCGATTCGTTACCCCATGCTATTCTTTTCTACCGGCAGATGCTGCAGTGGTTTGGCGGGATGGGGATCATCGTTCTGGCGGTAGCGATACTGCCGATACTGGGCGTCGGGGGGATGCAGCTGTATCGGGCCGAAATGCCCGGACCGCTGAAAGATAACAAAATGCGGCCGCGGATTGCAGAGACGGCAAAAACGCTGTGGCTTATTTATGTCCTGCTGACGGTGGCCTGCGCGTTGGCGCTGTGGTTTGCCGGGATGCCGGCATTTGACGCCATCGGCCATAGCTTCTCTACTATCGCGATTGGCGGGTTCTCCACCCATGATGCCAGCGTGGGTTACTTTAATAGCCCAACAATTAACTCCATTATTGCGGTTTTCCTGCTGATTTCTGGCTGTAACTACGGCCTGCACTTTTCATTACTGAGCGGGCGCAGCCTGAAAGTGTACTGGCGAGACCCTGAATTCCGTATGTTTATCGGCGTGCAGTTTACGCTGGTGGTGGTATGCACCCTTGTACTGTGGCTGCATGACGTCTATAGCTCGGCGTTAATGACGGTCAACCAGGCGTTTTTCCAGGTGGTGTCGATGGCGACAACGGCGGGCTTCACGACAGACAGTATTGCGCGCTGGCCGCTATTTTTGCCGGTGCTCTTGCTATGTTCGGCTTTCATCGGCGGCTGCGCCGGGTCCACCGGCGGTGGACTAAAGGTTATTCGTATCCTGCTGCTTTTTAAGCAAGGCAACCGCGAGCTTAAACGTCTGGTACACCCTAATGCGGTCTACAGTATTAAACTGGGAAACCGTGCACTGCCGGAGCGTATCCTCGAAGCCGTCTGGGGATTCTTCTCCGCGTATGCGCTGGTGTTTATCATCAGTATGCTGGCGATAATTGCTACCGGCGTGGATGATTTCTCGGCCTTTGCTTCAGTCGTCGCCACGCTGAACAACCTTGGACCGGGACTGGGCGTAGTGGCGGATAACTTTGCCACGATGAACCCTGTCGCGAAATGGATCTTGATTGCTAATATGCTGTTTGGTCGTCTGGAAGTGTTCACCTTACTGGTGCTATTTACTCCGACTTTCTGGCGCGAATAACAGGAGTGCCTGTGAAAACTTTGATTCTCTTTTCCACCCGCGACGGACAGACGCGCGAGATCGCCTCGTTTTTGGCCTCTGAACTAAAAGAGCAGGGGATCGATTCGGACACGGTTGATCTCAACCGCACTAACGAGGTGGAGTGGCCTTTATACGATCGCGTTGTGATAGGCGCATCAATCCGCTACGGTCATTTTCATCCAGCGCTGGAACGGTTTGTAAAAACGCATCTTCAATCGCTACAGGCGCTGCCGGGGGCTTTTTTCTCGGTCAACCTCGTGGCGCGTAAGCCAGAAAAACGAACGCCGCAAACTAATAGCTACACGCGCAAGTTTCTGCTCAACTCGCCCTGGCAGCCCCAGCATTGCGCAGTGTTTGCCGGTGCGCTCCGCTATCCACGCTATCGCTGGTACGATCGCTTTATGATCCGTCTTATTATGAAGATGACCGACGGCGAGACCGATGTCAGTAAAGAAGTGGTCTATACCGACTGGCAGCAGGTAGGCAGATTTGCGCGGGAAATTGCGCAAATGACCAGCAAATAGCGCGTTAAATCACCCCGATGATGGAAAGTTGAGCGAATGAAAAGTTTTTTGAAATTTCCCCTTGTCACTTCGTAATTACTCCCTATAATGCGCTCCCACTGACACGGAACAACGGCTTACAGCCCGCCGGGTCAGCGGGATTCAGCGATGAATACCGGCAGAGA
>NZ_JAIFJY010000021.1:0-78935 GCF_051835185.1 Klebsiella sp. K5-306
TCGGACAGCGACTCGGACTCTGACAGCGACTCCGACTCCGACAGTGACTCGGACTCCGACAGCGATTCCGACTCCGACAGTGACTCGGATTCTGACAGCGACTCGGACTCTGACAGCGACTCGGACTCTGACAGCGATTCGGATTCCGACAGTGACTCCGACTCCGACAGTGACTCGGATTCTGACAGCGACTCGGACTCGGACTCTGACAGCGATTCGGATTCCGACAGCGATTCTGACTCTGACAGCGATTCGGATAGCGACAGCGATTCTGACTCTGACTCCGACTCCGACTCCGACAGCGACTCGGACTCCGATTCTGACAGCGACTCCGATTCCGACAGCGATTCGGATTCGGACAGCGATTCCGACTCCGACAGCGACTCGGACTCTGACAGTGACTCGGATAGCGACAGCGACTCGGACTCTGACAGCGACTCGGACTCTGACAGTGACTCGGATTCCGACAGCGACTCGGACTCTGACAGTGATTCGGATTCTGACAGTGATTCGGACTCCGACAGCGACTCCGATTCCGACAGTGACTCGGATTCTGACAGCGACTCCGATTCCGACAGTGACTCGGATAGCGACAGCGACTCGGACTCTGACAGCGACTCCGATTCCGACAGTGACTCGGATAGCGACAGCGACTCGGACTCTGACAGCGATTCTGACTCCGACAGCGATTCGGATTCGGACAGCGACTCGGATTCGGACAGCGACTCGGACTCTGACAGCGACTCCGACTCCGACAGCGATTCGGATTCGGACAGCGATTCGGATTCGGACAGCGATTCGGACTCTGACAGCGATTCGGACTCTGACAGTGATTCTGACTCTGACAGTGATTCGGATTCCGACAGCGACTCGGATTCGGACAGCGATTCGGATTCGGACAGTGATTCGGACTCCGACAGCGACTCGGACTCTGACAGCGATTCGGATTCCGACAGCGATTCGGATTCGGACAGTGATTCGGATTCGGACAGTGATTCGGATTCGGACAGTGATTCGGATTCCGACAGCGATTCTGACTCTGACAGTGACTCGGATTCCGACAGCGATTCGGATTCGGACAGCGATTCGGACTCTGACAGTGATTCGGACTCTGACAGCGATTCCGACTCTGACAGTGATTCGGACTCTGACAGCGATTCCGACTCTGACAGCGACTCGGATTCGGACAGTGATTCGGACTCCGACAGCGACTCGGACTCTGACAGCGATTCGGATTCGGACAGCGACTCCGACAGTGACTCGGATAGCGACAGCGACTCGGACTCTGACAGCGACTCGGACTCTGACAGCGATTCGGATTCGGACAGCGATTCGGACTCTGACAGCGACTCGGATTCCGACAGCGATTCCGACTCTGACAGCGATATTGAGGCCAACCCCGATAGCAACAGCCCGGACGTTGTCGCGCTGGAAGGTAACCTGAACAACGTCAGCGGTACCAGCGGTCAACTGGTTGGCCTGACCTTGCTCAGCACCGTCGATGTCTCGCTGCTGGCGGGCAATAATCTGCGCTTTAGCGTGGGATCCGGCACCGTGGAGGATATGACGGTATCGGTGAACGGCAACTCGCTGCTGACGGCGAGCGGATTGCTGACCACTATCGTCAATCTGCTGGGGGCAGGAAATACCCTGAAGGCCGATCTGTCGGTGGTGAATACGGTCACCGGTGAAGTTGTGGCGATAGCGGAAAACAGCGTCTCTATCTCGGCGAGCCTGCTTGGCGGGCTCTCCTATAACGGCACGGTCTCCTTCGCCAATCTGCCGGCCGGCGACTACACCATGGTTATCTCTGCGCCGGAAAGTAACGGCACCCTGGTATCGTTAATCAACGCGCTGGCAGCGGCCCAGGTGGCAAGCTTCGTCAACGTGGATGTAACGGATTCGGTTGGCTACAGCGTCGGCGCCATTGAAGGTAACGTGCTGGATACAACCGCCAGCGGCGATATGCAGGATAGCGGTCAGGGCATCTCGGTCACCAGTGCGGTATCGGATTCCGTCGACGGATCGACCCCGGTCAATGTGACCAGCGCTGGCGTCGATATCACCGGAGCTTATGGGGTGCTGACGATTCACTCTGATGGCAGCTATAGTTACCAGTTGACCAAAGGCGGGGCCGCTATCGGTAAATCGGATGTCTTTAGCTATACCATTACCGATGAAGCGGGTAATACATCGACGACGAACCTGACGATTAATATCGGCGGCAATATCGAACCGGCGCAGGCCAATCCGGATGCTCAGGAAACGGATCTGACCGCGACGTTCGATACTCTCAACGGAGAAAGCGGTACCGTCGGGCAGCTCGTCGGCGTCTCGTTACTCGGTAACGTCAATGTTGGGTTACTTAACGGTAATAGCTTTGACTTTGATGTGGCCGCCGGCGCGAACGAAAAAGTGCTGCTGACGGTCTCAGGGAGCACCGGACTGAGTCTGGGCGCGGCACTGACGACGCTGCTGAGCCTGTTGGGCGGCGCATCGTCCTTCACGGCGGATCTCTCTATCATCGATAAGGCTACCGGAGAAGTCGTGCAGGTCCTGACAAACGCCGTCAACATTAACGTTAACGGCATCGGGCTCAGCCTCGGCTATAGCGGAGGCGGCTGGTCCTCGATGTTACCTTCAGGATCGTATACGGCGGTGGTCTCATCACCGAATACCGGAGGCCTGCTGGGGGCCCTGCTGGACCTGAACCTAGGGACCTTTGTCAACGTCTCGGTCACCGATTCTGAGGGCTATCACACCGACAGCCTGACGGGCAACGTGCTGCAAAGCGATGGTGCAGGCGACGTAGCGGATACAGGGGTCAATATTAAGGTGACCAGCGTCACCGCCACCTCGGTTAACGGCGCTGAACCTAAGGAGGTCAGCGGCAGCGGAACGACGATAGAGGGCGCATGGGGATCGTTGACCATCCACAGCGACGGTAGCTATACCTATCAGCCTTATGGCGGAGTGAATAGCGTCGGTCAATCGGAAGTCTTTACTTACACCATTACTGACAGCCTCGGCCACACGGCGAGCACCACGCTGACGATCGATATCGATAGCCCGGCTTCGCTGGCGGTCAATGACCAGGTCACGCTGAACGTAGCAACGGCGCTGGCAACGGTGAATGTTCCGGCGATTGACACTGCGGGGCTGAATACAAGCGGTAAATCAACCACGGGAGGCGTATCAGCAACCAGGACCATCAACTTCAGCGTTGGGGCCGATCGCGAAATGGATACGCTCTCGGTGAAAGTGAACTACACCGCGAGTGGCTCGGTGGTCAATACCGTCAAAATAGACAGCACGGTCAGCATTTATCACGTGCTCAGCGATGGCAGTAAGGTTCTGGTATGGCAGGGCACGCCGACAGAGAGCTTGACCACCGTTATCGGCACCACAACAAATGCTGCGGATACGTTAACGCTGATGAATGTGGCATTGAGCGAAGGTAACTACGAGATGGTTCTGGTGTCTAAGGCGACCGCCACTCTTGATACTTTCTTAACGCCGGCACCGAATTATACCGTCGGGGCTTCGATAACCGGGACGACCATTGACACCGCGACGCACTACACGGTAGCGGGAACCAACGTCAGTGGAAATATACAGAACGGAAATAACTCAGGCGGTACGGAAGATTTCCATGGCGTACTGTACTCGTCTTACAGCGTCTCCGGACACACTTCCAGCGGCGCTGCGGAAACCTGGACTTTCCACAGCAATGGCAGTATCACGACCAGCAACGGGAGTAACGTAAGCGCAACCAGCGTCACAATTTACGGTGACTATGGCACCCTGACGATGGCGAATAATGGTTCTTACACCTACAGTCTGAAGGCAGGAATGGATGTGTCGACCATCACGCATAAGGAAGTCTTTGCCTACTCGGTGAACGACAGCAATGGCGCTTCTTCCGCGGCGACGCTGACTATCGATCTGCATCCGCAGATTACCGGCAGCGTAAACGGCGACGACATCCACAGTACCGCTTACGACGATACCTTCACCCTGGGCATCGGGGCCGACACGGTAATCTACAACCTGCTGGCCGATGATAATACCGGCGGCAACGGAAGCGATACCTGGAAGGACTTCTCGGTTGCGCAAGGGGATCATATCGACGTATCGGCGCTGCTGGTCGGCTGGGATGGTAACAGCAGTAGCCTGGGCAATTATGTCACCTTGAGCTACGTGGGCAGTAATACGGTGGTATCTATCGACCGCGACGGTGGCGCAGGCGGCCATCAATCGACAACCTTAATCACGCTGGAAGGGGTGCATATCAATTCGCTCAACGAGCTGCTTGATACCAATAACTCCAATTAACTAGCTTAAATCGATGACGGCACAGGGAAGCGCCGTCCAGACTATTTTATCGCGGAGGAATCAATCAGGTCAGTGAAGCGGGAGATCGCCGACTATCATTTAATAAAAATAATGATGCGGAAATTATTATATCCGTTTTTTCAGTGCGTGTTTTCTGAAGGGTAAATTTGATGCGTCTATTTATACAAAAAAGGAATGTCATAACCTGTGGCTATACAGCTCTATTAATCACGTTAAATCCGTCGCTTTCAGCTCATGCGGAAAATTCATATTTGCTACCGAATGATATTAGCAGCCAGCGTTTAACCGATAATCAGCAGGTCGCCGGGTATAACGACGAGATTATTAACAGTCAAACCCGAATATCCAGTCCGCTGGATATTAAAAAGGCGGTAAAAAACGCGGTGAACTGGCATCCCTCTATTACGCAGGAGGTCAGTAAGCTTCAGGAGATGGCGCAAAAAGTTGATGTGGCCAAAGCAAAATATTACCCGCAAATAAGTGCGGGTATGAATAATGGTTATACAAACACTTATTCTGATGCCGGATATACGCCATCGCTGGTCGTCTCAGTGTCGCAAATGCTTTACGACTTCGGCAAAGTGTCCAGTTCGGTGAGAGCAGCAGACTCCGGCGTGGCTCAGCAGCAGGCCACCGTGATGCTGAATATCGATCAGGTCGCTCACGATACCGCCGCGGCGGTAGTCCAGGTGCAGGGCTATCAAAAGCTGGTTGAAATCGCCAAAGCGCAGGTTAACTCGCTACAGCAGATCGGCGATCTTATTCGCCAGCGCAACGATGCGGGGGCATCTTCATTATCGGACGTTGTGCAGACCGATACCCGCGTGGAAGGCGCGCAATCCACGCTCCTGCAATATCAGGCGGCCCTTGAACGCTGGAAAGCCACGCTCGCGACCTATATCGGCATCGGCGGAATCGCGACGGTAACGGATGATGTCCCGCAGGGAATGGATGCCGCCTGCGCGGTATCCAAAATCGATTACCGTTCCGTTCCAGCGGTACTGGCGGCGCTGGCCCAGGCCGGTCAGGCGCAGGCGCAGCTGGATAACGCCAACGCGCAAATGCTGCCGACGATTTCCCTCGAACCGGAGGTGACCCATTATCTTAACGATAACTACGCCAACAGCGCGGTGCTGAATAAAACGCAATATTCCGCTTGGGTAAAAGTGCAAATGCCTATCTACCAGGGCGGGGCGATGACCGCCTCCCGCGACGCCGCCCAACAAAGTCTGGCGGCGGCGAATGCGGCGATCAAAACCGCCCAGCTGGACGCCAGCCAGAAGCTGAACGCCTCTCGCGATGAAGCGGTCAATCTTGCCCAGTCGCTGGGGATTCAGAAACGACAGCAGCAACTGGGCGAGCAAACCCGGGCGCTGTACCAGGATCAGTATCTCCAGCTCGGTTCACGGCCGCTGCTGGATCTGCTCAACGTCGATCAGGAAATTTACCAGGCCAGATTTAGCCAGGTCCTGACGGAATCACAACTGCGCTCGCTGGAGCTGGACTGCCTGTTCAGCACCGGCAAGATGCGCACGGTGTTCGCGCTGGAAAATCAAAATATCCAGGGCGTGGAGATCCGCCCATGACCCCACAAGATGAACGTGCCGGAATACCGCACTTGTCCGATTGGTCGAATGCGATTGCCTTTATTGCCAACCACTATCGACAAAGTTTTTCTCCCGGAACGCTACATGCGGCTGCCGAATGGGCGACGCAGAAAACCCTGCCCGAAGCGCTCCGGCACCTGGCGCGCCACGCCGGATTAAACTGTCAGTTTTTATCCGCCACCGATCAGAAAATGTCGGCCTGGCGGCTACCGCTCGTTATCCAGCTGCGCGATGGCCAGGTGGCGATAGTTGAAAGCTTTGACGTCAATAATGCCGTCGGGGTGCGGTTCGTGAAGGAGCTGTCGCTGCTCAGCTACTGCCCGCTGGAAACCCTATTGCCGGAAATTGACAACACCGTTGCTTTTCGCCCGTCGTCTCCGGAAAGGGATATTCGCACAGAAAGCTATCTGACCCGCTTTCAGCCGGACTGGCTGCGTAAAATTGTGCTGAAAGATCTTCGCCCCTATATGCACGTCATGCTGGCTTCGTTCGCCATTAACGTTCTGGCGCTGAGCGGGATTCTGTTTTCGATGCAGGTATACGATCGGGTGATCCCGGCCCAGTCTTATCCCACTCTTTATGTCCTGTTCAGCGGCGTATTGCTGGCGGCGGTATTTGCTTTTGCGCTGAAAATTATGCGCGGACACGTCACGGATCTGCTCGGCAAACGTGGGGATATTCGCGTCTCGGACCGGGTTTTCGGCCACGCGCTGCGCCTGAAAAACAGCGCAGTGCCGCGCTCAACGGGGAGCTTTATTTCGCAAATCCGCGAGCTGGAGCAGGTGCGCGAAATGATGACCTCAACCATGATGACCATCGTGGCGGATTTACCGTTCTTTTTGCTGTTCCAGGTGGTGCTGTTTATCGTCTCGCCGTGGCTAAGCTGGATAGCGCCGGTGGCGACGGTTCTGATGATCCTGCCTGGCCTGCTATTGCAGCGCAAGCTCGCGGCGCTGGCCAACAAAAATCAGCACGAAAATACCTTACGAAACGCCATTCTGGTGGAAAGTATTCAGGGTTTGCAGGACATCAAAATGATGCAGGCGGAAAGCCGCTTTTTGCATCAGTGGAATAGCTATATTGCGATTACCGCCGAGTCGGGGGTCAGAACGCGCAGGCTCACTCACGGCCTGGTCAGCTGGGGAATGTCGGTACAAAACCTGCTGTACGCCACGGTAGTGGTGGTCGGCGCGCCGCTGGTGATTAATGGCGACATCACCACCGGAGCCATGGTGGCGGCATCGATGCTTTCAACCCGCATGGTCGCGCCGATGACCGCGCTGTGCGGCGTGCTTGCTCGCTGGCAGCAGGTGAAAACGGCGAAGGCCAGCCTCGATAATCTGATGGCGCTACCGGTCGAAGGCGGCCAGGACGAACCCCGGGTTCACCGCGCCGTGCTGCACGGTAACTATGAGTTCCGCCAGGCGGAATTCCGCTACGGCCTTAACGACGCCGCGATTCCGCTGCGAATTAACCAGCTATCGATTAAAGCCGGTGAGAGAATCGCCATCCTTGGGCGAATCGGCGCCGGTAAATCGACCCTATTGCAGGCGATGATGGGCAACGTCGAGCTGGTCGCCGGCGAACTGCGGCTGGATGATTTAAGCCTGCCGCAGATCGACCTTGCGGATATTCGCCGCAACGCCACTTTGCTCACCCAGGAGGCGCGGCTGTTTCACGGCACCCTGCGCGAGAATTTAATCCTTGGGCGGCCAGCGGCGACGGATGATGAAATCTTCTCGGTGCTTACCCTGTGCGGCGCTCTGGAGTTTGTACGCAAACTGCCCCTCGGCCTCGAACATATTGTCATGGAAGGCGGGGTGGGGCTTTCAGGCGGCCAGCGCCAGTCGCTGCTGCTGGCCAGAACCCTGCTGCGCGATCCGAACATCGTCCTGCTTGATGAACCGACCTCTTATTTCGACGAGCGAACGGAAAAGGCCTTTGTGGAACAGCTGGCGCTGTGGGCCGGCGAGCGAACGATGATTATCGCCACGCATAAAGCGGCGGTGCTCAATATCGTTGACCGGATTCTGGTCATCCAGGATGGACAGCTGGCGCTGGATAAACCTAAAGCCACCGTCTTTGAACAAGAGAAAGCCCGCGGCCAGGTGGTGAATATATGAATAAGCTTCCCCTGATGGCGGATCATGACCCGGTGGCGCTGCTGCCGGATAACGAACAAGACGAAGCGAAGATCGTAAAATCGCGGCGGCTGATACTGCTGCTGGCCGGTATGCTGCTGGTGGGCGCTGTCTGGGCCTGGTTCGCCGTGCTGGATGAAGTCTCTACGGGCACCGGAAAAGTGATCCCCAGCTCCCGGGAGCAGGTGATTCAGACCCTCGATGGCGGCATCTTAACCGAGCTGAACGTGCAGGAGGGCAGCAAAGTGCAAGCCGGACAGGTCGTGGCGCGCCTCGACCCCACCCGCAGCGAATCTAACGTGGGGGAAAGCCAGGCGAAGTATCGCGCCTCTCTGGCGGCGAGCATTCGCTTAACTGCTGAGGTCAACAATCAGCCGCTGGTGTTTCCCGACACCCTGAAAGCCTGGCCCGCGCTGTTGGCGGAGGAGACCCGCCTTTACCATAGCCGCAAGGAGCAACTGAGCAAATCGACGCGTCAGCTGGATGAGTCGTTAAAGCTGGTCAATAGCGAACTGGCCATTACTGAAAAACTGGCGAAAACCGGGGCGGCGAGCAACGTCGAAGTGCTGCGTCTTCGTCAGCAGGTCGCGGATATTAGTTTTAAAAAAATCGATCTCAATACGCGTTATTTTGTTGACGCGCGTGAACAGCTGTCAAAAGCCAATGCCGATGTGGCCAGCCTGGCGGAAGTGATTAAAGGGCGCGCCGATTCGGTGACGCGTTTAACCGTCCGCTCGCCGGTACAGGGAATTGTTAAAAATATTAAGGTCAATACTATTGGTGGGGTTATTGCGCCCAATGGCGAATTGATGGAAATCGTGCCTGTAGACGGCCGTTTATTAATCGAAGCGCGGATCTCCCCTCGCGATATTGCTTTTATCCATCCCGACCAGCAGGCGCTGGTCAAAATCACCGCCTATGATTATGCCATCTATGGCGCACTTAACGGCGTGGTGGAAACCATATCGCCGGATACCACTCAGGATGAAGCTAAACCCGATATTTACTACTACCGGGTATTTATCCGTACTGATAATGATTACCTGGAGAATAAGAGCGGCAAGCGCTTTTTAATTGGCCCGGGGATGATCGCTACCGTTGATATTAAGACTGGTGAAAAAACGGTTATGGATTATCTGGTAAAACCATTTAATCGGGCCAAAGAAGCATTACGGGAGCGCTAATCAAAGTGCGAACATCTTGTCGGCTACGGGTGCTCCGCCGTTTGCGGTCCGGGAGATGTGCCGGGGCTGATACCCCGGCGCGGTATACGGGAATGACAGGTCGGATAAGGCGTCATACGCCACCCGACAATAATGTGGCGCAATCTCTAAAACGAGTTTGTTTGCAGTCTCTGATAATAATTTTTAAACATCCAACGCATTGTTGAATAAATGGAGAGGGAAAGATGGCGCTAAGTGACTTACTGCAACAAGCTTGCTTTCAGGCCAAAAAATTGAAATCCACCGTGTTGCCCTCTGACTATCCGGCATGGGTGATCTTCTTTAGCGTCAGCGATGGCAAAGAGCGGGCGCATATGCATATCGCCAGCGGAACCAGCTTCGATCTCGCCTGGCTGGCGGGGGCCAGAGCGCTGCAGGAGTGGCGTAAAAAGCAGGCCAATGAACCGCAGTGGCTGCGTATCGACGTTGTGGACAGCGTGGAAAAGCTCAGCTGGCACTCCCTCAATGAGAAATTCAGGGTCACCAAGCGCAACTATTTTCGCTTTGGACTCGCGTTTGACCCGCAGTTTAGCTGTGCGATGCTAGAGCAGGAAATCGCCGGCAACGCGCTGCTCTACGACGGCGACAATGGCGTCGTCGCGCCGAATAGCGTTAATTTGCAAAACTACGGCCAGCGGCGGTTTAAGCAGACGCTTCGCTGGCCGGAGGATCCGCAGCAGCCTCTGTGGCGTTTTAAAACCCAGGCGGTCTTCTGCGATCGCTTTGGCGTAAAAGTCATTGAACATGCCGGGAGGGGCTCCGGCTATCGCGCCATTGGGGAAAACTGGCAGGAAGCGTGCCTGGCTGAGGTGATTAAAAAAGGCAGCGATTATCTGGCCCGTCAGGTCAGGAAAGACGGGCTGTATCATTATGGCTGGTTCCCCTGTTTCGATCGCCCGGTCCGTTCCTATAACGCGCTGCGCCACGCCAGCTCGACCTATTCGCTGATCGAAGGCTGGGAAGCGACGCGCCAGCCGTCGGTTCGCCAGGCCATAGACCGGGCGATTGCGTATCTGGTAAGCACGCTGATTGAGGTGCGGACGTTGGATGATGGGCGCGAGGCAGCGTTCCTCTGCGACGTTGGCGAGGAGATCAAGCTTGGCGGTAATGCCGTCAGCATCCTGGCGCTGGTAAAATATACCGAAACGACCGGAGACCGGCAGTATCTGCCGCTGATGGCGCAGCTGGCGACCGGTATTGCCTGGATGCAGGATCCGCAAAGCGGCCAATTTGTTCATGTATTAAATAGCCACGATCTGTCGTTGAAGGCCAAATTCCGCATTATCTACTACGATGGCGAAGCGGCGTTTGCCTTGATGCGCCTGTACGGCCTGACCAAAGAGCCGTTGTGGCTGGACGTGGTGGAAAAAGCCTTCGCCTATTTCATTCAAAACAAACACTGGCAGCATCACGACCACTGGCTGAGCTACTGCGTAAATGAATTAACCCGCTTCCGCCCGGAGGAGAAGTACTTTCGTTTTGGTCTCAATAATGTGCGCGATCATCTTGATTTCGTACTGCATCGTGTGACGACCTATCCCACGCTGCTGGAGCTAATGATGGCGGCGTCGGAAATGGTCACCCGGCTGGGCGCCTCGCCCGAGCACCGCCACCTGCTGGATGATTTTGACCAGCAAAAATTCTGGCAGGCGCTGGAAACCCGCGCCCGCTATTTGCTGAACGGCTTCTTCTGGCCCGAGCTGGCGATGTTCTTTAAAAATCCCGCGCGGATCGTTAACAGCTTCTTTATACGCCACCACAGCTACCGCGTACGTATCGATGACGTCGAACACTATCTCTCCGGCTTTATCGCCTATCAGAAATACCACTTAGCGGCAAAAAAGCCGTCGCTCCAGCAGGACAACGCGCCGTCGTCGATTGATGCGACGCCCGTTTTTCTGCTGGAGACGCTACGCGATGTCGGTAACGGTATCGAGGTGGCCGCCATGCGTCGGGCGAAGCTGTTCACCGAACATCTGCGCGCCGTACCCTGGCTGATTACCGCGGCGTGGAATCCCGAATTACCCACGGTGGTCAAGGCGCTGAAGGCGCGGGGGGCGCTGCCCAAAGAGGTACCGGTTTATAACCTTTACCAGTGGTTAAGCGACTGCCTGGAGATGAACGCGATTGCGACGCTGGAGCCGCTGGTGGGGAGTATTGAACTCAGGCATGTCGTCAATCCCGACGCGGACCTGCCGGTGGGAAAACAGAACTTCCTGCTACGCCCGCAGGGGAAAATTATCGAAGATTATATCGATAGCGCCGGCAATATTCTGCTGCGTAAAAGCTTTGATGAGAAGAAAGGCAACCTGCGGCTCAGCGCTCTGGAAATTGCCCTCGCCGGGGGCGACGTCAAACGCTTTACTCTGGAGGAGGACTTTTTTTCGTGGATGCTGGAAACCATGCTGGCGGGGAAAGGGCGTTGGCACTTTATCGTGGATAAAAATAAAACGTGGAAAAACTTCGTCTGTTCACGGCCAGCTCAGCGTATGGCCTGCTCATTAAGCGCCATTATTCACTCCCATCATCAGCTCTCTAACGGCGCGCTGAAAAGCTCATATCGACACCTCCTGGAGCAGCCGGATCTCGTCGACCAGTTGATTATCCTCACCGATGAGCAGTGGCAGGATTTGCAGCAGGAGGGATTCCCGGCTACGCAGATGGCGGTGATCCCCAACCATCTCGATAACGGCAATATTCCGGCGAACCCGCAGAAAGTGCCGTCACAAACGGTTATCTACCTCGCGCGTTACTCGGAGGAGAAGCAGCACGCCTTACTGCTGAGCGCCTTTCGTAAAGTGCTGGCGGTTATCCCCGATGCGCAGCTGCACACTTATGGCGTAGGGCCGCTGCGGCGCAGCCTGAGCGCGCAGGTGGCGGAGTGGGGGCTGGCGCAGGCGATCCATATCAATGGCTTCACGTCCGACATCGCCCAGGCGCATAAAACGGCCTGCTGTACCGTGCTTTGTTCGACTCAGGAAGGGCAGTCTATTTCCGCCGTGGAGGCGATGGCCTACGGTACCCCGCTGATTAGCTTTGCTATCAAATACGGTCCGCGCGACATCCTGCAGGACAGGCAAGCGGGGATGCTGGTTCCCTGCGGCGATGAAGAAGCTCTGGCGGCGGCGTTGATCAAGGTTATCGCGGACAAAACGCTACAGCAAAGTATGCGGCAGGCCGCGCTGCGCAACGCTCAACGCTATTATGCCAGCGCCATCGCCGAACACTGGGCGGCGTGGCTGCAGGCCAGCGAGCGGCTGATGGCAGCGCAGGCGAAGGCGGATATCGGCCTGGCCAGCAAGAGTCCACAGGCGGCAAGCGTTGGGTAACCGTCCGTGTCCGTTTCCCCTGCGCTCGCCGCAGGAGAGGCCATGAGGCGAGTCGTCGCGCTGCTGCTGGCCTGCGGCGGCTGTGCGCCGCTGCTGGCCCGTGACGTGGTGCAGGTTGCCCGCTGCGTGCCAGGATCGCTGCTGCACAATCATCATCTGGAAAAAGCGCACGTTGTCGATGAGTTTCATATTTATTACAGCCTGCAGGGTAAGGACGCCCTGCAATATCCGCAGGATAGTACCGGCGATGGCGTGCCGGATGTCGTGAAAGACATCGCGAGCCAGCTCCAGGCTGCAAAATATCTTTACACCTCGCTGCTGGGTCTACGCCCGCCGCTGCAGCAGAAAATTTATACCCAGGCCCGACAAATTAATATCTACCTGCTGACGCTTCCCAAAGGTCACGGCCTGGCCTTTGACCGCGTGGCGGCGGAGACCATGAGCGATGGCGCGACGCTCCCCTGCGGTTTAAAAATTGTCCTCAATGCGGCCCGGCGGCCGGCGCGCAACGTTACGCCCGCCCATGAATTGTTCCATTTGTATCAGTACGGCTACGCGGTTTTTAAACAGAAATGGTATCTGGAAGGCATGGCGCGCTGGATGGAAAATGCATTCAGGCCCGCGGAGCAAAGCATCTTGCCGTTAGCCGCCCCGCCCGTTTGCGAAAATTATTTCTCGCGCGGCTACGGCGCGGCAAGCTTTTGGGCCAGCTACGCGCAGCAGTCGTTTGCCGCCACCATATTGCCGGACCACGCGCTGGCGTATCGCTACATCGACGGTAGCCCGGTGTTTAAAATTCAGGTTTTACCGGGTGGGGCGATGCTAGCACCGTTTTTTCAACAGCTTGCGCTTAATAGCGAGGGCATTTCACGTGAGATGAAGCTGGCTAATACCCGCTGGAGTGAAAAACAGCAGCGTGACGGACGGTTCAATAACCAGTTATGCCAGGCGCTGGCAGCGACTGCAAAAAGAGAGGGTAATAAAAAACCCGCAGCGCGGGTTTTAGATTAGTTGCGCAATCGCGGCGCCTGCAGCTGCTGGCGTATGGTTCTCGCCAGCTCGTCCAGAGACGGTTGCTCCGGATGCTCGTCGCTGGGCTCGCTGCTCAGCTGCGCTTCTGCAAGATAAGTGTGAATCGGCTGGCCATCGTCATCTTCCATCACCACGTGATACCAGGGCGCAAGACGCAAATCGTCGTTAGCGGCGATTTCGTCTACTTCCGGCTCCGTGAGCGAATATTCTGGATCGACATCGACGATTACGCCCAGGTAGCCCAGAAGCGTGTGGCGAACTTGTTGGCCGATACCGAATTTGCTGGCTATCATAAGCACCTCCCGGGTTACATGATTACCTGCTATATGCGGGCCGATTCTCCATTTTCAAGTTACATAATGCGACAAGCAAACCCTTTCAGATACAGCCCTTCCGGATAGGTTGCAATCACCGGGTGATCGGCAGCCTGACGGAACTGTTCTATAAATTGTACATCACGTCCGGCATCCAGGGCGGCATCGGCGATGATTTTCTGAAATAAATCGGTGGTCATCAGGCCGGAGCAGGAGAAGGTCAACAGAATGCCGCCGGGGTTCAGGAGCTGGATCGCCAGCATATTGATATCTTTATAGCCGCGGCAGGCGCCCATCAGCTGGCTTTTGTTTTCGACAAACTTTGGCGGGTCCATCACGATGACATCAAACTTTTCGCCTGAATCGCGATATTTACGCAGCAGCTTGAACACATCGTCACGGACGAATTCCGCTTTCGATAAATCCAGCTTATTCAGCTCAACGTTCTGTCTGGCGACGTCCAGCGCTTCCTGCGACGTATCGACGCTGACAACCTGACGGCAGCCGCCCATCAGCGCAGAGATGGCAAAACCGCCGGTATAGGAGAAGCAGTTCAGCACACGTTTATCCGCAACATAGCGACGCGTCGCCAGGCGGCTGTCGCGCTGGTCAAGGTAATAGCCGGTTTTGTGGCCGCCCTGAATGTCGACCAGCAGCTGCATACCGTGCTCGGTAATCGGCAGCAGGGCAGGCGGCAGTTCACCGACCACCGGCCCCTGCGCCAGCTCCAGGCCCTCTTTTTTACGTACCGCGACATCGCTACGATCGTAGATGGCGCAGTTCGGGAACAGCGTTTGCAGCGCGCTGACAATTGACGCGCGCTGATATTCAGCGCCGGCGCTCAGCAGCTGCAGCACAAAAAAGTCGCCAAAACGATCGATGGTAACGCCCGGCAGGCCGTCGGATTCTCCGGCAATCAGGCGGTAGCTATCGAGCCCGTCGCGGGCCGCCAGCCACTCGCGCCAGGTGTGCGCCTGCTGCAGGCGACGCTCGAAAAAGGCGTTATCAATGGCTTCAGTGCGATCGAAGCTCCAGACGCGGGCGCGGATCTGCGACGAAGGCGAATAGGCGCCGCGGGCCAGCCATTTTCCCTGTGAATCCACAATATCGATGGTTTCACCTGAACGGGCTTTACCTTCCATCCGGGCGACGGCGCCGGAGAAAATCCACGGATGGCGACGCAGCAGGGATTTCTCGCGTCCTTTGGTTAACACTAAGCGGGGGAAAATGGAGTCTGTCATGGAGCTACCTTTAAGCAACGGGAATATCGGCACTAAAAAACGGCGCGTAGATTAGCACAAGTGGCTGTGGCAAGCACCATTCCACCGCTATCGGCAGGTGAGCGTTTCGGCACAAAATGCAGGCGCTTTGGCACAATAAAAATCTCGCCGCGATCTTACAGTATTTCCTCAACCGACGGAGGAAAATACGATGAAAACAGGATTGAAATGGGCTGTCGCAATAATGGTTATTATGAGCGGAACGGCGAATGCCGCAGCGTTTAGCGTCAGCAGCGTAGATATGCGCGATGGCGGGTCTCTGGCGCAGAATCACTGGTTTGGCGGCTTTGGCTGCACCGGCGGCAATGTATCACCGCAGATCGCCTGGCAAAATGCCCCGGCGGGTACCCGTAGTTTCGCGGTGACCGCTTATGACCCGGATGCGCCGACCGGGAGCGGCTGGTGGCACTGGACGGTGGTGAATATTGCCCAACAGGTGACAAGTTTAGCCGCTGGCGCCGGAGACAAAAATAACGCTAAACTGCCTGCCGGGGCGGTACAGGGGCGCAATGACTTTGGCTATGCGGGTTTTGGCGGCGCGTGCCCGCCGGCCGGAGATAAACCTCATCGCTACCGCTTTACGGTCTGGGCGCTTGATACCCCGACGCTGCCCATTGATAGCGCGGCCAGCGGGGCGTTAGTCGGATTTATGTTACACAGCCACGCCATCGCCAGCGCGCAGTTAACGGCGCTGGCCGTAAGATAACAAAAAGGGCGGCATGATGCGGAATATCAATTTTCACCATAATGCGCTAACGGCGGCGGAAATTACCACCCGCCGTCTATGCAAACTGCACCGCGTCACGCTGTTCTCGCCCGCGATCTGCCTGGTAAACCGCGGCAGTAAGGTCATTGTGCAGGGAGCCAGCGAGATGCTGGCAACGCCGCAGCAGCTGATCATTTTGCCCGCCGAGGTGGAACTGGAGGTCATAAATCAGCCGGAAAACGGGCTGTTTTGCTCCGATCTGCTGTCACTAACGCCCGAGCTGTTGGCTGATTTTAAGCATCGCTATATGAGCGAACCGCAGGTCGGTCGTTTGACTTCGCTTTGCGCGCCGCTGGCGCCGGAACTGTCGTTTATGTGGCAGAGCGTTCTGCAGGCGGTGCGGGAAGGGCTTTCGGCGGAGTTACAGCATCATCAGGCGATGGGGTTGCTGCTGGCGTTGTATCAGGCCGGATACGCCGGACCGCTGCTTAACGAACGGCGCGACGACTTAACCGGTCAGGTCAGGCAGATTATTATGCTGTCGCCTGCCGAAGCGTGGAGCGTGGCGAAAGTCGCAAAAATGCTGTTTCTTGGCGAATCGACGCTGCGTCGCCGTTTGCAGCAGGAGTCCCGGAGCTTTCGCCAGATCGTGGAAGAGGTGCGGATGGCCTACGCGCTGGGGCAATTACAGTCGACGTCGCGGCCCATTGGCGACATTGCGCAAAGCAGCGGCTATCTGTCAGGCTCGCGCTTTACCGCCCGTTTTCGTCAGCACTATGGGTTATTACCAAAGCATGTACGCTGAAAGAATTTGCTATCCTCTGTCATTGAGTCAATGTCCGGAAAGGAGAGAAAGCATGGCAACGGTTTGCACGATGGCGTGGGTATACGGTTCCGTTCAGGGCGTCGGATTTCGCTATTCTACCCAGCGCGAGGCGCTACAGCTTGGGCTAACGGGATACGCGCGCAACCTAGACGACGGCGGCGTGGAGGTGCTTGCCTGCGGAGAGCCGGAGCAGGTGGAGAAACTTATCGCCTGGCTGAAAGCCGGTGGGCCGCGCAGCGCGCGGGTGGACAGGGTTCTGACCGAGCCGCATCAACCCACCAGAGAGTGGCAGAAATTCGCCATTTTGTATTAGATACACTTTACCGGTTTAGGCAGACCGGCGATTTTTGTCGCCTGCTTAGCCGGGCCTTTCGGAAACAGGCGGTAAAGATAGCGGCTGTTGCCTTTCTCTTCGCCGAACTTGTTCGCCATGGCTTTCACCAGCATGCGTATTGCCGGTGAGGTGTTGAATTCCAGATAAAAATCGCGCACGAAGCGCACGACTTCCCAGTGTTCAACGGACAGGGCGATGCCCTCCTGTTCAGCAATAACGGTCGCCATCGCCTCGCTCCACAGGGTCGTATCCTTCAGATAGCCTTCGCTATCGGTCTCTATTTCGTTGCCTTCAAAGATAAACATGATTCTTCACATACCGCTGAAAATGGCGGCAGTGTAGCAAAAAATAAGGCCCCGCATAAGCGGGGCCTGAGTTGAGCCGGGGAGAGGATTAGTCTCTGCTGGCGAAGCCAAGGATGCTCAGCAGGCTGACGAAGATGTTGTACAGCGAGACGTACAGGCTTACGGTCGCGCGGATGTAGTTGGTTTCACCGCCGCGGATGATGTTGCTGGTCTCAAACAGGATGGCGCCTGAAGAAATCAGGATAAACACCGCGCTGATCGCCAGATGCAGAGCCGGCAGCTGCAGGAAAATATTGGCAACCATACCGATAAGCACCACAACCACGCCCGCCATCAGCATGCCGCCGAGGAAGGACATATCTTTACGGGTCGTCAGCACGTAGGCCGAGCAGCAGAAAAACACCAGCGCGGTTCCGCCCAGCGCCAGGCCAATCAGATCGCCCATGCCCGCAGACAGGTAGGCATTGAGCATCGGCCCCAGGATATAGCCAAGGAAGCCGGTAAAGGCAAACGCGGAAATAATGCCGGTAGGTTTATCTGCCGTTTTATAGGTCAGGAACATCAGGCCATACATGCCGACCAGCGTCAGAATCAGACCCGGCGAAGGCAGCATCAGTACCGTGCTGGCCGTCGCCGTAATGGCGGAAAATGCCAGCGTCAGGCTAAGCAAAAAATAGGTGTTCCGCAGAACTTTATGCGTGCTAAGCAGCGATGAACGGTCACGCGACGATGTAATTATACGATCCATGAGTCACTCTCTTATGACAGATGTAATTAATAATGAAGCATAAAAAAAACGAGGCCGAAGCCCTAATGCTTTTACCCATCTTTACTCAAAGTAAACGGGCTGGATTCAGCATTTTATTCCAGTAAAAGACGAATAAGTGGAATTTTTATTCATTTGCTTTCTGTGGCCAGATCGAAATCTGATAACTAACTGAAAAATATTGCGTTATAGCCATTCTGCGACTAACTCTGGAGAGGGTACAAACGAAGCGTAACAAAGGCAAGGGATATGAAATCACAAAAATATAATCACATCACGCGGGTACTGCTGGCTGTCGGTCTGTTCTCAATCACTCTCCCGGCGCTGGCCGCGCAGGTGCCGCCGGGAACGGTGCTGGCAGAGAAGCAGGAGCTGGTCAGAAATAACGGCAGCGAGCCGTCGTCGCTGGATCCGCATAAAGTCGAAAGCGACGTTGAAAACAATATCATTAGCGATCTTTTCGAAGGGCTGGTCAGCGTTTCGCCAGCAGGCGACATTCAGCCCCGGCTGGCGGAGAAGTGGGAGAATAAAGATAACACCGTCTGGACCTTCCACCTGCGTCCAGGTGCGACCTGGTCTGATGGGACGGCGATTACGGCGCAGGATATCGTCTGGAGCTGGCAGCGTCTGGTGTCGCCGCTCACGGCGTCCCCTTACGCGAGTTATCCCGGCAATATGCATATCGTCAACGGTGCGGAGATAGCACGGGGTCAAAAAGCGCCCGAGACGCTGGGCGTCAGAGCGGTTGATGATGCGACCTTTGAGGTGACCTTAACCCAGCCGAATGCGGCGTTTTTGGCCATGCTGGCGCACCCGTCTCTGGTTCCGCTCGATAAAGTCCTCATTTCGCGCTACGGCGACAAGTGGACCAAACCGGAACATATGGTAACCAGCGGGCCCTACAAGCTGTCGCAGTGGGTGGTGAACGAGCGTATCGTCGCAGAGCGCAATCCGCGTTACTGGGATAACGCGCATACCGTCATCAATAAGGTGACCTATCTGCCGATAAGCTCTGAAGCCGCCGATATCAACCGCTACAAAGCGGGGGAGATCGACATCGTCTATACCGTGCCGATTAACCAGTTCGCCCAGCTTAAAAAAACTCTGGGCGAACAGCTGAATGTTTCGCCGCAGCTGGCGACCTACTATTACCAGTTCAATACGACCCGGCCGCCGTTTAATGACCCGCGCGTACGGCGGGCGCTGAATATGGCCCTCGATAAAGAGATTATCGCGGAGAAGGTACTGGGGCAGGGGCAGCGTCCTGCCTGGCTTGTCAGCCAGCCTGATATCGGTGGGGTGAAGCTGCACAATCCCGAATATGCCAGCTGGTCGCGCGATAAACGTATCGCCGAGGCGAAAAAACTGTTGAGCGAGGCCGGGTATAACGAGACCCATCCGCTGGTATTTAATTTGCTCTATAACACTTCGGAATCGCACCAGCGAATTGCCATCGCCGCCAGCTCAATGTGGAAAAAGAATCTTGGCGTCGAGGCGAAGCTGCAAAATCAGGAGTGGAAGACCATGCTCGACACCATGCACACGCATAATTTTGACGCCGTGCGCTACGCGTGGATTGCCGACTATGACGATGCCGCGACTTTTCTCAATACCTTCCGTACCGGCGATAGTGAAAATACCACTCAGTACAGTAATCCAGCCTACGATGAGGCGTTGCGCAATGCGGCAAAAGCGTCTGATACCGCGGCGCGGGGTCAGTTCTACCAGCAGGCGGAGGATTTACTAGGCCAGGATGTCCCGGCTATTCCGGTCTATCACTATGTGCGTACCCATCTGGTGAAGCCATGGGTCGGGGGTTTTACGCCGGATAAACTGGGGTATTACTACACCAAAGATATGTACATCAAAAAACATTAGGTCGGCGCGGGCAGTTTGCGCTGAATTTCTGCGCAAACTGCCTGAGTTTCAGACGAATAACACGTTTTTGCTTATTTTTAAGCCGATTGAACAAATTGATGCTTTACAGCCTCAACAGAGGTGTTTATAGTGCGCCCCATACCGGAAGCGTGGCCGAGCGGTTGAAGGCACCGGTCTTGAAAACCGGCGACCCGAAAGGGTTCTAGAGTTCGAATCTCTACGCTTCCGCCAAATTTGTAATAAAATCAATAACTTGAAGTATGGTTTTGATTTTATGGTGCATAAAGTGGTACAAAAAAAGCCCGTTTATACGGGCTTTTTTTACATCTAAAATCCGTCCTTTCTCACTAAAAATCCTTTCTGATACTCATCTTTCGGGTGAGGGCAAATCCATTTCGAACCGTGCTCTGTTAAGAAATCAGGGAACAATCCTCCCAGCGCTAAGTCCTCAAACATACTCCGAGCAGGTAAAGCGACATATCAGCATGGGACCCTGTAGCCCAAACGTATTGCGCTGATGGTTTACTGGACAACCGATTGTTCTGTCGGTTAAAACAGCTAAAGAGAGCGTAATGGATTGCAGGAGGACGGATGAAAAGAAGTGAAATCAGGAAAGCACTGGAAGCATGGTTTGATGTTGAACGCTATGAGGCGATAGAGAAGTTAAGCCTGCAACAGTTTTATGTGGAGATTGAGCGGCGTATCTTGGCCTACAGGATGTTGTTGAGCCGGGATACCATACCAACCTTCAACAGACTACTACTGGATGATTACCGCAATAAAATTTTGCGAGGCGAGATCTTTTTCAGTGGCGATACTGCCACCCTTGGACATGAGCTTGCCAGAACCTACGCAGTAAACCCTACGACACGAAGCCACGCGCAATTTTATGCGAAAACGCTGGCATTAACCGAAGCCACTCCTGAGCTTTCCGCGTTAAGCGAATCCGAATTTCTGTCAGAGTATCTAAAACAAACATCGCTGAAAAACCTTGCTCGTATCACTGTCGATATTCATCTGGAAGAGGCATCAACCGAAGAGATCATTGAACATCTGAAAGTGCTGATCCCGCAATGGAAGAGACAGCTAAAGATGAAAGCTCCTGCGGAACGGGAGTATCGTTTTGGCAAAAGCACGTTCAGAAAAATTATTGAATATCGTCTTATCCCGATGATGGACCTGATTTTCTGGGGTGAGGACAATGGCGTCAAAATCCCGCTTTCGCTGATTTCTTCGCTGCTTCACGAAGACAGCGACAACGATCGTGACGAAGGAATGCTAAAGGCTACGGACTACCCGCTGGCAATGGCTTTTCTGACTGATGCAAGCTATCTAAAATCGCTTGAAGATTACATCATGCAAAACAATCACTTAAAAGACTCGCCGGTTGATAAGCATGTTGAGGACGATAAGAAGAAGAAAAAATCAGCCAAGTAAAAAGGGTTACGTTCGCCGTGAGCGAACGTGATCGCATCCAGCCTTAACGAATCTTTTTCCGTTCACCTCCCTTCGTATTTTTCAAAAAACTCTTTTATGAACGCCCCTAAAACGTCATAAGCGAATTCGTTATTATTGTTCTCGTCGCAACAACATAGAGAAAAACGAAATCTTATAGAGATTACGTTAAACAATAGAGGATAGATAATGAAAAATAACATTAAACGATTTATTCGGGTGCCTGAAGTGCTTAATCGGGTAGGATTCAGTCGCACTACCTTATATGAGCGTATTAAGGAAGGGAACTTTCCAGACAGGGTAAAAATAGGTCCAAGGTGCGTAGCTTTTGTCGAAAGTGAGATAGATGAATGGATTGAAACTACTATTCGAAACTCACGTCAGAACGCAGCATAAAACATAAATACCGTTTCCGGGCGAATAGATATCTTTCGCTCAGGGACTCTTATTATCTTAAACAATAAAAGGGCGATATATGAAAATAGAACTTAATACGACAGAGCAGTTTATTAGTGAAGCCGAATGTTTGTATAACCATTATATGAATAAACGACTACGAAACCAGTCAGTGCATTCCTACCATTTTCTGAAAAATAAGGAGGATATGAACGAAGTGATTGAAAATATTATCGATAAAACAAAGAACAGTTTTTATGGGATTGAAGGTGAACAAAAAGCGGAACGGATCTCCGGGAGTGTTAACTATGTGAAAGTAAAACAGCATCTTCGTCGGCTTTGGATTATCTATAAGTGTGTATACCGTTGATAGTGCTATAAACATTTTACTATTTTAATATTAAACTAAAGAGGAAATAAAAATGAATACATTTAAGAATAAATCTACTGAAATTTTTTATGTTGTGTCGTTGCATATCTATGCGGAGCTTTTTAACTCAAAGGATAAAACGACCAGTAATATGATTATGACGCATGTAATGGATCATGAGTTTGTCTGTAAACTAATCGATCTGGCGATGAGAAATGCTGAGAAGCATCTTCTGAAAAAAGCATGGAAAAAGAACGCCGCTGGAAAACTGTCTGAAGTGGATTTTAAAGAGGTTAAGCAGGCATTAGCCAAAATGCATTATACCGTTCTGGCGGAATCAATATGTTGATGTGTTCTGATATCGATTGGCCCCTTCATGGGGCTGATAACAAACCTGATTTGAAAGCTAATAATGATAGTGAAAACATACTCTATACAAGGAGTTAAAAATGATTGATGAATTTCATGTGATGTATATGTATAAAAAAATCCAATCAGAAGCCGCAACTACCGACATCAAAACACTTGAACAGCTTTTGAAGAAGTTCCGTCAAGTCGTTGCGGAGCGCCGGGAAGAATATTATCAGGAAATTGGTGAGAAAAAAGCGCAGAAATTGAAGGCCAAGAGATTACAACAGTTGCTTGAGAAAATGGGGCGTGACCGGGTTTCACCAGAAGATCTCATCCTTAAATGATAATTTGCTATTAGGTCAAGAACTGAGGTGAGAAAGCGGACAGTCATGTCAGGTTGCTGGAGCATAAATGAGTTAGGGATACCTATCTGAGCTGATAAAACGTCGGATTTAAAAGAGGGCTGATGGGATCCTAACTAATCCATATTATGAATTTAAACAGAAATTTTATACATTTTTATTTGATGACTCAATATCTGATGAGGCAGGTGAAAACTGTTTAAGGTTATCTACATCCGAATGCTATCGAATCACAAAACAGCGAATTCTGGGGTGTCATCAAGAAACATAAAATAACTCGATGCGGGAAGTGATTTATCTGGCAATCAAGGATGCATTGAAAAAATGGAGTATGCCGATCCAGAACTGGCAGGTGAGAATGAGCTATTATATTATCGAGCTCGGTGACCGCCTGAGCGATCACCTTTAGCTGGTGGGCAGTTAGACAGAATTACGGACAGACTCGCTAAACATTCATAATGATGGCATTTTGCTTCTGATAGAACTCAGAAAGCTTTCTGCCTTTATCCTTGTCAATGCTTCTGACAAAAGATAATACACCTGCTATGATTTCATTCTTATTTGGTATTTCATTTCTTACTAAATCATAAATCCTTTTTCTATAAATGCAATAATCTTTTTTACTTATAGTGATTCTAGGTGTGACGGTTAAACCTGTAACCTCTCGCCGTACCTTTGGTCCTAGAAATTTTTCTTTTTTAGAGTTAATGATGAATCCTTCATCGCAGATAATATCCTTTATTAAATAAGATGCTTTTTGTAAAATTAGTATTTTATTTCCTGATATGCAAAGATCATCTGCATAGCGTGTGTATGTTAAAGCCCGTTTTTTACAATATGTAGATATACGATGATCCAGTCTTAAGCAAACAAGGTTAGATAAGGCGGGTGAAGTCGGTGCACCTTGAGGTAAATACCCCCCTTTAGCGCAAAAAGATGTTAGTATAAAAGCTATGTTATTATTATATCCTATATTTTTAAACAGAGTATATACATGCGATGCTTTGACATTAGTAAAAAAATCTTGCAAATCAAGATTTAAAATGTATTGATTTCCCTCGTGCGGTTTAGCATTATCAATAATTGATTTTTTTCTTACAAAGCCTTTTGCATAAACTGAAGGTGACAATTTATCTAAAATATATCTTAGAACCCATCGCTGTATTGCTTTTAACTCCTTTAAAGGACTCTCTATGTGTCGAATACCACCGGATTTTTTTTTCATTTCTATACGGTGATAATATTTATCATTATTAAAGCTAAATTTTGAAATAACTTCTTTCGGAAGCCTAAGGGCGTGTGATAAATCGTCCACATTCTCAAGGATCGGAAGGGATAATAGTTGCTGAGTGTATTTTCCTTGATGAGCATTCATATTTATTTCATCATAGTAGAAGTGCATTTTCTAAGCGATAAAATTGTGCGCTAGTTTTTAACGACTACAGCGGGGAAGGAAAATGAGCAGACATACCTGTGAAGGTATGGATGCGAAGCATCCTTCCGTAAGGCGGATGTACGAGTCCCCCAAATCACGGCGGGCGGGAGTTGGGGGACTCGATCATCACGCTATCTTTGTGATGAACTGCGGGAACGGAGAGACTCTCCATCCACTGTGACCACTAGCGAACTAGAAAGCCACCTGCTTAAAAACTAGCGCACGTTGGGATTTTATGATGAATAGCAATCAGTGTCTAGCATATTGTTTATTCATAATTTTTGTTCTTAATTCAGCGAGTGATGATTTCAAATGAAAACTATTTATTATTGAATTATAACCTGTTTTAGTTATAGTAAATAATCCCTCTTGCTGGTTAATCATCCCAGCCCTTATGAGAGAGTGCGTTGCAGCTTTACAGGCAATATTATCTCTACTTTCAAACTTTCTCCCCATGATCAGTTCCATGGTTTTGTATACCGAGCGTAAATTTAAATCATCAAAAAGATATATTAAAAGGAGGACATGCTTCGAATATAATAATATATTATCTAGCTCTTTTTTCTTTCGTCCATTTGGAAGCGTTTCTTTAATTTTATCAAGAACAGCTTTTACATGTTTTGGATTTTTTTCATCAAAGCTTTTCGGGATGTCAAATATTTCACCACCATGCGTTCGGACAAGCCTTATAGGTCCATGATTGATAAAGCTTTTTCCTGATTTATATTCCCCCAATCTCATAACAAGCATTTTCTTTGCTAAGGCTTTATCCATAGAAAATGCGCCTAACTCAGCGAAAGAACCGGGGCTTTCAGGTATAAGAACTATCAGGTCAACAGAGTTCGCGAGTTGTGTTTCGAGGGATAGTAGACTATTTTTTCCCTGTCCTTCGAGAAGGTCTTCAAACAAATCTTCTGGATAGGTAAGAGTGATTCCTTTTTCCTGAGAAAGAAAAGTCGAAAATTTATACCGAAGACTTTTTTTGTCGGACTTATCTTTCCCACATAAGAATATCGTTTTTCGTGAATCATCAAATCCATTAATTAATAGATCTCTAATCTCATCGACGGTTTGATTAATATATAGGTCGGAAAATTTGTTAATGATGCTCTGTTGGGGAAGTTTCATGATCATTCCTAACAATGGCACATCAGCATAGATGTTTATATATTCTATTCTAAAAAGAATCTTATTGCACCATAAAGATTATAATTTTAGTATGGCGTTATAATATTAAATCCTTTTAATTGATTTAAATATAATATATTTTATGCGAGTGAAAGTAAAGCCGCCAAATTAGATTGACGGCTTTATTGTGATCAGAGCGCAAAGTCTTCCAGTGTCTTACCTGCTTCAATAGCAGCAGCTATCGCTTTAGGAGTACGGCCCTGACCCGTCCAAGTCTGCTCGTTGCCGTTTTCATCTGTATATTTGTATTTGGCAGGGCGAGGAGCGCGGGTCGATTTGGCTTTAGGCTGAGATGAGCCAACAGTAGCAAGGAGTTCAGCCGGGTCAATACCATCTTCTAACAGTTTCTGACGGAAGGCTTCAAGCTTAGCCTGACGTTCTTCTTGTTCTTTACGGACGGCACTTTCTTCCTCACGACGATCTTCAACGACAGCAGAGAGTTTTTCCAGCATCTCTTCCAGAGTTGCCAGATCTGTTTCACGAGCATGTGCGCGAAGTGTACGAATATTGTTCAGTGCCTTGAGAGCTTCACTCATAGTATGTCATCCGGTGTTTTAGAAAAGGCGATTAATAAAAATAATATATGCTGTGTTGTTGTATAGTCAAAAAACAACCAGTAAATAATATAGTAAATATTGTCGCTTAAGCAATACAATAAATCTCATTTGACACGGATAACATAGGGCGGTTCTTCAAAGAGACATTTTCCTGCGCTTTTGGCTTGATGGCTCGAACTCTGACGAGATATGAGAGAGTTGCTCAAGACTTTGTTCTATGGAACGCTGGAACTCAACAGCGGCTTCTGTACGCTGTTTTATGACTAAGGCAATTATTTCATCATCACTCTTTTCTGAGATTACTTTACGATATAATACACGTTCGTTAAACAGGTCAAGATTACCTGATGATTTCGCTGATGTGTTAGCTTTTGAACTGCTTATTGGGTTAAGCTCATCAATAAAGTATTCAATAAGAGATTCTCTCTTTTTTTCAAGTCTGCGAAGTTCGGTATGTGCAGACTTAAATTTCTGAGCCTTAATCAATGGAATATCATCAGAGCGTAGCCTACGATATTCATTTCTGTATTCTTCTATCGAAATATGATTTTTTAGTTCTTTGACTGTATTTACGTATTCGATTAAATCACTGTTGTCTGTTTTTACTTCTCTCATAAGAATACCTCATAAATAAAATGGTGGATATATTTATATTACGAGATGTAGTGTAAGTGTCAAATTGGTATGGATAGTTTACTTATTGGTTTTAAATAAGGCATCTTTATATGCTCATTCCTATTCATTATGACGTTAATTATATTGCCAAGCAGTGATTGAATGATGTATGATTTTGACGTTTAGCGATTGAGTCACGCTTAAGGAAGGAAAAATGGCGTCTATAGATGAAAGATTTCTTGATTTTATTAGATCTAGGAAAAACAATATAGTATTGGACGATATAAAGGATGATTTCAAAAAAAATGATGGTACTAACTCGAAAATGGCAGATTATTTGTTGTTCAATAAAGATGTTATTTTAGAAAAAAAATTGCTAACAAATGATAGAACTGATTTAATAAATGAAAAACTTAATGAGCTAGCCAAGACCGATGAATGGCTCAAAAGGAGCTGGTTCGGTAGAGTTCATATTGAGGAATTGATTCGAAAGCACCCTGAGTCAGATGCTTTCAGAAAAAAGATAATGGATTATGCTTATAGAAATATAAAAGATCTTGTGGCCACCGCCAATAGACAAATTAGAGCAACAAAGGAATCTTTAAATATTCCTAGAGCAGTCGGTGGACTTGTTATTCTTAATGAATCGATAATGCCTTATGAATCTGAAAATGTAATGACAGAACTTAATTTCCTTGTTGAGAATCCACATTATGAACATGTTGATTTTGTGCTCTATATATCAGAGCTACGTAGATCAACACATAATATGATTGATATTTCAGCAATGATAAAAAGTAAATCCTCTAGATATGAGTTTGTAAACTGGTATATAAAAAACGTATTCTCATTCGATTTCGCTTCATTTTTTAATCACCCCATACAGTTTTTATAATAGGGTGAGACTTTGTGAAAATGCCTTGGCTTTATGGAGCTACCTTTCCTATAGGAACTGCTTGAGTAAACATCTTTCTTGAAACTACGGTGTTTTCCCTTGGCGATTAATTTTATTGCCTCTATCCTTCTATCTTCTTTTTGTTTTTTGCATTTTTGTCCTTCAAGTAATAAGTTTTCATGAAAGTTAAACGATCACCATTAAACATATAGTCTGGATTAATAAAATAATAGTTCTGTATCATGGTCTCAGCAATAAATTTCTTGTCAGCAAGTTCTTTCATACCTTTGAAATAAGTAGTTCTTGATATTTTCACGATATCTTGATCAACAATATCGAATGACATTAATATCGTATCTGTATCTTTATTATCTCTGATAGCAAGATACAGTATCTTGAATACTTTCTTACCGGATGAGGATAAACCCTCAATAGCTGATACGCCATCCACATAAAGCTTCACGAACTGTGTCTTGTCTACTTCCATAGACTGAAAGAAACCACCATTACCAACTTGTTCTCCCGTACTCTCATTAACTAATGCTAATCGATCTTTTCCTGTAGTAATACGTCTGACGCCAGTTTTTGTATGTAGACTTGTATCATTAAGAAATGGGTTTTTAGTATGACGTGGGAGACCTCTTCTTGATTTCTTTACTTCAGTTTGTATCTTATTTTCTATCATGGTATTTACTCCTTTATTTTTTTTAGTTATACATTTAAGTAAATACTATATTTTGTGTGCAAGTCAATACTTAAAGTTTATATTTTTTAAAATAACTAACACTTGATGTTTTTACGTATAAAACTTGTAGTGCTACAGAATATATACAAATAACACTTTATTATTTTTATTTGAGAATAGTTATCAACTTAAGTACCGGGATTCGGGACTTTAACTCCCGAGAGTGCGTACTTTGTTTTAAGCTATAGCTGACTTGAGAGCATTTTTCTTCTTCATTATTCAAATAGCGAAGCTTTGGATGACATTTTAAAGAATATAATATTGAAAATAGTTCTTCTCTTTAGTTGATTGGTGCCTTATCAAAATGGCACCAGTGGTGTTATCTGTGTTATTTTTCCTACTATGTTATTACAGCGAAGTGATTGTTTTCTACAATCACGAACCGCTGCTACTATCGGGACTGCTTGATTAATTTTACTTTAACTTTATATGCGTCTACGACGCGATCTTTTTTGGATAAATCCAATATTAACAGGGGCAAGCCCTGTTCAGCAGAGTGATTGTTCGCAACAATCACGAAGTGCTGCTACCAAGGATATAGTTTTCCTATACGTTTAAGAGCAAATGCTATATGCCTAAAGGGAAAAACTATGTTTAAACATAGGATCTAAATTCAGCATCATGAGGAAAAGAGATCAAACAATGATCGAGTGCTTTTCTTTTTATTTAACAGACAGGAGATGAATAAAATAAAAATGTCAGCGTCAGGGCGTAGCCGTGCGTCAGCACAGAGATAAAGATTTTTTCAAAAAGTAGTTTAAAAATAAGAGGGAAAATCATGGTTAAAACATAAATAAATTTGATTTTCACGATCGCGATGTTGTATTAAATAGTAATAAAAAAAGTAAAAAATAAAATGAAAAATATTAAAATAATAACACTCTTTCATCCCTATGAGAAAACACCATTTATGATCTGTATTGTAAACAAAGTAGAAGATACTGAACATGGAATAAAACTCACTCTTGAAAATGACAATGATATTTATGTCAATAATTATAGCCATTATCTGTTATCGGAGTCTGTAAGTCGTTGCGATAAAGATAGGTTGAAAAATATTTATATTCGCTTGGTTTCAGAACTCACACAGATGAGTGAAGAAACTATAAAATCACAGATGTTATAATCTGAGTTATCAGTTTCAGATATTGTGATGTTATCCATAAGGTCAATGCTTTTGGGTTGAATCTATATCCAGAGCTATCAACGAACATGGGTCAGGTTAAAGTCGAATGCGGTAAGTGGCAGTGTTCTGGTAAAATGCGTTGTCTGATAGCGTCAGGAGGCGATGAGCGATGGAAGGTAAATTAATTTTTTGTTCCGATGCAATACTGCGGTTTCAGTCCGATTACGATGAAACCTCGGCGGTTCCATTGCTATCCATCCAGAACACGATAGCCAATACCGATCCCTTCTTTCTTCTTCGCTTCTTCCACCATACTGTTCTGATTGAAGAAGGAACAACGCTGGCAAGTATCTTTCTGGCAATAGAACCGTGGAAGGCACTGTTAGCAGCTTATCTGGACAGAGATGTTGGTGCTTATATAGATGAGGTTAGAAAACCGTCTGGGCCAACGACAGGGAATATTGAATGGATTGGGATTGACCGTCGTAGCTCGGTTTATCGCGCTTACAAGCGTCAGGATATGGAAGAAGGGGAGGATTTTTCGACCTATTTTAATCGCGAGCGGTTCCCGACTGATGAGTTTGACATAGAAAGTAGCTGTGATGCTTCCGGCTTTATAAAAGGAGATAAAGAACGCTGGAGTATCAGTGGTGATGTTCATGAGATAAAGAATCTGCCTGTAATCCTCTATAGCAAACAGACATTGATGACTTCATCGAAAGACGGTTTGCTGAAGAAAAACGTATCGGGTGTGAAGAGTTCCAAGCACAGTTGCTTTGTTTATGGCGATACCTCGTTTTCTTTCAGTGAGGTAATGGAAGCTATCTTCATCAGTGGGCTGTTCTTCTATGCGCCAAGAGACGCCGCCAGTAGTCTTGATGAACTGAAAGCGAGTTTGGCCGGACTGGAAGAAGAACTGACCGAGGTACCTGAAACAGAATCGGTTGATAATGGAATAGATAAAGAACCTACCATAGTTGTAGCTGAAGGTGCTTTTGATTCGGCCACTGCTCACATGGAAACAGAAGCTGAGGAGTAGCAATCCATTAAGAAGCTGTGCCAGCGAGAAGGTGAGCTACCTATACGTATTGGTGGTATCAAAATAGCGGAGCTTCCAGAGCAATA
Organism: Klebsiella sp. K5-306; assembly: GCF_051835185.1. Classification (NCBI taxonomy): domain Bacteria; kingdom Pseudomonadati; phylum Pseudomonadota; class Gammaproteobacteria; order Enterobacterales; family Enterobacteriaceae; genus Klebsiella; species Klebsiella sp. K5-306. The sequence goes on from NZ_JAIFJY010000021.1 coordinate 30,718, forward strand.
TTCATAATTAAATGGTTTTTAGTAGTCATTAAAAATCAACTAAAACTGTACTTTCGATACAGTTTATTTTTATGCAAATAATAAATGTATTAAGAGATCTTATTACGATGGAATATTTATTTTACAATGCCATTTTTCAATACCCATTTTTTCTTTCCTGTTATGAAATCTTCTACAATGGCCTTGATTTGTTCAGAGAAATCGACTTGGGAAATGTTCGCTATTGGCCTGTAGTACATATATTTACAACTATAACCTTTAATTTTTATTTTAATGCTTGAGTCTGCGTTTTCAATATGACCATTTTCAATTTCTTCAGTATATGCGTTTTCTCCGTATTTCATGTTATTATCTTTTTTGTGAAGTAGTTTCGATAGATTATGAATACTGTAACGCTCGTTGTTGTTTACATTACAAATGAAAATGGAATCTGACTTTTCAGTTTTAAAAATATTTCCTATGATTTGTGCTGTATAGGTATTTTGTGATTTCAACCATTCCTGATCAATATTTAACTCGAAACTGAATATTTTTGGAGGGATTTGGAATGGTATATTAAAGTTGATTGTCTTTAAATATGGAGTTCCATCTTCATCCGTCCAGTCTTGTTCTTGCTGATCTCTGATAACAAGCAGTTGAATGTTATGTTGCTCTGCTTTTATCTTTGCGCCACTCTGATATCCTGTCCGTGTTGCATAAATTAAGTTTAAACCCGGTATATCATTTGTTTTGCTGATAAAAGCATCTATCTTTTCAATAGACACCCGGGAGGAATAGTCCTTACACTCAATAACTGAACGATAGGTATGGCCTCCGATTTCAAACTCCCAATATATGTCAAATTCTCTGTCAATACCTGAACGGTCTTTGATCTTTTTATTTTTCTCAATGTTTATATTTTTAAGGCTAGGGACATTTCCTGCATTAATTAAAGAACGTTGGATATCTCTGACAAGTTCTTCATATTCTTTTCCTGAATTAGCCATGTGAGAATCCTTATATCTGTTATCTCTCAGATCAATTTAATACCAAATAATGGCAAATGCTATCATTGTCGTTAAACCCAATCAATCATTTTGCCGTTCCTCAGCGGAAGGTCATTCTCCAGAAATATCACAGATCATCTTCTTTATATTGCTACCTGCTGCTAAAGCAAGATTGTAGCTTATCTTGATAGTAAAAATCACCCGTAGTGCAGAACGACGCCACTCACTCCCTCTCCACATATCCCACACGCACTCGTTCAGCAAGGTGAGTAGTTATAAAAATTGATCGGTATAACAGATCGATAAATTATTTATGATAGATAAAAACTATCAGTCGATCGTCATCGATCGATAGAAACAATATGACGAATAGAAAAAATAATTTAATTATATCAATTTGTTAGTTACTGATATCGATCGCGAAAGTCGGTTCTCTCCTTGCATGGCACTCATCCGCTGCTAGCAGGACGGCGCTGTTCGCTATCACAAAGGAGATAGGAAAATGAAGAAGATTTTACTCGTTGCTGGCGCAAGTCTGGCACTGGCGGGATGTGGTGAAAAAGGCGATTTTGAGAAAGCGATCAATGCCAAGATCGGGCAGACCAAATACTGCTTCTCGCTGGATAACAACAACACCAGTTTCCCCATCCGTCTTGCTAAGCCACGGCTTGATTCGACTGGCACAGGGACGAATTCAGTGATCCTCGACGGTTTTATTGAGCAGGGAATGATGGTCTTTGAGCAGGGCTATGATTCGAACGTATTAGGGATAACAGACGAAGGAGTAAAAGCTAAAGTCTGGAGCACAACAGACGGTGCTTGTGTCGGTCGTCGTGCTGTTGACGAGATCAAGGAATGGACGGAACCGAGTAACGGCGGTCAGAAGGTTGTTCGTGTGTCATATACATGGAAGCTGGTTGACGTTCCGGGCTGGATTGACAAAAAGGCGTTCGTTGGCGTTAAAGGGATGAATGAATCTGTTGATGGTGCAATGAATCTCTTTAAAACCAGCAATGGCTGGAAAGCCAATTAAGGACGCCATCATGGAAAACAATACCATCAAATGCCCGTTTTGCTTCAAAGAGAGTCAGCGTGGGGTTCACGTCTGTACAGGCTGTTTAGCGACGGTGTTATATGGCACCTTTCCCGGCTGGTATGCTTTCGTGATCATCCTGTTGTCTTTTGGCATGTCTTTTCTCATTGGCATGTCTACAGGTATGGCAGGAGCTACTATCAGCCTCCCAGTAATCGCTGTTGTTGGATTTGTCGCTGGTAAGGCTATTTTCTCTGATAATGTTGTGTTTAGGCGAAGGATGTAAAAAGCGAAAAGAATTATATAATGGGCGACGTTTTATGGTTCGCCCATTATAAATATAACTAAAGACCATTTCTCGCTGATTTTATATCCAATAAGTTTATTTTATCTATCTTATCTTTGTGGATAACGATAGTAAGTTTTGCCGGAAATTTAAACCTCATTTCACTTATTCTAAAAGTCCATAACATTATTTTAAGTAAATCCTCATCGCTAATATTTTTATGTTCCTTTATTCTGGTGATTCCAGAGCCAAAGATAGGAACAGAGACACTTTTTTGTGCATATATACGATTAACTTTGTCCCAAAAATTTATTAAAAATGCTAAGTAATCCGGCATTGTAAGAAAAGCTCTATTTTTATCGTCAAATTTTGAAAATGCAGTTAATAGATAATCATTATTAACAAAGATAGTTCCTAGCGAATATTTTTGTGTTTTACCCTCTTTTCTTTTATGGTTGATCTCAAGCCGTTCATCTTCTTCAAACTGATGATTAGAAATACGATGATTCAAATCAGATACGGACCCTGCTAAATAGTTATCAATATATAATCCATTAAGTGAGTTATGAGAAATGACAACATCATCAACTTGCGTGTCAAAATATTCATTAAAAGCAATGACCTTGAATCCATCTTGTCTGAATAAATCACCTGCTTTTACAGTAACAATACTGCCCTCAACATCTAAATTAACTTCCGAAAGATTATTTGATTTAAACCATATGCCGAAATACAACAAGAACAAAATAATTAAAAATATAATGCCAAGTGTTAGTTTGTTTTCTGTTGGAATGTCTACAAAAATCAAAAAAAGTGAAAATATGGTACTTATAGTTGATGTGTAGTCTGAAAATTTTTTAAGTATACGCTTATCGAAAAAGTTAACTTTTGCCATTTTGTACCAATCTTGTTAGTTATATGTAAATAAAATGTGTTGATAGTGGTTTCTTATAAATGATGTTTACACTATCTGATATATAATGTATTTTCAACATGTTGCTACTAATATTGACTGCTTCATGGGGACTATATGAGTTATCGTAATAAGACATATGTAGCTTTTGCAAGTGAAGATATAAAGCTTTATCGTCTAATGGAAGCATGGAAAGCAAATGAAAACATAGATTTTAACTTTTTTGATGCTCATGATCTCTTTATTTCAAGGGATACAAGTAAGCCTGAAACCATAAAGCGAAACCTCCGCGAAAGGATGAAAAATGCTAAACAAGTAGTACTGTTGGGAAGTAGTAATACTAAGAGAAAAGGTAGCGATGGAGTATCGTTTCTTGCCCATGAAATAGATCTTATCGTAGAATTTAACCTTCCTGTTGTAATAGCTAATTTAGACGGAGATAGAACAGTCGATAAGAACTTCATTCCTAAACCGCTTTTAGATTCAGAGCATTATACAGTGTCTGTTTCCTTCCAACCTAAAATTATTAAATATGCATTAGATAATTACTGTGTTAACTATTATTCAAGTTCAAATAGTGGTAGTTATCTATACCCTGCATCTGTTTATACTAAGTTAGGTCTGTAATATTTCAACGTATACTAAACAATATATGGAGTGAGCACGGAACACTCATTCCATAACGAATATATTATTTAGATGTGTTAATACGCTTGATTTTGTGCATCGAAGATATTAAACACTTATGATTTATTGTTTTATCTTCTCCTGTATGCTATCTCAGCCAACTCTCTTGCTATTTCCTTAACGCTATATAGAGAAGTTTGTAGTGCCATTTTATCCGCCAAATAATGGCTGTATTTAGATACCTCTTGAGCATTGATATTATGCCAGATTGGCAATATAATCTTATTATCATCATACACTGCACGATTAATTAAACTATCTAATTCGTACTGTGTCCATTTCTTGTTTAGAAAGTCATGAGAAAGTATGACTATGCCATAATTTGCTTTTCTTAGACCTAAATCAATATTTCTTCTTAAGCTATCGCCGACTTCAAGTGTCTGTTCGTCATACCAAATAATTATACCAAGTCGATTTAACTCGTCTACCAATGGTCTGACAAAAGTATCTTTATCTTCATTTGCATGAGATATGAAAAAATCATAGTGCGTATCATTGTTATCTAGCATGACGTCATTCTTTATTTCATATGGTTGATGAAAAATAGCTTGTAATTTTGCCCAGTCTATTTCAGCTAAAGATTTATTATTGTGATAAAATAGTTTTTGAGAAGGGAAATCAATATCCGAAATGTAAATAATAAATATATTGTTTATTTTCTTTGCGTCAACCTCCTTCCACTCCCATCTATAATCGTGGATATAAGAAATTGATGCTTGAAAATAATTATTGGAAATTAAATTACCTGCACGAAATGTCGCATTACTAATATTAAACGCGAGGTATGAGTTACCTTCTCCGTTGAAAATAATATTATATCCCTCTTTCAATAGATATGAACGAATCTCTTTGGTTTTTTGGTGCTGTTTCCATGCGAGGAATAAAAGGGATGGAATTACTATTGAAAGAAAGATGAAGAAAAGGATATTATATATATTGTTGTCCAAAACATTCACCAAGCATATGGAAAATTCATATTTCATAGGATATCACATTTTTAGCCTATGTAACATTCATTTGATTAAAAATTAATAGTGGAGATAACATTACTATTTGATGTTAGATTTTCTGTTAGCTGGTTTTAACTTTGGTATAGAAGGTTTTCCACCAATAGACAGTATAAATTCCATGTGTTTGTTGACCTCCGTTTGTTCTTGCTCAAAACGATTTGGGAAATGAACAGTCTTGTTAATATCTGATTCGTTGGCATAGACTCCTGCTTCTTGTGATGTTTGGTCATTGTTAAACTTAGCGCGTCTTTCAAACTCTGAGCGTGAAACATACACACCCAATACCTCATCAAAGACATAGTTTTCGGCAATGCGCTTATCATGGTCAGCATCAGTGGTATCGGGTTTCCTTCTGGCCCATACAAATCTCTCTTTGAAGAAGCCCACCACAAGTAGTGTGAAACGCTTAAACATTCCATTCTGACGTGGTTTAACTTGCTTTCTATTACTTGTAGGAGCACGGTTCATCGCTCTGGTGTTTCGAGAAGAAGGGGTTTTCAATTTAGTGGATTTATTTGGTTCGGGAACAACTAGAACAGGGGATTTCTTCCCTGCAGCACTAACTCTACTGACCTTATTGGGATCACGGTAAGATTTTACTGCTGGCCTTCTGCTTATGGTTGCTGTCGTCATAACAGGCTGCTGCTTTGTTGTTGCCGGGTAGTCTGGAAGAACAATCTCTTGTGGTTCAGCAAGATGTGTAATCGTAAAACTTCTGATATCAACCACGATCTCCAGTGGTAGCTCACTGAAAGTGGTGTAGACCTTCTTCGCCTCTTCTATTTGCTGATTGCGTAGGGCTTGTTCGGCAGCTCGTTGTTCCTGAGCTTCCTTATCATTCCACTTGGCACGATGAACACGTTGCATTGCTGGACGGTTTGTTTTGGTTGCCTTGGCAAGCCACAAGGCTTTCTCTTCTTGGCTGAATGCTTCTTCTGCTTGGGTAAGGGCATAGGCACATTGAGTTCTGAGTGAACGGTGATCGATACGTTCTTCACTGCCAATAGCTTCAAGGTAGCTGTTCGACATCGTGGCCCACGACTCACGCCACTGAACAACCATCTTCTTATCATTCCAGCTTCTGTCTTTTTTACCGAAACCAGCAGTGGTGATAGTTTTCAGGGTTAACATGACGTGAGCATGGGGATTTTTACCGTCTAAATCATGGAACGCGATATCAGCTATCATCCCCTTATCGACAAAGTTTTTCTGACAGTATTCGGCAACTAATTTTCTCTTGTCATCGTTATTTAATTCTACAGGGATAGCGACATCAAAATAACGGGCTGTTTGACCATTTTGTTGACGCTCGACTCTTTCAACTTCATTCCAGAGTGTTGAGGAGCTTTCAACAATATGAGCAGGTGCGGAAACAGGTGCTAATATAATATGACCATGTAGATCTGTTCTGTGGCTGAAATCAAATGTTTCGCCAATGCGATCATCTGTAATACGTGTACGGGCATGGTAGGCAGCTTTCGCAACGGAAGTCATGCCTTCGCTTCGTTTTACAATTTTAAAATCCAGATGAAAAATCGCCATTAACAAATTAACCTCAAATAAAAGTGCTGCTGTTAGTTTTTCGCCAGAAAAACTTTGGGGTTGACGTTGACCTTGGTTTTGCTTTTAGCCTGCGGCAGCAACCGTCGGTAGACCCCACACACTGCGTAGCAGTGTATAGGTGGGCATTGTCTTTAAAAAAATAAGCCAATGTAAACCCCCCCCCCTTATTAATTAATACGAAATATATTGAATGTTGTAAAACAATACGCCGGATTAAGTGGCACAAACTGGATTAAAGGTGTAGGTTTCGCGTCCGTAGGACAAAAAGAGTAAAGAAAAGGCCCGTAAGGGCAAAAGAAGTATTAATTATTCCCGCCGTAAGGCGGGGCCGCTAAAATTGAAGAAAAAAGCTAATAAAACAGAAAGTGTTATGTGTTGCACAATTCACAGGTTGAGGTTAGAAAACAGATTTAAAAAATAACAGATGAAAATAAAATAACAAACATACAAAAATAAGTAACGCGGAGAGTGCCGGATGTTTTTGGTTAGTGAATACTATCACATGCGTTGCACAATTTTATAAAGAAACGTATCAGAATCATTGTCTCTGACAAAACGGTGTAAATTTGACGTTATTTATCTTTGTGGTAATTAAAATAAGATATAACAATCGAAGGAGGTAGTATGGATAATGAAAGTAAAAGATCAAGAACAGAAAAAACATTAAAGCAAAAAGTGGCATTTGCTCAACTTGAACTTAACCGCCTTAAGTCAATGGAAAAATCAGAGCAAAAGAAAGTTGAAACAAGACTCAAGATTATTCTTGGGGCGGAAGTAGCTAAGGCTATGAATTGTGGTGTTGAAGAAGTGGATAAAGAACTTGTTATGGGGATTTTACTTTCAGCGTCTGAGTTGAATGATATTGAAAGAATCAAATATATAAAAGCAGGGAGATGGTTTCTTACTCAAATGGATGGAAGACAGAAATAAAAAGATTAAATAAATTTCATGACAGGGGTTGATATCTAATAAATCTCTGTTATCTATATAAAAGAACAGAACGCTGAATGATCTTTTTATTAATACATATTTTTTCCTTTCAACTCATGCGTTCTGTTCCACACAATAATTGTTTAATCTTTATTTTGTTTTATCATTATTATCACTTTTCATGAGAAATGTTAGTCTTTTATGATTAAGTGATGATAGATAAGAAGTGATAGTAAATGTTGTTTTTAAGTCTCCAGAAGGGCAAAGAGAAATCTTTGCCTTTTCTAATGTAATCCACTCGTCGGGATAATTAACATAATATCATTGAATAGGGTTGTTTATTTATCTTCATCGTTTATATCTCTTTTTATCATTAAAACAAAAAGGAGATGATGATGATTTTATTGAAAAAAAGAAAAAGTAAAAAAGGTTTCTCATTACTTGAATTATTGCTTGTTCTGGGGATTATTGCCGCGTTAGTGGTTGCGGCTTTTATTGTGTATCCCAAGGTTCAGGCTTCACAAAGAGCGCAGGCGGAGTCTAATAATATTGCTACCATACAGGCAGGCGTGAAAGCACTCTATACTTCAGCATCCAGTTTTACCGGACTAACGAACACCGTCGCTGTTCAGGCAAAAATCTTCCCTGACAATATGTTGAGTGGAACAGGTAATACAGCAAAGCCCATTAACGCATTCAAAGGGAATGTCACGCTGGCGGCTGCAGCTACAGGACCATCATCAGCGACTGGCTCTTCTTTTACCATTACCTACAGCAATGTGCCTGCAGCGGAGTGTGTGAAGATTGCAACCGCAGCAGCAGGGAATTTTTATATTGCTACGGTTGGAACGAAGGTGGTTAAATCTGCTGGCGGAATGCTTGATGTAGCAGTGACAGCAGCGGCTTGTAATAGCGCAACGAACAACACATTGGTATTCACTTCTATTTAAATAAATATATTTATTTCGTTGATACAGAAAAGGGTTGTATGGCTCTTTTCTTTTTGTAAATCAACGGAGCCAAACAGCATCATTCATTATAATCGTTTCATTTATGGGACAATGCTAAGTTTATAACATGATTGTCTTTTAGTTGACAAAAAATACGAATAAATATAAAAGGTTTATTTTTTTATCTATTGTGATAAGAATATGTCAGTATAAATTATATTGTAATGATTTTTGAAGTAGTGTAGATTTACTATGAACTAATAAAGACATGACAGGTGATACGGAGATGGCCTCAACAAAAAAATATCTGGAGTTCATATTAGGACAGTTATCATCATTAGAAGAAATAACTTCACGCGCAATGATGGGGGAGTTCATTATTTACTATCGCGGAAAGATTGTTGGCGGTATCTATGATGATCGTTTTCTTATCAAACCGGTCCGCTCTGCAATAGCTTATATGCCTGTCATTTCTTATGAGTTGCCTTATGAAGGGGCGAAAGAAATGCTGTTGGTGGATAACGTCGATGATAAAGAATTTTTAGCAGGATTACTTGATGCAATGTATGATGAACTGCCAGTGCCTAAAGCCAAAAAATAACAGAGGTATAGGACAGTGCAAATATATACATACCCTAAAAGCCGTTCACTGAGAGTTCTATGGGTTTTAGAAGAGCTTCGCATATCTTATGAAACAATAAAAGTTGATCTGCTCGAGCCTAATCCAGCCATAAAATCACCACATCCGAAAGGAAAGGTTCCGTATCAGATTGATGACAATGTCATCTATTGATGAGACATTAGCAATTTATTGCTATCTTTGTGATAAATATAATGGAACAGCGCTTTATTCTTCTGACTTAAAGACTAGAGCTTCGATCTACAGGGCAATGAGTAGGACTGCTTCCAATAAACCTCAAGATGCCGATTAAGAGCAACCTAACCAGCACAGCCCTTATCATGCCTCATGTCAAAAGAAGTTAATCTTCTTCTCTGAACAGCGTGGTCTTACATTTAGCACAAAGAATTCTTCTGTGATTATCCCACACTTGTATCAAACCAACATCGCTGAATTTTTCATGACCACAACTGTAGCAGGATATTTTACTTAGATTGTGCTTTTTAATATATTCCTCTCTGGTTGGAAGTTGTTTCCAGTAGCCTAATAGTCCGGGCATAATTTCTCCTTGAGCTGTGTTCTGAAATTAATATCTTCTATCTATTACATTAACCCAACTGATTTAGTAAGAAATTATGCTTTATCACATTTTTGAGTGTGTAAGCTACTACCATTGCATTTATAGCACTGTTATCGATGATAATGCTTACAAGTAGATTAGCTGTTGGCAAAACAATACCCCGTCCAATCATCCATCAACGCCACCCGTTTAGGCCATAACGTCCCACGTTGATACGCTGCTTCAGCCTTATCAGCCAACTGGTGCGCCAACGCATGTTCAATAACCTCACGTTGATAGTCCGTTGCTTCACCAGCCCACTCACGGAAAGTAGAACGGAAGCCATGCTGCGTTAAGCCACTATGTCCCATTCGTTTCAATACAGCCAATAACGACATATCAGAAAGGGTTTCAGCGCGAGGGGCAGGGAATACATGATTGTTATCTTTCAATCGTGGTAAATCTTTTAACAGAGCAACAACAGTATCAGATAGAGGAACCCGATGTTCTTTTGCTGCTTTCATACGGCTGGCGGGAATAGTCCATGTTTTACCTTTCAGATCGATCTCTGACCACTCTGCGCCACGAACTTCACCAGAGCGAGAAGCCGTCAGGATAGAAAACTCCAACGCACGAGCTGAGATTCCTTTACGTTTGCGCAGTTCAGACATAAAAGAACCGATTTCTTCATAAGGTAATGACGCATGATGTTTCTGAGCTTGTACTTTGCTTGGTAAGGGGAGAAGGGGTTTCAACATACCTTTCCATGCTGCTGGGTTATCACCTTCAAAATACTCTTTAGCCTTTGCGTAATCGATGATGGCTTCAATACGGCCACGAAGACGACTAGCCGTCTCATTCTTGGTTAACCAGATTGGTTCCAGTATTGCAAGAAGATCTACTTTGGTGATTTCACCAATCACTTTTTGCCCAATAAACGGGTAGGCATAGGTTTCAAGTGTCGATCGCCACTGCGCCACATGCTTTTTATTCTTTAGCTCACTACTTTTGATTTCTATCACGGCTTCAGCGCATTCACGAAATGTCTTTTGCTTACGTGCCAGAGCTTCTTGAGCCGCTTTTCGAGCGTGTTTTTCTGCAAGGGGATCAATGCCATTACGGATCTGCTTACGCAGTTCACGCGCCTTATCGCGCGCTTCTGACAACGAAATTTCGGGATAGGGGCCTAACCCCATGTTAAGGCGGCGGGGAACTGTTTTACCTGCTTTACTGATGCGGGTTCCCATTACAATACGCAAGCCCCACACTCGTGAGCGTCCGATAATCCGAAGGTATAGGCCATCAGCGCCACCAACGTAATATTCTGCATCGGCCTTAAGTTTAGAAACAGCCAGTGCAGACAGTTCTTTAGCTTTCTTTGGCATAAGTAGGATTTCATCGTGGTGCATTAGGTGGTGCATAAAATGACAGATTTTAGACCGTTTAGCAATACAGTACCGAACACTAAATAATGACAACATATTGTTTTATATTTAAAAATTAGTATTTATCTAGAGTTAGACGGACACTAACATGGCGGACTACGCTTCCGCCAAATAAAACAAGGGGTTACCGAAAGGTAACCCCTTGTTGCTTTGTAGTGTTGGAATATTCTGAGGTTCCAGCCCATAAAAAGACCCGCCGAAGCGGGTTTTTTTATGCCTGTTTTACTGCAACGGGTGCCCATCTGAGAGATGAGCTTCATTTCGCTGATTCATTCCCTGTTTTAGGGCATCAGCAACAGAGTCGGTCACGACTTCCTCTGCTCCCATCGCATACCTCAGACGTAGAGCGCCGCCTTGCCGATAGATGAAAACAAATGCATCTTGTGAACCACAACGGCTTTTGCGGCTTCCATTGGCCTGATAAATAAGCTGTTAGGTTCGTGGCTGCCTGATTTCAGCTCTTCTTCCAGAGCAACAAAGAATGCTTTTTTCATGTCGCTGGAAATATTGATTTTTCCGACCCCGTGCTGGATAGACTCGGCGACTTCTTCATCCTTATTTCCCGATCCGCCATGAAGAACCAGCGGGATGGTTAACCGCTGTTTAATGGATTTCAGCCTTTCGATATCCAGTTTTGGCTGCATTCCTGCAGGATATAAGCCATGCGATGTACCAATCGCGACCGCCAGCGTATCGACCCCGGTCTCGTTGACAAATTGCTCAGCCTGCTGCGGATCGGTATACAGTATTTCGCCATGCCCGCCTTCGCCGCTGCCTTGTGCCACGCCGATGGTACCCAGTTCAGCTTCAACGGAAACACCTGCAGCATGAGCGACTTCCGTCACGCGGCGTGTGATAGCGATATTGTCTTCCAGCGGGTGCGCTGAAGCATCAATCATCACTGAGGTATAGCCGGTGCGAATCGCCCGCATAACCTGCTCCAGAGTCTGCCCATGATCCAGGTGAATGACGACCGGTACCGTTGCTTTGATAGCCAGTTCACGAAGATAGAAAATAAAATCATCGCCGGTGAAATCATGTTCATCAGGATGAATTTCAAGAATAACCGGCGAACGCAGCTTTTCTGCAACCTCAATAACCGCTCTGGCGAATTCGGCAGAAGCAATATTAAAAGCGCCAATACCAAATTTATGTTGCTGAGCTACAGATAATAACTCTTTCATATTCATAAGCATGACTACATCTCCTGTACAGTTTCAGGGCTGTCTTTTTTAATAAAACGCAGAATAATCGCGGTGAGTAACGCGCCGGCGGCGATGGCGACGATATATCCCACAACGTGGGTGATCACATTGGGAATAAACATGACGAATATGCCGCCGTGTGGGGCTCTGGAGGCACATCCCAGAGCCATGGAGAGCGCGCCTGCCAGCCCGGAGCCGGCGACGATAGCGGGAATAACGCGTAGCGGATCGGCTACGGCATAAGGGATAGCGCCTTCAGTGATAAACGACAGGCCGAGAACATAGGTGACTTTGCCGGTGTCCCTCTCCTGACGGGAGAATTTCCGCCCGAACAGCGTGGTGGCGAGTGCAATACCCAACGGCGGTACCATTCCTGCCGCCATACAGGCCGCGATAGGTTCGTAGATCCCTGTCGACATCAAGCCAATTGCAAACATACAGACAGTCTTGTTAAGGGGACCGCCCATATCAAACGCCACCATCATGCCTATCAAAAGGCCCATAATTGCTGCGTTGGTATTGCCCAGGTTTTCGAGGAACGCTGTCAGCGAGTCGAGAAGAAACTTAATCGGTTCGCCAATCACCAGCACCATTAACGCCCCGGTAATAAAAACGCTCACCAATGGCACGATTAAAATAGGCTTCAGGCCCGCTATCGATTTAGGAAGGTTGATATATTTGACGATGAGCAGCGTGGCGTATCCGGCCAGAAAACCCGCCAGCAAAGCCCCCAAAAAACCTGACCCTGTCTGAATGGCCATCATGCCGCCGACCGCGCCCGACACTATCCCCATATTGCCGCTAATCGATTTACTTATTCCGAGCGAGAGAACGGGTAGCATCAGCGCAAAGGCCGCACCACCGCCAATGTCAGAGAGCATTTTCGCCAGCGGGTTAAAATTTTCATCTCCCGGCGTTGCCGCAGTAATACCAAATGAGAAGCTCAGCGCGATTAAAATACCGCCGGCAACGACGAACGGGATCATCAGGTTAACGCCGGTGATAAGATGAATATAAATTTGAGACACCAGTGATTTATCTTTATCTTTTTTCGGCGATTCCTGAGCATCGTCTGCCGCCAGGTGTCGTTGTGGCTGTAATTTACCGGTGACAATCTCGTCCAGTAATCCTGCTGCATCCTTTGCGGCGCGAGTCACCGAGACGCGGATTATATTTTTGTTATGGAAACGAGAGATATCGATGACCTTATCCGCGGCAATTAAAACAATATCTGCTTGTTGAATATCCTCCTCGGTAAAAATATATTCACTGTCTACGGCGCCATGCGTTTCAACGAGTAAAGGGATGCCTTTTTTAAGGGCGTTCTTTTTAAGATTGGCTTCTGCAAGGTAAGTATGTGCAACGCCTGTTGGACAGGCGGTAATGGCAATTATTTTCATATTATTCTCCTTGTGAGGATACTACTCTCCGGTATTGTTAATAATTAAGCGGTAGAGTTCCTCTGGCGAACTGGCATTAATTAGATTTTCAACAACCTCATCGTCACCCAGGGCGATAGATATACGAGCGAGAACTTTTATATGTCCCGCTCCGCTGTCGGCTTCTTTTACCGCAAAAAGAATAACCAGCTTAACATCTGAACTATCCATGGTTTCCCAGTCGACATTATCCTTCAGTTTTGCGACGGCTATCCTTGTTTCATTGACCCAACAGGATTTGCCATGAGGAATGGCTATTTGGTTTTCAAAACCAGTCGATCCCAGGGCTTCACGAGCCAGGACATCTTTAATAAAACCTTGTTTATTATCAATGATGCCTTCATCGCACAGCGCCTGAGTCAACTGCTCGATGACGTCGATTTTACTTTTTGCCTGCATCTCAGTAATAACGCAGGCCTTACTTAACAGATCGCTGATTACTATTTTATTTAACATATTCACTCTCCTGAGTCTGGCGTTTGCTGAATAAGGCTTCGGTCACCCGAATGATGTCTTTCGCAGAAAATAGTGCGGAAACATAGGCAACAGGGATCATCATTTCCTCTATTCGGATGGTAGATATGATTAGGTCGCACTTTTTTTCAGCTAACGTTTCCTTTAATCGACTGCCGGGAACAATGTCGATAATCTCCCAGTCGGGGAAGGCTTTGGTAATCCGGCTATACAGGAGCTGAGATGTACCGACTCCGCTTGAACAGACAAGGATGATTTTCTTATTTTCTTTAATCTTTTCGATTGCCGCCTGGATGTATACCGTTAAATAGGCGACTTCATCCTCAGAGGGGGGATCGTGTTTACTGTAATTATTGATTTGCATAGTTGCGTTTCTGACCGCTAAAAATACAGGAGAAAGTTCTTTTTTAATCTCATCCAGCAAAGGGTTATGAATAATGATGCGGAAAGCCAGACGGTTCAACATCGGCTTAATATGCATAACCAGAGCGTTCAAGAGCGGCTGATCGGAGATTAAATCACATTTAAGCAGCTGCGAAAGTAGACTGGTTAACTTAATGGCATAATGTAACGCTTCCTGGTCCTGCACTCCTCTGTCAGGATGGACGGCATGAACGGGATGCTTACCGGATGAAACAAGATATTGATAAATATAATTAATCTCGATTTGCGGGAACCTGAGCGTATATTTCTGCTCAAGCCATGCGATAGCTTTTTCAGCAATCTGCCATTCCTTGTTGTCATGCACTGGCGCAGCTTCATCAGCCGGGCAAACGATTCTCTTCTCCAGACGTCTGATGGTGACCAGTAAATGCGAAAACAGATTGGTATAGTAGGGCTCGCTAATGGCGCAGGTTAATTCATCCTCGATAAATGCAATCAAATTGATACAGTTGGCCACGTTGTCTTTACCAAATTCTTTGATAAGCTGTACGCGAGAGAACCTATCGATTCTGCTATCGGTCATGTGATAGTTACATAAAACGCTATGAGTAATGATCTCCTTAAGCGCCATGCGGATGTCATAGTCATTACCGTCAATAAACGTACCGGTATGGTTTTTTATCATTCTAAGGGAGAAACACTCTAGCCATTTTTCAATTTTAATTAGGTCTTCCACAATGGAAGAGCGACTGATGAAGTATTTCTCAGCTAAAAAGCTGATAGATAATGGCGTGGGAGAATGCGTCAGCAAATCGGTCGCAATGCCCACCAGCCGCTTGTTTTTAAGTATGTTTACAACCTGCGCATCCCCGGAGATAAGGGGGAGGGGGACAACGTCGTTCGCCTCAAGCTTCAGGCCCAGACCGGGTTTACTGAGTACAGAATGACCTTTATCAGTGAAATAAAGGTTAATAGCTTCAACATCTCGTCTGAGCGTACTGACTGAAATATTGAGCATTTTTGCCGCCCGGGAGGTGGCCAGCCAGCCACTTTCCTGCGTTAAATGATTGATTAATGATATTTGTCTTTTACTGAGCACTTTCATTATCCGCTCCTACAAAGATAAGTTGGCGCCTTAATGACGGTAGTTATAGCGGCTGGCATGACAGAGGGAAATACCAGGAGATGAACATATGTAAACCATTATAATGAACAGCAGGCAACAAGGCAGATACATCATTATACGTGGAGATATGTAAGAAATTGTCCCTGATGGAAAAGAATATAATATCTGCATAACACGCTGTGGGAATGATATGATTAGAATGTTCTATTTGTTAATTCTTTATGTTGATCTTTTACAAAAAGAGCGCAAACCTCAATGAAGCTAAAACTAAAGCTATTATTAACATTGATAAAGTGATCCAGGGGGGATTTTGCGGTTTTAAATAAAACGACAGCGATCGCTACAGAAAATATCACCACCACGGTACTATGAATCTCAGTTAAATCTAAAGCATAAAAGGAAGGGGAATGGCAACAATAAAGGATGTTGCACAGCTTGCGGGGGTTTCAACCGCGACGGTTTCGCGCGTTATTAATCAAACTGCCTGGGTTGAACCGGTAACGCGTGAGCGTGTTGAAAAAGCGATGCGTGAACTGAATTATCATCGCAATGCCGCGGCGCTGGCGCTGGCGAAACGCAGCGGCGATATGCTCGGGTTATTGACCGGCAACCTTGCCGATCCCTTTTTCGCTCGCCTCGCCCGCGGCGTCGAGGAGGTCTCACGGCAGGAACAATTCCGCTTGATGGTATGCAGCGGCGGGCATGATGAAGGGATGGAAAAAGCCGGGCTGGATTTTCTAATCAACCAGGGCTGTGAGGCGATCGTGGTCCATGCGAGCAGATTGGCGGAAAAGGAGTTGCTACGTTATGCCGCCCATTTCCCCGCGATGGTGGTGGTAAATCGCTATATTGCCGGGATGGCCAATCGCTGCGTCTGGCTGGAGAACTGCGAGGCCTCAAAAAAGGCAACGCTGCATTTACTTGAGCAGGGGCACCGCTGTATTGCCTGCGTGACGAGCGACTTACCGATAATCGATCGCCGCGAGCGGCTGGAAGGCTATCGTCAGGCGCTAGCGGAATACGGCATTACCCCGGACAGGAGCTGGGTGATAAGCGTTCCTTTTAACGAAGAAGGCGGCGAACGCGCGGCGCATCAGCTTCTTAACTGCGGGATCCCTTTTACCGCGGCGGTAACCTTTAATGATGTGATGGCGGCCGGCATCATGCGTATCCTGCATCTGAAAGGCATTACGCTACCGCAGCAGCTTTCAATAGTCGGGTTCGATGATGTGGTGATGGCGCGTTATCTCTATCCGGCGCTGACAACAATGCATTACCCGGTTGAGCGAATGGCGCGTTGCGCTTCGCAGCTGGCGATCCAGCTCTTTAAAGGCGCCACCCAGCAGCCCTGCGTCAATAGCTTCGCAGCGGAACTGGTGGTCCGCGATTCCGTTCTTCCTCCCGGGAGCGGTAATTAAATCGTCAAGCCTCACAAGTGTGATCGGCTTCAAATTTAATAGTCTCATGTAATCGCTTACATGAAGGCGAACGGAGGATCACAGTCAGGCAAAAGGGGGGGCAGTTACCCTTGAACGACCTTACAGACTGGAGTTCTAGCTATGAATGCCTCTCAAAAGCAGAAAAAAACGCTCTCATTTGGCCTGGCCACCGTCCCTATTTTAGCCATGCTAATGCTGTTAATTATTGGCTACGGCATCATGGGGTTGCGAATCGAACCGCTACTGCTCTGTTCCGCTGCCGTAGCCGCCGTATTAGCCTTATGGCAGGGCTTTACGTGGGAAGAGATCATTAGTTCGGTCGTGGATAAACTGGCGAAAGCGATGCCAGTCATTATGATCCTCATCTGCGTTGGCG
The DNA here is from genome assembly GCF_051835185.1 of Klebsiella sp. K5-306. NCBI lineage: Bacteria > Pseudomonadati > Pseudomonadota > Gammaproteobacteria > Enterobacterales > Enterobacteriaceae > Klebsiella > Klebsiella sp. K5-306. The sequence continues at coordinate 48,142 of NZ_JAIFJY010000021.1, forward strand.
CTTTAATTGGCACCTGGATGTTCAGCGGCACCATTCCTTATATGGTGTATTGGGGGCTTAAATTAATCAGTCCTGAGTATATTCTTATTGCCGCATTCTTTTTGACCAGCGTCGTCTCGGTGTGTACCGGAACATCATGGGGATCGGCGGGAACGGTGGGGGTGGCGCTGATGGGGGTCGCGGCCGGGCTGGACGTCTCCCTGGCGGCGGCTGCCGGGGCGGTGGTATCCGGGGCTTACTTCGGCGATAAAATTTCACCGCTGTCTGACTCCACCAACTTCGCCGCCATTGTCGCCGATACCACGCTCTTCGAGCATATTCAGCACTTACTATGGACCACAATCCCCAGCTTTCTGCTTGCCGCGGCGGTATATCTTATCGCCGGTCACAGCAATATGCTGGGCGAGGTCGCGACGCCGCAGCGGGTCACCGATATTGTCAATGCGCTGGAGTCGCTGTACCGCTTTAATATCGTTTTGATTTTACCGCCCGTCATTGTTCTGTGGGGAGCGGTTCGCAAAAAACCGGTCATTCCTTTAATGCTGGGCGCCTGCGTGTTAGCCCTGATTCTCGGCGTCGTGATGCAGGGGCTTAGCCTTAAGCAGGGGCTGGATGCCTTTATTGACGGTTTCAACATCTCCATGTTCCCGCAGGGGAGCGAAGGCATCATTGCTGATGTGCCGCGACTGCTCAACCGTGGCGGTATGTTCTCTATGATGAGCACCATTCTGCTAGTATTTTGCGCTTTCTCCTTTGCCGGCGCTTTAACCTTAACGGGGGCGCTCAACATTATTATCAACCGCCTATTGACGGTTATTCACAGCGTCGGTCAGCTCATCGCCGCCACCATTGGCACCACTATTCTGGTAACTGGCGCAACGAGCGATGGAAAACTGGCTCTTCTGGTACCCGCTGAATTATTCAAAGATGCCTACCGGCGTATGGGGCTGGATACCAAAAATCTTTCTCGAACCATCGAAGATGCAGGCACCGTTATTGAGCCTTTATTACCCTGGACCTCTGCCGGGGTCTATATGGCAACGACGCTGGGAGTGAGCACCCTGGATTTACTGCCCTGGGCGGTTCAGTGCTATGCCGCTATCTTCTTTGCCTTATTTTTCGGCTTTACCGGAATCGGTATCGCGAAAACCTCCCCAGCCGCAGAAAATGCAACGAATATGCTGGCCACAGAACAGGAAGGGAAGCCAGATGGACTTTAATAAAATAATTGATCGCCACCATACCGGATCGCTGAAATGGGATTTTATGACGCGCTATTTTGGCGAAGAAGCCACCGAACTGTTGCCGATGTGGGTTTCCGATTTTGACTTTAGCTGCCCGCCGGACGTTCAGAAAGCCTTAGTTCAGCGTATTGAACACGGTATTTTTGGTTACAGCGAACGACCGCAAACCTACTACGACGCATTAATCTCATGGTTCTTAATGCGGCATCAGCTGGCTATAAAACCAGAGTGGATATGCAGTATTGAAGGGGTGGTTCCCGGATTATCCCTCCTCGTGCAAATGCTGAGCCACCCCGGTGAAGGGGTGGTGGTTCAGGGACCCTATTATGGATCTTTTGCCAAAATTATTTCGCTCAACGGTAGACGCCTGCTGGATAATCCGCTGTATGAGGAGCCTGACCAGGGCTACAGAATGGATCTCGATCATCTGGAAAGGCTGTTTCGTACAGAGCGCCCGCCGCTAATGATCCTCTGTAATCCGCATAATCCAACCGGTCGGTGTTGGTCAGCTCTGGAACTGAGCGAGTTGCTCCGGCTGTGTGAAGAGTATGATGTTATTTTAATTTCCGATGAAATCTGGGCCGATTTACTGCTTCCAGGGGAAGCATTTACCTCGGTCTTGCATTTAGAGGAGCGCTGGCATTCGCGCGTGATATCCGCCACCTCCGCCAGTAAAACGTTTGGTTTATCTACCCTACGCATTGCGAACTTTCTCATACCGTCGCCGGCGCTGCGTGAACAATTTATGCGCCGTCTCGATGCTCATGGACTGGACGTCTTCAATGCGTTGTCCATTGAAGCGAGCACAGCTGCGTGGCAACACGGCGCTCCCTGGCTGGATGAGCTACTGCGCTATCTGGCAGAAAATCGACGGTGGTTTATTCAGCAGGTTGAGCAATATCTACCGTGGGCGCGCATCATCCCTGCTCAAGGGACGTACCTGCTATGGATAGACTGCAAACGGCTGGGACTGGACGATGAACAGCTGAAATGGCTCATGGTGGATGTTGCGGGTATTGCCCCTTCAATGGGAAACAGCTTTGGCGCAACCGGCAGCGGTTTTATTCGCCTTAATCTCGGGTGTCCGCGCGCGTACCTCGAAAAAGCGGTGGAGGGACTGAAACGCATTGCTTTTACAGCATAAATAACATTGCCTTCGGTGAGTCCGTCTAAGCGAAGTTCCTGTCGCCCGTTTTAATGCGCAGGTGCTGAGAGTCTGTCCTCCCCCTGTCAGGGTTAAAACGGTGCATTCCTGCTTACGAATGCACCGTTTCCTTTTTTGCGATCGAACAAATCGCGATGCCAATTAAAATTAACAGCGTGCTCAGTAAGTGATAGAGGTGCGGCCGGGTATGTAAAAACAGAATACTCAATATCCCGCCAGACAGCGGAATAAGGTGAGTGTAAATTTCACCACGAGTCGCGCCAATGGCGGCGATGCCTTTGTTCCAGAACAAATAGGCCAGCCACGAGGGGAAGATAATCAGATACGCCAGGCCGGTGAGGAAAGAGATATCGTGGTACGCGGCGAACGAGGTGGCGGGGTGTCGCCATAGCCAGAAAATGACCACCGGAAGCAGAATCAGGGCGCCGATAAGTGAACTGACGGCGACGAAAGCGTTGGCGGGAATACGCCGATCTTTATTACGCAGCAGAGAGCAATAAACCGCCCAGCTTAGCGCAGACCCCATGGCCCACAGGTCGCCCTGGCTAAATCCTTTGAGTCCCTCGGCGTTGGTCAGATTGCCGTGCAGCAGAAGCAGCAGTACGCCTGCGGTGCTAAACGCAACGCCGCACCAGTTACGCGCTGAAACCCGGTCATGGAAAATCAGACGGTTAATCATCAGCACCATGCAGGGGGTCGCCGACATATAAATTGCGGCGTTTAGCGCGGAGGTGGTCTGCAGACCGATATAGAGGGTTAGCGGGAAACTCACCTGCCCACACAGCGTTAAAATCAGCAGCGTCGATGCATTTCCACGCAATAAACGCCAACTCTCGCGGATTTGACGTTGATAAAGCCCTACCAGCAGCATGGCGGTTAGCGCCCACCTTGCTTCCGTCATAACAATCGGATCTGCGCCCTGAACGAGAATATGCCCTACAACATAATTCCCTCCCCAAAACAGGGCTGCCAGCGTAAGTAACAGGTAGGGCATGCTGATTCCTTGCATCGCTTTAAACTGTACTACATGGTAACTACGTTTTTTTTAAAACATCAATTAAATTAGACGTTTTTTAAAATTTTCATGAATAATCAATGGGTAGCGGCGCCATTCAGGATGGCTATCATCATTACTATCCCTTCCGCAGGTGCTGGCTTTAACCACCTTGAGAAAATATCGCGAAAAAAATGATAGAGACGCGCCTTATCGACAGGCTCTCTTCACTGGCAGCATGAACGATACGCACTGTACATTCTTATCTTTTTAATTGCTGAAGTCGCTCGCCGTTAATTTAAAACGAGGTTTGCGTACTTTGCCGGTGGCTTAAGGTATTACGACTCTAAACGGGAGCATTTATTGTTGCAAAGAGATATACCAGTGGGAGGGGTTATAGCAATACTCGGGGGGCGTCATTTGGGGGGTGTTATCGAAAGCATGAAAATAGCAAAATGACGCGATTATCTCAAAAACTCTCATTATAAATAACCCCGACGTGATGTCAGGGTCATTAAAGCAGGAGCGCGCTTTAAACAGCGTAGACGTTACCCGCTGAAGGACCCTTCTGGCCATCTTCAATGGTGAATTCGACTTTCTGGCCTTCGCTCAGGGTCTTAAAGCCACCGCTCTGGATAGCAGAAAAATGGACGAAAACATCCTTGCTACCGTTGTCCGGAGTGATGAAACCAAAACCTTTTGATTCGTTAAACCATTTTACTAAACCAGTCATTTTATTAGACATTGATAATACCTCAACATATCTGAGCCTTACGGCGAAAAGGGTTTTCGCACAGAATCTAATTAATAACGATAAGGAGACTCAAAAGGAAGAATTATCAACGGATAACACTTAAGATGAGGACTGCTTTACTAAACCGCTTTATTATGTCTGTATGCTAAACCGACCCCTCATTAGTCACACACATCACTATAGATAGCAAGACTTATTTCCAGGTAAATATCCTGATAAAGTTTTTTTGCCGCGCAAGGATATCTGGATGGCTAAAAATTGATTTGCTTATTATCGCTATCCGTGCATTAATGACCTAATCTGTGCGCGATAAACGAACATCAAACTCTACTGAGCAGTTCTCATGACCAGGCGCTATCGCTGATATCCCCTCCTTTTGAGTCCAAAATTTGATCCTGTACGTTTCTCTCAATTTCATGCTGTGTAACTGGAGGGAGTATGTCCTCAAGAATTAAAGGTCTGGTGAAGTGGTATAATGAATCGAAGGGGTTTGGTTTCATCTCTCCTCTTGATGGCAGCAAAGATATCGCCGTTAATTACTCAGCGCTTCACGGCGATAACTTTAATACCCTCTTTGAAGGGCAAAAAGTTGAATTTGCCATACATCGCGGTGATAAAGGTCCAGCGGCGACGAAAGTTATTCTGTGCGATAAAGAGATATTTTAGAACGATGACCATGAGAGGAGAGGGCGTCGATTGTGCCATCTCGACGGCTGCGGTTCGCCGTGGCAGAAGCCATCCCTAACTGACAGAAAAATTATCTCTCCCGGCCACTAAAGCGGCCTGCGATGCTGCCAGGCAGAATGCCCGGATAAACGTTCACATGGCTGAGAGTGAATTACCGACCAGCAGACCGGCCGGTAATTAACGAAGTGTGGTGAGTGAACTGACGGAAGCTTCGCGAAATAACTTACTGCTTCGCCGGGATAATCAGCACCTGACCCGGATAGATCTTATCGGGATGCGTCAGCATCGGTTTATTGGCTTCAAAAATACGCTGATAGTCATTAGCCTGGCCGTACATCGCTTTTGAGATGGCGCTCAGGGTATCGCCGGATTTCACCGTGTAATAACGGCTTTCCGCTCCGCTCTGCGTCACATTAACGCTATCATTGACCTGGCCTACCCCGGTGACGTTACCCACCGCCACCAGAATTTTTTCTTTATCTTCCTGTGAGCCGACGTCGCCCGTTATCGTTGCGGTGCCATCGTCCGCGACATCAATATTCACTTTTTCAGCGCCGGGCAGGTTAAGGTTATCAATGTGTTTTTTCAGCTTTTCGGCCCGATCTTCCTTGCTGCCGCCAGAAACCGCATCCCAGATTTTCTCGCCCGCGTCTTTCACAAAACTTAATAATCCCATCGTTCCATACCTCCATTACTGCTTCATGATTAATATTTTCATCAGACCCAATAATCCAATATCCAATATAGATAAGTGCAGGATGCCTCCACCGTAGCGGCAACGTCTTAAAGAAGCGCAACCTGCCATTGAAGTATATGCAATAAGCGTCAAAGTGCAGGATATTTGCCTTAAATTCTCCGCGATGGCGCGGCATCAACGCTAGTCATCACGGCCATTATGCGATCCGTTTTGCAACGATATCGGTACCGTAGCAACGCCTTGCCAGGCTGCGAAGAGAGCATAGATAAGGGCTGTAATGCTATTTTTTGCCAGGAGGAGACATACTGAATGCCTTAGCTAAAGCATGTTAGGATGGCGACTCGTTTCCTCTTAAATAAGGATGTCAGCATGAGCAAGGTGGTACGGAAAAATTATCCTCAACTGGGGGAAGTCAAGGCTCCCTACGTTCACTCGGTAACGCACGGAAACACGCTCTATATTTCAGGGTTAACCGCGTTCGGCACGCAGGCGCAGCAGGGGAGCATCGCCGCCCAGGCGGAGGAGATCTTTAAGCAGATCAGAACCGTCGCTGACGCAGAAGGCGTTGATTTTTCATCCCTGATTAAAGTCACTATATTTATAACCTCATTTGCTGAGATCGACGCATTACGCCGGGTTCTTTATCAAAACTACGGTGACCACCTGCCTGCCAGCTCTCTCGTTGAAGTCAGCCGCCTCTTTTCACCCGACCTTAAAATTGAAATTGAAGCGATTTTCGGCCTCTGAAGGACGGCCCATGGCCGGGAGGCGGCAAATAGCTTTATCAATTTATTTGAAGCATTCGGTTAAACAAACGATATTTATTCTCACCTGGTTACGCGTAGAGTAGTGGGATACGCGGCAGACACGCTTGTCATAAGGCGCGCTCTACCGACGACTCCCTGCAAACCAGGAAACTTCGTCATGAAAAAGATTGGCTTTTTATCATTTGGTCACTGGACGCCGTCGCCGCAGTCCGGAACGCGTTCAGCCGCTGATGCGCTGTTACAATCCATCGACCTTGCCGTCGCCGCCGAAGAACTGGGCGCGGACGGCGCCTATTTCAGGGTGCATCATTTTGCTCGCCAGCTCAGTTCCCCGTTTCCCCTGCTGGCTGCGATAGGGGCGAAAACCAAAAAAATTGAAATCGGCACCGGCGTGATCGATATGCGTTATGAAAACCCGCTGTATATGGCAGAGGATGCGGGTGCGGCGGACCTCATCTCCGGTGGCCGCCTGCAGCTGGGTATCAGCCGCGGCTCTCCGGAGCAGGTTATTGATGGCTGGCGCTATTTTGGTTACGTCCCCGGCGAAGGCGAAAATGAGTCGGATATGGCGCGTCGTCACACCGAAGTGCTGCTGGACGTCCTGCGCGGGGAAGGTTTTGCGAAACCCAATCCGCAGCCTATGTTCCCCAACCCGCCGGGGCTGCTGCGTCTGGAACCGCATTCCGAAGGTCTGCGCGAACGAATCTGGTGGGGCGCCGGTTCGAATGCTACCGCGAAGTGGGCGGCAACGCTGGGTATGAACCTGCAAAGTTCGACGCTGAAGGATGATGAAACCGGGGAACCGTTTCACATTCAGCAGGCGAAACAGATCCGCGCCTATCGCGAAGCCTGGGCACAGGCGGGCCATACCCGTACGCCGCGCGTCTCGGTTAGCCGCAGCATTTTCGCCCTGATGGACGATCGCGATCGTCTCTATTTCGGTTCAGGCCGTGACGAGAGTGATTCGATCGGTTTCCTCGATGAGAAAACCCGCGCTATTTTCGGTCGCAGCTACGCCGCAGAGCCGGACAAGCTCATCACGCAGCTGAAACAGGATGAGGCCATCGCCGAAGCGGATACGCTGCTGTTGACGGTGCCGAACCAGCTGGGCGTGGAATATAATGCGCATGTCATTGAGTCGATTCTGAAGCACGTTGCGCCGGCAATGGGCTGGCGCGATGCCTGAGTTAGTCGCGGTCGATGCCCCGCCGGCAAGCGCTGTGCGGGGCGAAATCGTCTACGGGGTCCTCTTCGGCTGTAGCTGGTAGGTCCAGGCGGTCACTCGCTGACCCTCATCGGTGGTGACTTCAACAGCAACGCGATCGTAGCCCTCTTCGAACGCATCCAGCATGGCCCAATGGGCCTCGAGATTCGCCGACAGAAACAGAAAGCCGGGCACCCGGGGGCCGTTTTTGTCGAGAACAATGCCCGGAAAATCTGCCGCCGCTCCCCAGCCGCGTTCATAAAATGTGCCGGTGATGTAGCCTGGCTGCCACTCTCCGCCAATGCTGTCCATAATATGGGCGTTAGAGTGGCCCGGGCGCAGCGTGCCGTAGACAAATAAGCGTTCCATTATCCCTCATTAACTCAAGCGTTGAAGACCCAAACGGGCAGAACAGGCCATAAAATACGAACTCTGGCCTGGGTTGGCAAGGCGCCCCGCAGAGCGCCTTATCTGTCAGGGCGCTGGCCCGAACATCTCCCGCAGCTGCTGTTCGTCGGGCATGCCGATGACCTGCTGGAGCTCATTCTGCTCATTCATGTAATAAATAGCCGGCGTCGCGCTGGCGCCCAAATCATCCATCAGTTTTTGATGATGCTGAAGAAGATTAAAGGTGTCGCGTGGAGTAACGCCCTCAAAATGCGGCACTTTTTTGCCGCCTGAAAGCTCATACTCTCGCCACGCGGCGGCCGGATCGCGCGCGTTCAGGATCGCCGTTGCGTATCTGCCGCTTTTCGGATTGAGAAAAGCAACGAGCAGGGTATTTAGCTGGACCTTGCCCGCTTTTACCCACGGCTGCGCCGCCGACCAGAACGCTTTGCACCAGGGGCAGAAAGGATCGGCAAAGACAATGATTTTTCTGGCAGCCGAATCCGCGCCTTCCTTCAGCGGACGAGCATTATTCAGCGTCTGCCACATTTTGCGGCCTGAAGGGGTATAGATGGCTTCCTGAAAATAGGCCTCGCTAAGGTTTTTACCTTTTTCGTCATACAGATATCCAGAAATCACGTGCTTTCCGTCCGGCGTCAAAAACAGGGTCACCCCCATATCCTGATACTGGCCGATCCACCCTTTTACCCCGCCGGGCGAATCGATCTCTTTAATCAGGGCGATCCCTTGCTGTTCGCCAAAATTTTTCACTATCTGAGGGAGAGCTTCCCCGGCAGATGCCAGGCCCGGCATTATCCAGGCCGCCAGCAGTAGAATGTATTTCATCTCATTATCTCTGAATTCCGGGGGGCCACCCCGGAGAGGGTTACTGTTTTTTCAGCGCGTCGCTGACCATGGCGTCAAATTGCTCCCAGGGGATCCAGCCCGACAGCATCTCGTCGCCAACGATTGTGGCTGGCGTACCCTGGATGCCGAGCTTTTCGGCCACCAGCAGGCTTTGCTTAATCGTCGCCAGGCTTTGTTCATCCGGCGTTGCTACGCTGACCCCGGCCTTCGTCTTGGCTTGCTCAATGCTGGCGCCGTCGTGATATCCCTTTTTTGCCATCAGGATATGGTTAAATTTCACAAACTGTTCAGGATGCGCACGCCACAGAGTTAGCGCAGCCCTTGCCGAAGTCAGCGAACTTTCAGAACGCCAGGGCAGAAATTTAAAGACCACGGCAACATCCGGATATTTCTCGACAATCTTCTGCAGATACGGGTCAAACTTTTTGCAATACGGGCAGTTGTGATCCGTAAAGACGACCAGCGTCAGCTTCGGTCGCTGCGCGCCGATACGCGGCGAGTTGGGATCGTGAAAGATAACATCGCCGTACTGAGTAAGAACCTGCTGAAGCTGTTCCTGCCCGGCAAGGGCATTCTGCCGATCGAGCTTTTCGGCGGCGGCGATCAAGATTTCGGGATGATTAAGCAGCGTCTCCTGCACCAGTGCCTGGACGCGAGCCTCCTGCGCAGGGGTAAGCGGCGAAGATGCCAGTGTCGGCAAAGAGGCCGAAAGAAGAGTGAAAGCAAGCAGCGTTTTTTTCATCGTAAATTAACCTTTGGCACGGCTGAGGGCGTTGAGGACGGTTTGTTTATCGAGCAGCGGCGACAGTATGTCGCCTTGCGGCTGGCCTGGGCCGTAGACCTGATTAAACGGAATGGCGTAGCGATTTCTGCTTTGCAGGAAACGGGCGATCGGTTCGGAGGGCAGACTCCAGTCCCCGCGCAGCGCTACTACGTCGGGCTGGGAGAGCGCGCTAATGATGGCGGGCTGATTTAATACCCGATGTTCATTCACTTTGCATGTCACGCACCAGTCGGCCGAAATATCGACAAAGACCCGTTTGCCCGCCGCCAGCGCGTTCTGGATAGCCTCCTCGCTAAGGGGCTGCCAGCGGATCGGCTGAGCCATTGCCTCCGTGGTAGCGCGCGCGGGTTCTCCTGCCAGCAGGCCGCAAAGCTGGAAGCCGGCAAACGCCGCCAGCGCAATAATCACCAGCCAGAAGGCAGATGTCGTACGCTTATGGGTTACCCGTAGGGCGGCCAGCGCCGCCAGGGTAAGAACCAGCGCAATAATGCCGCCGGGGGTCTCACCCAGATGGAGGCCCAGCAGCGTCGTCAGCCAAAAACTGGAGGCCAGCATCATGAGGCCGAGCGCCATTTTCAGTGAATTCATCCAGCGACCGGGGCGCGGGATCAGAGCGGCCGACCTGGGCAACAGGGCGACGAATAGCCAGGGGATGGCCATACCCAGCCCGAGCGCCAGGAAAATTAGCCACAGTTCCTGCAGTGGGGCAGCAAGCGCAAAAGCGACGGCGGTCCCCAGGAAGGGGGCAGAGCAGGGGGTCGCCAGCAGCGTGGCAAAAATGCCTTCACAGAAACTGCCCGCCATGCCGGTGCCGCCGGCGGTCGCCATCCGGTTAACGGCTGATGACGGTAGCAGCACCTCGAAGACGCCAAACAGGTTGAGCGAAAAGATAAACGTAACGGCAATCATTAAGCCGATAAACCAGGGGTTCTGGAACTGGATCCCCCAGCCCAGGGACGCGCCGGTAAGCTTCAGTATCGTTACCATCAGCGCCAGCAGGGCAAATGAGGTCAGAATACCTGCGCTGGTAGCAAGAAAACGCCGCCCGATCGCGCGCTTATCTGACCCGGACTGCAGCACGGCGCTGAGCTTCATGCCCATTACCGGCAACACGCAGGGCATCAGGTTAAGAATTAATCCGCCGATCAGGGCAAAAAGCAGCATCTTCCAGAGGCTAACCGCTGAGGTTGGCGCAAGATCTGCGCCGATCGTCAGACTGGTCTGCTGCGCCTTTGCGCCATTTGTCAGCACCAACGACAGCGCTTTCCCCGCAAGGGTTGCGGGCTCTTCCCCCCATTCATCGGTTACCGGTACCGTTACCTTGAGGCTGGCGCCCTCGGTACGGAGGCGCGGAGCGCCAGCGATTATCCCGCCCTCCATGGGATCAAAAAAGATAGCGGGGTTTTTCCACTCACCGGCCGTGGTGGCGGTTATCACCAGGTCGCTGCCGACCCGATGCGCGGCGAGATCGTCCGACACGCCTTTATCAGCCGGAATGGTTCGCATCGCCTGTGCAAAAGCCTCCTGAAAACCGGCAGTGGCGGGCTGTCTCAAATCCAGACGCAGCCTGTAGTCGGTTAACAAACAGACGTTGCTGCAGGTGGATAGCGTGAGCGTACCGTCCAGCAGGTCGCCGGGAACGGCGGTGATGATTATCGGGATAACGACCCGCTGATGGTAGCCCTGGGTCGTCAGACCGGAAATCTCGAACCTTGAGGGAATCGGCCAGTACCACTGCGCCTGTTCACCGTTATGCCAGACGATTTGCGGGGCGACGCCGCCGTCACCCGGCGAGCGCCAGTAAGTTTTCCAGCCGGAAGCCAGCTCAATAGAGAGCAGGGCGTCGATCCGATCGTTCTTTTTCTCCGCCTGGAAGCGGACCCGGGCGTGGTCGTTCTGTGGGGATGTCAGCCATCCGGTGTCTGCCGCATGAGCAACGCTCGCGCAGGTCAGCAACAGGAAGACGAGGCCCCTGAAGATATTCAGCATTATTTTCTCCGTGAATTAAAAAATTAATCGTTTAAAAAAACGATTTTTTCATTCACGGAAAACGCAGTTTTTGAGATGAATTCGTAGCGTGGGCGGCCAAACGGGATCGTCCCGGAAGACCCAGGCACGTGCCGCGGCAGTCAGCTGAAGCAGAGTAAGGAACAGAATGATGGCCGGTAAGGCGCCATCGAAGAACAGCGGCTGCGCGCAGAGCAGAGATTTGGCGCTCAGCTGACAGGGAGAGGGCCCTTGCTCAGCTTCATCCGCTGACGGCTGCTGCGACAGTGCGCTGACGGCGGGTTCCTGAACCTGGCGCGCGGCGTTGTCCAAAAAATGGTGTACATAGACCGCCCGCTGAACAAGGCAAATAGCCATGACCAGGCAAGTCAATACCAAAAACCATTTTCCAGGAAGCTGACGATTGCGCATAGGTGACCCGTACGTTTCAGAACCGAGGATCATAAACAATACTTATCAATGTTCAAGAGGATACCGTGTAAGGTTTTGTCTGTCTGCTTAACGGGGCGGCGACTTTCCAGCAGATAGCGCTGTCACAGGGATATTTCATGCATTTATATTATTTACATGGCTAATTATTCTCGATACCATGCGCGCCGCTCATCGTTATCGGCACGCCGCTGCTGACGTTGAGCGATTAGCATCTGACCGCCATTAGCTCATCAGGAAGAGCGAACGACGTACGTTGTAGGGAACGGGGTTCGAGGCCTCGATGGCGGCCCAAATCCGATTTAGCCCACTGATTAACATTGCACACCTGGCAACCGCCGACCGTCCGTCAGCCTTTCCCGGTCATGACGCGCGCTAAAGATGCTAGCGCTGAAATTAACGATTTCTTTATCACAGTCCGATAATCGCTTTATGACGATTACTGCATTGAGGTGACCATTACGCGTGTAATAGTTTCCGTTGTCAGTTATTCATCGCGATGGAATGTTAATGAAAAGTATTATTGGTTACCGCCGGTAAATTAATATCTGGATTTTGGTTTTTTCTGCGATTTACCTAAGAACATCTTAATAATTTCAATGAGAATTAACTTATTCGGATTAAGTCGCGTATTTTTCAGAAATTTCACCACTTTTTATATGGTATTCTCTTTTGTTCAAGGAGTGAACGAAAGGAAAAATAATGCTTTACCGCTATGCCGTTTTCTCCAGAAAACACAACACGTTTCATATTCTTCTGCTGTTTACCATTTTACTAATAAGTTTCGTCCATTTGAGCGTGCTGCTGGAAACCGATAACACATGGCTACTGTGGCCGATGATGATTTATCTGCCTGTTTTTTTGCTTTGGCGAAAGGTCTCAGTGTTACGAAGCAGGATCGCTGATTAATGTGCTGGTGGAGTTCCCTACATGAGTGAAAATACAATATCTAAACCAACCTCTGAACCGAAAGTCCTGCAGCCCGTATTACGGAAAGTCGATCTTAACCTGCTGACTATTTTCGATACCGTTATGCAAGAGCAAAGCTTAACCAAGGCGGCACAAACGCTCGGCATGTCCCAGCCAGCGGTGAGCAGCGCGGTATCGCGCCTCAAGGTGCTGTTTAAGGATGAACTGTTTGTCCGTAACGGTCGTGGGATTAAACCGACCGATCGCGCCTTTCAGCTATTCGGCTCGGTTCGACGCGCTCTGCAGCTGGTGCAAAATGAGCTACCGGATACGCTGTTCGATCCGCTGGACTGCGAACGTATTTACCATCTTTGCGTCTGTAGCCCGCTGGATAACTATCTGACACCGCTTATTTTTAACAAAGTGAGCGAGATTGCGCCTCGGGTCAGTCTCTCCTTTAAATCTACCCTAAGCCAGCAGGTCATCAACCAGCTTCGCTATCAGGAAGTTGAATTTGTTCTCGATTACAACAAGTTCAACCACCCGGAGTTCACCAGCATCCCGCTGTTCAACGATCGCATGGTGCTGGTGGCCAGGCGGAATCATCCGCGTATTGCATCGCCGTTGACCGAGCAGGATATATATCGCGAGCAGCACGCTACCGTCGCGCTGGATCGCTACGGCTCATTCAGCCATCCCTGGTATAGCTCTGAGGAACAGCAGGCCTGCGTCGCATTCCACGGAAACGCCATGGTCAGCGTGCTGAGCGTGGTGTCGCAAACCAATATGGTGGCCATCGCGCCTGAGTGGCTGGCCAAAGAGTTTGAAGAACAGTTTGCGCTCCAGCTGCTGCCGCTGCCTTTAGAAATGAACAGTCGCACCTGCTATCTTTCATGGCATGAAACGGCGGCCCAGGAGAGGAGCCACCGCTGGATGGCGGAATTGCTGATTAACATTTGCCAGCGTTAATGCTATTGCAAAAAATGCCTGGTGGCACGCCAGGTATTTTATGACTCCTTAATCAATCCTGGAACAGAGAAATATAATCATATCTGATTTTTTCGCTTCCTGGCGGCATAATTATCTGACGAAATGCGCTATCTAAATATTATTCATCTTTAAAACTACATTTAAATATCTTTTTGCAGAAAATTTATCATTTCTCAGGCAGGGGCCACCGACGATTTCTATACTCTGATTATCCAACCGGGCGGCGACCTCAAGCAGAGGATGATGTTAATGGGCACAAAGATAACCATCGCCGTGGCGAGTGCTGCCCTGATGGCTGCGTCGACGGCCGCAGAGGCTGATGAAATCACTCTTTATTCGGTTAATACCGGCTCCTGGATCTATCATCTGTCAAACAATCACGGCCAGTACACCGAGGGCTTTGATAACCAGTTTGTCTCGGTTGAACGCAAGTTCTCCGCGGATTCGAAGTACAGCCTGCTGGTCGGGACGATGAAAAACAGCTTTGACGATCGCTGTATTGCGCTCGGGGTACGCCGCGACTGGGCGTCGTTGGGCAACGGCTGGGTATTTAAGGGGATTTATGGCTACGTCGGCGAATTTTTCTTCGATGCTTTTGAGGACTGCGGCGACCATGGCTCATATAAGGATTTTAAAGATGCGACCGGCATTGGATTTTCTCCCTATATTTACCATGGTCTCCAGTATAACTTTACCGATTATTTCGGCATCGAAAGCGGAATTATTCTCCCGGCCGTTTTTGTCATCAGCGTGCAGTGGAGTTTTCGTTAATACTGCATACAACATTCGCCAGACGCGATGTTTTTCATGTATCGCGATAACGCCTTTACTTCATAAGATTATTGCTTGAGGCAATGGAGCCTGTTAAATCGTACTTATTCGTCATTAACCCTCGGTGCCCCCGCTGGCTTATGATTGATTGTATTACGGGCAGGTCACTGGCCAACGCCGCCGGACTATAAATCAATGCACAAATTCGCTGATCGGCTGCGCGAGCAGCACAGGGCTATCTGCTGCGCGCTGGCGGATTTCTCTGCCTCCGACTGCACGGTATCGCGGTGGTCGACGATGCCTTCAATAACCGGCGTCAGGCAGGCGCCGCAAATCCCCATTTCGCAGGAGAGGGGGACGGCGATGCCGTTCTCCTGGAGGACCTGAGCGATGGTTTTATGCGCGGGTACCGGCCAGCGTTCGCCCGAGGAGGCAAGGATCACGTTAAAGGTGTTTTCCTCTGCGCACGCCGCTGGCGTAGCGACAGGCTGAAAGGCTTCGCTGTGGATCCGCGCTTCCGCCCATCCCTGCGCCAGGGCGGCCCGGTGCGCGGCGGCCATAAATCCTGCCGGCCCGCAGAGATATATCGGCTGCCCGGCATGCGCACTATTCAGCGCCGCATCCAGGTTTTGCCTGGCGCTGCGCCCTTCGCTTGAACAGTGAATTACCACGCTTTCGGCGCTAAATCGCTGTTGCAGTTCGCGGATAAACGCCCCGCGCGCGCGGCTCTTAAGATAGTAGTGCAGGGTAAACGGTACGCCTTCTGCCTCCAGCCTTAGCGCCATGGCATACAGCGGCGTAATCCCGATGCCGGCGGCCAGCAGCGTCACCCGCTCCGCCGCCTGCAGAGGGAACAGATTGCGCGGAGGGGAAATCAACAGCGTCTGGCCGGGGCGCAGCTGCTGATGAATGTAGCGCGAGCCGCCGCGGGATGCGCTGTCGAGGGCCACGCAAATCAGATATCCGTCAGCGACGCTATCAGGGCCGGTCAGCGAATACTGGCGGATAATGCCGCACGGCAGATGAACGTCAATATGCGCGCCGGGCTGCCAGGCAGGGAGCGTCTGACCCTCCGGCGCCACCAGCCTGACGGCGAGGCTCTGGCTTCCCTGACGCCAGAGGCCGTCGACAATGACCTGTAATACCTCATTCATAGTGCTGCTCCACTTACACGAGGAAAAAATCGCCGAAGCCCATTTTCTTCAGCCCGCGCCGATAGGCGATGGAGCTGCGGTCGGCAGGAATATGCGCTTCCAGCGTTAAATCCAGCGGCAATCTTTCCGGGCGCTGGGTCTCTACCATCATGCGGTCTTCCTCAAAGACGCGCAGGTTAAAGGCGTGGACGTCTTCCACCGGTACGTGCAGATCGAAATTGCGCGCGATGGGCGCGAACATACGGGTAATGCGCGAGGATACCGGCGAGGCGGCGTTCATAATCACCAGCCTGGCGTCCCCCGGAAAATGAATCGTCAGGGTGGCGGTAAACGGCAAATGCATTTCAAAATGGCGCAGCCACTGGAAGCCTTCCGGCGCGCGAAATTCGGTGCTGGCGGGATAGTTGCCGACTGAACTCCAGTAATCGGCGATAAACCCAAACGCCGTTTCCTGCGGGTTGTAGTCCGGCACCACCTGGTTATTGGGGTCGGCGAAAGTCCCGGTATGGATCCAGGCAAAATGGGCAACATCAAGAAATCCCTCGACCTGGCGACCCGCAAAACCGTTGACCTCAAAAGCCGGACAGTTGATTTGCTGAAAGCCATCGTCGTGCCAGTGCGGCATCACCGGCAGCGGCATCGGGTCTTGCGGATCGAAGGCCAGGCAGGTCCAGATCAGGCCATAACGTTCTTCTACCGCAAAGCTGGTGAGGTTGAGTTTCGCCGGTACCGGCTGGTCGGGGCTGGAAGGGATACGGTTGCAGCGGCCATCCTCACCGAAGCGCAGGCCGTGGTACGGGCAGACAATCCCCTCTTCATCGTGAAAACCGAGCGTCAGTGGTACGCCGCGATGGGGGCAGACGTCGCGTGCAACGACCACCTGGCCCTTAATACGATAGATGACCAGCTGTTCATCAAGCAGGGTGGCTTTCACCGGGGCGGGGCCAATATCGCAGGCGCGGGCAACCGGGTGCCAGCATTTTGCCAGGCGCAGCCAGTCCTCTGGCGCAAAGGTGCAGTGGGCGGGTGGGGTAGGTTGTGGTCTGTTCATGGCTTCTCTTCCTGCTCACAAAAATATTTGTTTAATTGTTGTGAGTTTATTGTTGCCATATTAGGGTGTTGACATCCATCAGCAAGAATTCATTCAGCTGTTGTAAAAAAGAGAACAGGTCCACGATGAGCCCATTTTCACGTTTCGCTATCTATTTTACCGAAGTGGCGCGCAGCGGTAGCCTGCGGCGGGCCGGGGAGAAACTGCATATTTCCGCTTCGGCTATCAACCGGCAAATTCTGCAGGCGGAAGAGGATTTCGGCACGCCGCTGTTTGAGCGTCTGCCGGAGGGGCTACGCATGACCACCGCCGGCGAGCTGCTGTACGACAATCTGCTGCGCTGGCAAAAGGAGTTTCAGCTGACGCGGCAAAAGTTTGATGAGCTGCAGGGGCTTAAACGCGGCTCCGTCAGCCTCGGCATGGTGCAGGCGCTGGCGGAAGGGAGCTTTGCCGCCGCGCTGGCGGACATTATCAGCAGCTGGCCATGGCTGGAACTGGATCTGCAGGTGGCGGATAGTCATAGCGTCAGCAAGAAGGTACGGCAGGCGGATCTCGATTTCGGTCTGATTCTCGATCCCGAAGGTCAGGCGGGGCTTAGCGTGCTGGCTTTTGCCGAACTGGAGATGGGGGTGGTGATGTGTCCGGATCATCCTCGGGCGCAGGCTAAAATGCTGTCTTTGGGCGAGCTAAGCGAGGAGCGGCATATTCTTCCCGGCGCGCCGCTGATCGTCCACGAGCGGGTCGCGATGCTCTATCGCCATTATGATTTTTCCCCGACGAACAGCATCAGCTGCAACGATATTCGGTTGATTAAGTCGCTGGTGCTTAAAGGCGGCGGCGTGACCCTCCTCAGCCGTCTGGACGTGCTGGAGGAGATCGCGCTCGGCCAGCTGGCATTTGTCCCGCTGCGCAACCGTCTGCTGCGGCCGCTTACCCTGGCCCTGTGCGCCGCGCCATCGCGCCAGCTTTCACGTCCGGCGCAGATGGCGATCCAGAAGCTGACCGCGGTGATGGAGGCGATACAGGGCGGGACAGCGGCTTCCCTCCCGTCTGCGTAAACTGCCCGGCCTGCAATTCTCTGCGGCCTGCTTCCCCGGTGGCGTTGCTGTATGACCGGGCTACGGGTTCCCCGGCATCTGCGATCCGGTAGCCCGGCTAAGGCGTTTACGCCGCGAGCCGGGAAGGGGGCTGATGCCGGGATCTTTACCCCAGCGGGCCGCCCTGAATGGTTTCGCACAGGCCGTTGATAA
Organism: Klebsiella sp. K5-306; assembly: GCF_051835185.1. Classification (NCBI taxonomy): domain Bacteria; kingdom Pseudomonadati; phylum Pseudomonadota; class Gammaproteobacteria; order Enterobacterales; family Enterobacteriaceae; genus Klebsiella; species Klebsiella sp. K5-306. The sequence goes on from NZ_JAIFJY010000021.1 coordinate 66,253, forward strand.
TTCGCTCTCCGGTTTCGGATTTCAGCTCCTGATACCAGGCTTCCGTCAGCGCCATATCTTTACCGTGGGTCACATCGCAGCGCTTACGCGCCTTCAGCACCAGGTCGCGCACCCGGTCGCAGCGCTGCGCTTCGTACTGACGCAAAACCCCGCTGATATCGCGGCTCTGGCTAAACAACTCCCCCAGCACCACCGCATCCTCCAGCGCCGCGCAGCCCCCCTGGCCGATATCCGGGGTGGTGCTGTGTCCGGCATCGCCCAGTAGCGCAACTCTGCCGCGAACCAGCTTGGCGAACGGTTCAATATCGTGGATTTCAATACGGTTGGTGGTCTGCGGGTCGAGGGCGGCGATCAGCTTCTGCACCTGCGGCGCCCAGCCGCTGAAATAGCGGCTGAGATCCGCCCGCAGGGTGCTGCGGTCCTCGGCCAGCCCCGCCGGGAGCGGGACATCAAAGAAAAAGTAAAATCGCCCCCCGGAAACCGGCATCAGCGAAACGCGTTTCCCTTCTCCGACGAAGGTCGTCCACTGATTGCCGGGCGCAATCGCTTCATCAATATCGACCAGACCGTTCCAGTTAACGTAGCCCGCGTAGCGGCGTTCCGGCGTATAGCCGAGCACGTGCGGGCGTAGCGCCGAATGGCTGCCGTCGGCGGCAATCAGAAAATCGCCCTCCGCCATCGATCCGTCGGTAAACCAGACCCGAACGCCGTCGGCGTTTTCTTCGCAGCGGGTAACGCGTTTACCAAACTGCACTGCCTCCCGTCCCCAGAATTTGAGCATTTCGCGCTGCAATTCGGCGCGGGAAACCGGGCAGGGGCGTCCGCCGGTGCGCGCAATCAGCGGAGCGAGGCTAAATTGAGTCAGCGTCTCTCCCCGCAGATACTCCTTGTAGGCCAGAAAATGCATCGGTCCGCCGTAGTTTTCGATAATATTGCCCATGCCTAAATGCTTCATGCACTTGACGCCGTTAGGCCAGATGGAGATGGCCGCGCCCACCGGCTTGATTTCTTTCACCGCTTCAAACACTTCACAGTGGATACCGGCATTTTTTAATGCCACCGCCGCGCTCAGGCCGCCGATTCCGCCGCCGATAACTAATGCTTTCATTTCCTTCTCCTTTACATACGTCGTTATTGGCTTGAGCAATTTGCGTACCACTTTGGCGCAGGCGCTGATTTCGCCGATTCGGGCTCCCCGCTACCGTGCGGTTGCACAACGTTGGTGCGCACAGCGGCTTTTATTGCCTTTTTATGAATCAATAATTTCTAAATTTTCAATTGAGAATCTAATGTTTCATAGGCGCGCCGAGGTCATATAGCGGGAACGTCGCGAAAAAGATGTGTTATCTGTTTGAAAAAAATGAATAAAATTAAATGTTGCTCAGATGTGAGTGAGTTTGGCCTGTTTTGTGCACCCGTTCCCGCACGCTTATTCGCAACGGGATGAAACGATCATGTCAGATGAAAAAAACGGCGGCTTACTGTACGACCTTGAGCAGCGGATCCCGCCGCTCCCGGCCTTTTTTAGCGCCTTACAGCACGTACTCGCCGGGCTGGTAGGCATTATTACGCCGCCGCTGATTATCGGCGCGGCGCTGGGGCTGGGGGAGTGGCTGCCCTATTTGATCAGCATGTCCCTGCTGGCTTCCGGCATCGGCACTTTCCTGCAATCCAACCGCCTGTGGGGGATCGGCGCGGGCATGATCTGTATGCAGGGAACCAGCTTTGCGTTCCTCGGGGTGGCGATTGCCGGCGGTATGTGGGTAAAAGGGCAGGGCGGCACGCCGCAGGATATTATGGCCATGCTGTTTGGCGTCAACTTTGTCGCCGCGCTGGTGCCCTGCCTCGTCAGCCGCTTTATTGAACCGCTGAAGCGTATTTTTACCCCGGTGATTACCGGCAGCGTGATTGCGCTGATCGGCATTAGCCTGATCAAAGTCAGCGTGATTAACTGGTGCGGCGGTGAGCAGGCTAAAGCCTTTGCCAGCACGAGCAATATTGCCCTCGGCGCGGTTACGCTGGGGACCATCGTTCTGCTGAGCTGCGCGAAAAACCGCTGGCTACGCCTCTCGTCGGTGGTGGTGGGGATGGCCGTCGGCTGCGCGGCGGCGGCGCTGAGCGGCTCGTTCCAGCTTAAAGGCGTCGGCGATGTCTGGTTTCGCTTACCGCAGCTGTTCCCGTTTGGTTTCCAGTTCAACAGCGCCATTTTTTTGCCGATTGCCCTGGTGTCGCTGGTGTGCATTCTTGAGGCGGTGGGCGACCTGACGGCCAACTGTCTCATCTCTCAGCAGTCGATTGATGACGAAGCCTTCCGTTCACGGCTGAAAGGCGGCATTCTGGCTGATGGCATCAGCTGCATGGTGGCGGCGATGCTGTGCGCGTTCCCCAATACGACCTTTGCGCAAAACAACGGCGTGATTCAGATGACCGGCGTCGCCAGCCGCTACGTTGGCCGCTACATCGGGGTGATTTTGATTCTGCTGGGTTTGTTTCCGCCGTTCGGCGAGATACTGCGCCAGATCCCGGCGCCGGTGCTGGGCGGCGCGACGATGGTGATGTTTGGCTGCGTTGTGGCGGCGGGGATCCGCATTATCACCCAGAAACCGCTGACCCGCCGCGATATGCTGATCGTCGGTCTGGCCTTTGGTTTTGGTCTCGGCATTGAAGCGGTCCCGGCGTTTCTGACCCACTTCCCGCCGATCGTCGGCAACCTGTTCGGTTCCGCAGCGACCAGCGGCGGGCTGGTGGCGATTGTCCTGAATCTGATTATCCCGGAAGAGAAACCGGCCGCGGCGGCGGCCACAAGGAGTACTGATGATCGCGCTGAATCACTTTAATCAGCTGAGCGGCGAACAGGCCGTCGCCGTGCTGGAACCCTGCGTGGCCGTCTCTGGCTGGGCGGCGACGCTGGCAGCCGGTCGGCCATGGCGCAGCCGCGCGGAACTGCTGGACGCCGCCCAGCGGCTGATGGCAGGTTGGGGGGAAGCGGAGCTGGCTGAGGCGCTGAACGCCCATCCGCGTATCGGCGAAAAGCCCACCGGGCAGCAGGCCCATGCGGCGCTCTCCCGCCAGGAGCAGGGGAGCGTTGATGACCGTGATGCTGCGCTGGCGCAGGCGCTGAAAGAGGGTAACGCCCGCTACGAGGCGCGGTTTGGCCGGGTCTTTTTGATTCGCGCCAAAGGGCGCAGCGGGGAGGAAATCCTGGCGGCGCTGTCGCGTCGGCTGCACAACAGCGATAGCGCAGAAGTACGGGACGCGTTAGCCCAGCTAGGCGAAATTACCTTGTTAAGACTGAAAGGAGCGATTGGCGAATGAGCACCTTAAGCACCCATATTCTCGATATTTCCACCGGCCGACCGGCGCAGGGCGTAAAAATTACGCTGGAGTGCGAAGGCGCGCAGGTTGCCTGCGGCGTCACCGATGATAACGGCCGCATTGGCGAATTCGGTGCCGGGCCGCTGGCGCCAGGACATTACCGGTTAAGCGCGGAAATTGGCGCGTGGTTTGCCGCCGGCGGGCGCGAGACGCTCTACCTGAGTGCGCAGATTGATTTCGTCATCCGCGAGGAGGCGGATGAGCACTATCATTTACCGTTTTTAATTGCCCCCGGCGGCTGGTCCACCTATCGCGGCAGCTAAATGGCCCCGGCGGCGCTACGCCTGGCAGGGCTACAGGTTCTGAATTTCCCCGGAGGCGGCGCTGCGCGCCTGTCCGGGCTACAAGTTCGGCACTGCCTGTGGTCTGGCAGCCCGGACAGGCACAACGTGCCGCCTCCGGGAAAGGGACTACTCCGCAGCCGCATCTCCCCATACGCGCTCGCCGTTCACCCACGTCTCGCTGATATTACGCTCATCGCCCAGGGTCATCAGGACGAACAGCTGCTCATAGATATCCTTGCAGCGCCCGCCGCGTAACCTTTGCAGCGGCGTGACCGCCGGGTCGATAACCACAAAGTCAGCCTCTTTACCGGGCTGGAAATTACCAATCTTCTCATCAAGGCGCAGGGCGCGCGCGCCGCCGAGGGTCGCATGGTAAAACGCTTCGCTGGCGCGCAGACGATAGCTTTGCAGCTGGCTGACCTTATACGCCTCGCCGAGGGTGCGCAGCATACTGAAGGTGGTGCCCGCGCCAACATCGCTACCGATACCCATCCGCACCTTGTTCTGCCAACAGGCCGGTAAACGAAACAGCCCGCTGCCGAGGAACAGGTTTGACGTCGGGCAGAAGGCCAGCGCCGAGCCGGTATCGTGCAGGCACTGCCACTCCGCATCCGCCAGATGAATACCGTGGGCAAATACGCTGCGCTCGCCGGTCAGTCGATAGTGATGATAAACATCCAGATAGTATTCATGCTCCGGCCAGAGGCTTTTAACCCACGCCACTTCATTGAGGTTTTCGCTCAGGTGGGTATGCAGCCAGGTATCGGGAAACTCTTCCCGGAGCTGCTGCACGGCCGCCAGCAGCTCCGGCGTTGAGGTCGGCGCGAAGCGCGGCGTAATGGCGTATCCCAGACGGCCGCGCTGGTGCCAGCGCTGAATCAGTTCGCGGGTTTGCCGGTAGCTCTGCTCCGCGCTTTCGCTCAGATACTCGGGCGCGTGGCGGTCCATCATCACTTTCCCGGCGATCAGGCGCATATTGAGGCGCAGCGCTTCGTTAAACAGGGCATCCACCGATTCAGGGTGCAACGTACAAAAGACCAGCGCGGTGGTGGTGCCGTGGCTCAGCAGCTGGTTGACAAAAAATTGCGCGATCTCCGCGGCGTAGTCGGCATCGGCAAACTGGCTCTCCACCGGAAAGGTATAGGTGGTGAGCCACTCCAGCAGCTGCTCGCCAAATGCGCCGATCATCTCGGTTTGCGGATAGTGGACGTGGGCATCGACAAAGCCCGGCAGCAGCAGCTTACCGCGCAGGTCGCGATAGCCCTTCTGCGGGTGCAGAAAGCGTTCGCCCTCCTGCCACGGCAGCAGCGCCTGAATGCGTCCGTCGCGAAGAAACAGCACGCCATCCTCCAGATAGCGCGCCTGGCGGGCGATATCGTCGGCGCTCTCGGCAACCTCGGAGATATCGAAAAATGCGCCGCGAACCGCGGCATGGTAGTCAAACATCATAGCTGCCCTGTGGGTAAGCAAGAGGATAGGTGGATAGAGCAAGATTAATGCCAGGTTATGCGGGCGGAAAGTCGCCGCGACGTCACGCCGCGGCGGGGATGCAGGGTTACTCTTTCTGGGCGAGAGGGCTGAAACCGGCGGTGGCGCCGACGCGTTCGTCGCGGGCGATCCAGCGATAGGCCGCGCCGCTCAGGAAGACGCCGATAAACCAGCTAAAGTTAGCCACTTCGTGCAGGGCCGGAATAAAGCTGATGATCAGGCCAATGGCGACGGAGGGCACCAGCGCGGCGATCGCTTTCGGGTTAAAGCCGTTGCGGTACCAGTACTGGCCCCTGGGCGTGTCGTCAAACAGGTCGTTAACGGAAACCTGCCCGCGCTTAATGAAGTAAAAATCCACGATCAGGATGCCGAACAGCGGGCCGATAAACGCCCCCAGCACGTCGAGGGTGTAGTGGATCAGCTCCGGCGAGTTAAACAGGTTCCACGGCGTCAGCAGAATAGACCCTACGGCGGCAATCATCCCGCCGGTGCGGAAGCTGATTTTCTGCGGCGAACAGTTAGAGAAATCGAAGGCCGGAGAGACAAAGTTGGCCACGATATTAATCCCGATGGTGGCGGTGATCATGGTCAGCAGGCCAATGGCGACCGCCAGGTCGTTGCCTACGCGGCTCACGGTCTCAATCGGGTCGGTGATCATGCGGCCAAACAGCGACTGCGTGCCGGAGACAATCACCACGGTCACGATGGAGAACAGCAGGAAGTTAAACGGCAGGCCCCAGCGGTTGCCGCGGCGGATCTCGCCCATGCTTTTGCCATAGCGCGAGAAATCGCCAAAGTTGAGCAGCGGGCCGGAGAAGTAGGAGACCACCAGCGCGGTGGCGGTGATCATCTGCCAGGTCTGCTCCCCGGCACTCAGCGATTTGCTGGCGAGGGTAAAGGAGATCCCGTCAAAACCGGTTTTGTATACAATCCATCCCGCCAGCGCCAGCATCACCACGTAGACCGCCGGGCCGGCGATATCGATAAAGCGCTTGATGGCGTTCATCCCGTGCCAGAACACCATCGCCTGCAGCAGCCACATGGTGGCGAAGCAGAGCCAGCCCAGATACGACAGGCCCAGGAAGCTGGATGCGGTGAGGGACGACAGCGACGGCCAGAACTTCAGCAGCACCAGCATCAGCGCGTTAGCGGCGAGATAAGTCTGAATACCGTACCACGCGAAGGCGATAAGCCCGCGGATCACCGCCGGGATATTAGCCCCAAAGACGCCGAACGCCTGACGACAGATCACCGCGTAGGGCACCCCCGCCATCTGGCTGGGCTTTGCCACCAGGTTAGCGCACAGCTGAACGATACAAATCCCCACCAGCAGGCACAGCAGCACCTGCCAGCTCGCAAGACCAAGCGTAAAGAAGCTCGCCGCCACCACGTAGCCTCCCATGCTGTGCACGTCCGACATCCAGAAAGAAAAGATGTTGTACCAGCTCCAGTTCTGGTCGCGCGTCGGCGCCAGATCCTCATTGCAAAGCCGTGGGCTGTATCCAGCGTGGGGATCAGCGGCCTTAACCTGATGCATCGCTTGTGTATTTGGCATGAAACCTGCTCCTGTAAATGAACACCCGTTGAAATGGATTGCTGGTGTCGTTGCAGGATTTGGGCCAAATAGTTAATTTTGTATACAAGAAATTAGTTTTATGTATACGATTCGGTGTCAAAAAGTAAAATTTGGAGTGGTTAATGAACAACCAACAACGGCTGCAGGCCGCGCCAGAGCTGCATGACAAAGACGAGTCCATCTTTCAGGCGCTGATGACCGCTATCGTCGAGCATCAGCTACCGCCGGGCAGCAAACTGCCGGAGGAGGCGCTGGCGGAGGTGTTTGGCGTGAGCCGTACCGGGATCAGAAAAGTGCTGCAGCGACTCGCAACCGTGCAAATGGCCATCCTGACGCCCAAACGTGGTGCACAGGTCGCCAGCCCGACGGTTGAAGAGGCGCAGGCGATCTTCCGTACCCGCGCGCTATTGGAAGTGGCCAACCTGCCGGATGTGCTGGCCCGCTGTCAGCCGCCGCACCTGGCGGCGCTGGAAGCCATCACCCGCCAGGAACAGCTGGCCCACGAAAGCCATGACGGCCCGGCGGCGATTCGCTATTCCGCCGAGTTTCATATTCAGCTGCAGGCGATCTCCGGCAATCAGGTGCTCACTGAGATGGTGACCCGCCTGAGCCAGCGCTCTTCATTAGTTATCGCGGCGTGGGGATCGCCGTGGCGGCAGGGCTGCCGCTGCGACGATCACGAACGGCTGATCCAGCTGCTGCGCGATAAAACGCTGCAGCCCCTGAGCGACGCCTTAAGCCACCATTTTGAACATATTGTCGCCAGTCTCTGCTTTGAGCGTTCTGGCGTGACCCTGCCTGATTTTGCCCGGCTGTTTGCCGGCTATAAGGAGCCGTAATGGCCGCCGTTTGTATACAAGTCATCAATCCCAACACCAGCCTGGCCATGACGGAAAGCATCGGCGCCGCCGCGCGGGCGGTTGCCGCGCCGGGAACCGAGATTCTGGCGGTCTGCCCCGGCGAAGGGGTGCCGTCGATAGAGGGCCACTTTGATGAAGCCATCGCCGCTGTCGGCGTGCTCGAGCAAATTAAGGCCGGTCGCCAGCAGGGCGTTGATGGTCATGTCATCGCCTGCTTTGGCGACCCCGGGCTGCTGGCGGCGCGCGAGCTGGCGCAGGGGCCGGTGGTAGGGATTGCCGAAGCGGCGATGCATATGGCGACGCTGGTGGCCACCCGTTTCTCCATCGTGACCACGCTGCCGCGCACCCTGATTATCGCCCGCCACCTGCTGCACCAGTACGGTTTCCATCACCATTGCGCCGCCCTGCACGCCATTGATTTACCGGTGCTGGCGCTGGAGGACGGTAGTGGTCTGGCGCAGGAGAAGGTGCGCGCGCGCTGTATTCAGGCGCTAAAGGAGGACGGCTGCGGGGCTATCGTACTGGGATGCGGCGGGATGGCGACGCTGGCTCAGGAGCTGACCCGCGAGCTGCGCGTACCGGTAATCGATGGCGTCAGCGCGGCGGTCAAAATGGTTGAGTCGCTGGTGGCGTTAGGCCTGTCGACCAGCAAGCAGGGCGATTTAGCCTTTCCGGAAAGCAAGGCGTTGAGCGGCAAATTTCAGGCATTAACCCCGTTTTAAATGAAAGAGGTGGCAGATGGCATTTTTGGCAGAAGATTACCCGCGCGACCTGCGCGGCTACGGCGGACAGCCGCCGCACGCGCGGTGGCCGAACAACGCGCGCATCGCCGTGCAGTTTGTGCTGAACTATGAAGAGGGCTCGGAAAACCACGTGCTGCACGGCGATGCCGGTTCTGAACAGTTTCTGTCCGATATTATCGGCGCCGCCAGCTATCCTGACCGGCATATGTCGATGGATTCGCTGTATGAGTACGGCAGCCGCGCCGGCTTCTGGCGCATCCATAATGAGTTCAGCAAACGGGGATTGCCGTTGACCGTGTTCGGCGTCGCGATGGCGCTGGCGCGGCATCCCGAGGTGGTTGAGGCGATTAAGAGGGCGAACTATGACGTGGTCAGTCACGGTTGGCGCTGGATCCATTACCAGAATATGCCTATCGAGCAGGAGCGGGAGCATCTTCAGAAAGCCGTGCAGGTATTAACCGACCTGTTTGGCAAACCGCCCACCGGCTGGTATACCGGGCGCGACAGCCCCCATACCCGCCAACTGGTGGTGGAGCACGGCGGTTTTGATTACGACAGCGACTATTATGGCGACGACCTGCCGTTCTGGAGCGAAGTGGCCTGTAGCGACGGTTCGCGTAGGCCGCACCTGATCGTGCCTTATACCCTCGACGCTAACGATATGCGCTTCGCCACTGCCCAGGGGTTCAATACCGCCGAGCAGTTTTATACCTATTTAAAAGACAGCTTCGATGTGCTGTACGCGGAGGGGGCCAGCGCGCCGAAGATGATGTCCATCGGTATGCACTGTCGCCTGCTGGGGCGCCCGGGCCGCTTCCGGGCGCTGCAGCGCTTCCTTGATTATGTGCAGCAGCACGACCTGGTTTGGGTCTGTACCCGTCAGCAGATTGCCGACCACTGGCGCGACGTTCATCCGTTCAGGGGGTAAAGTCGTTCCCCGGGTAAGCGCAGCGCAACCCGGGAGCATAGCGCAGAGTGGCATCATTTCCCGGAGGCGATGCTGCACATCTGTCCGGGCTACTGGATCGCAGACGTTTGCGGACCCGTAGCCCGGGTAAGCGCAGCGCAACCCGGGGGATACCGGGAAATGCGCAGGGCTTAACTCATCAAACTGACCTGAGCGGCGACGATGCGCCAGCCAAAGGGGAAGCGTACCCAGGTCTGCTGCTGGCGACCGATGCGCTCGCTGCCTGCGCGGGTGAATTCGGTGCTACACACCGCGTAATCCTCGCCAAAGGTGGTGATGATGGTATGCCGCAGCTCGCGCTGCAAACCCGCTGCCGGACGGGCGGCGCGAAAGGCGCGGATTTCATCGATGCCGTAAAGATTTTCCCCGGCCCCCAGCCGCACCGTGCGCTTATCGTGCCAGAACAGCTCATCCAGCACCGCGATGTCGTTGCTTACCAGCGCTTCCTCATAGCGGTAAAACGCCGCCGTCACCTCGGCGAGAACCAACGGGCGATTAATCTGTTCTGGGCTCATCATGCGGCGATCTCCACCGGGCGGGCGTTGGTGATGCCCATCTCTTCCAGCGCCCGCGCCGCGCGCAGACAGGCTTGTTCATTAAAGGGCGCGGCAATCAGCTGCAGGCCAATCGGCTGACCGTTCGCCGTGCGCAGCGGCACCGTGACGACCGGCAGGCCAAGGAAGGAGATGGGCTGGGTCAGCATCCCCATGCTGGCGCGAATCGGCAGCGACTGGCCGTTGATCTCCATGGTCTGCGCGCCGATGAGCGTCGCGCTGCACGGCGTGGCCGGGGCGATTAGCACATCGGCATGAGCGAACAGGCCTTTGAACGCCTGCTGCGCATAACGGCGAAAGCGCTGAGCCTGGAGATACCAGGCGGAGGGGATCATCGCGCCGGCCAGCAGCCGCTCGCGGGAGTTCGGCTCAAAACGTTCGGGCTGGCTCCGCAGCGCGGGCAGGTACTGGTTACCGCCCTCGGCGGCGCTGATAATAAACGCCGCCGAGCGGGCCAGTTCGGCCTCCGGGAATATCAGCTCCTCATGCGCCTCAAGGGCGTGGGCAACGCTGGCAACCGCCGCACGGGCATCGTCATCGCACCATGTCGTAAAATAGCCGCCGAGCGCGGCGCAGCGCAGGCCATCGAGACCACGCGGTAGCAGATTAGCCGTACGCTCGCTGGCTTTATCGGCCTGAAAACCATCGCTCGGATCGCGCCCCTGCAGCGCATCGTAAACTGCCGCAAGATCGCCGACGCTGCGGGCAAAAGGACCGATATGGTCAAGGCTGGCGACAAAGGGATGACTGCCGGAGCGCGACAGGCGGCCAAAAGTGGGCTTAAGGCCAAAGATCCCGCATAGCGAGGCCGGGACGCGAATGGAGCCGTTGGTATCGCTGCCCAGCGAGAAATTCACCAGCCCGGCGGCCACTGCGGCTGCCGACCCGCCCGAGGAGCCGCCGGCGATCCGCGAAAGATCGTGCGGGTTATGCGTCGCCCCGTAGTGGCTGTTTTCCGTGGTAAAACCGTAGGCGTAGGCATCCATATTTAGCATGCCGGATAATAATGCGCCCGCGCTGTGCAGCTGGCGCACCGCCCAGCTGTCGGCTACGGCGGCAGGGCGATCGCTCAACAGCTGCGCCCCGGCAAGGGTGGTATGGCCGGCGACATCGAACAGATTTTTCACCGCGTAGGGAACGCCTGCCAGTGCGGGCAGGGGCTTTTTTTCCCGTCGCAGGGTGTCGATATTCTCCGCCTCAGCGAGCATGCGCTTTCCGCTGACGTGGGTCCAGGCGTTGATCTGCGGGTTAACGCGAGCGATATTCTCCAGGGTGTGGCGGGCAATCTCTTTGGCGCTGAGTTCGCCGGTGGCCAGCGCGCGCTGGATTTCGTGAATGGTCATTTCAGGCAGCTTCATGCTTTATAGACTCCGGCGATTTCGACGCGCTCGTCGAGGGGAAAGGCCATCAACGACCCGGCCATGGCGGCAATGCGGCTAAACTGCACTCTGAGTTCTGCGCGCCGCGTATCGTCCAGCTCCAGCGCCAGCAGCTGTTCCATTTGCGAGAGCCAGGCGTCCCATTCGTTCTGCGATGTTGTCATTATCAGCTCCTAATATCCGGCGGCGGAGCCGTTGCTGCGCGGATCGCTGGCCCCCTCAAACAGGCCGTTGGGATGACGTACAATCGCCCCCGCATGGCCCATGGCTTCGCTGAAATCGGCCAGCACTTCAACCTCGTGCCCCAACTGACGCAGGCGGTCAACGCTTTCGGCGCTGAAGCGGCCCTCCAGCTTGAGCGAGTCGGAAGTCTGCCCCCAGGTGCGCCCCAGCAGCCAGCGCGGTCGGGTGATGCTTTCCTGCAGCGGCGCGTTTTGCATGACGTAGCGGGTGAAGATAGCGGCCTGGGTTTGCGGCTGGCCGTCGCCGCCCATGGAGCCGTAAACCATCACCCGGCCATCGTTCAGCTTTGCTGCGGCCGGGTTGAGGGTGTGAAACGGCTGTTTACCGGGCGCCAGCGCCAGCAGGTGGCTCGGGTCGAGGCTGAACGATGCCCCGCGGTTCTGCCAGACAATGCCGCTCTCCGGCAGCACCACGCCGCTGCCGAATTCGTGGTACAGGCTTTGGATAAAGGAGACCGCCAACCCGCTTTTATCGATCACCCCCATCCAGACGGTATCGCCCGGGCCTTTACCTGCGCCCCACGGAGCCGCCCGCTGGTCGTCGATGTTATCCGCCAGCGGCTGCAGCGCCGCCGGTGTCAGCAGGCTCTGAATATCAACATCAAGGTGGCGCGGATCGGTGATGTGCGCGTCGCGCAGGCCGAAGGCCAGCTTGGTCGCCTCCACAATACGGTGGACGGTCATCGCATCGTCGGCGTCGGCCATCGCCAGCCTGTCGGTGATGCCGAGGATCGCCAGCGAAACCAGCCCCTGAGTCGGCGGCGCGAGGTTCCACAGTTCGCCGTGTCGATGCGCCAGTCTGAGCGGCTGGGGGCGGCGAGCGCGATGCTGCTGCAGGTCGCTAAGGGTGACGGGCAGTCCGTATTTTTCCATCCCGCGGGCCAGCTGCTCCGCCAGCGGCCCGCGATAGAAGCTATCCAGGCCTTCTTCGGTTAATCGGCGCAGGGTGTTCGCCAGCGCCGGCTGCAGAAAGCGGCTCCCGGCCTTCGGCGGCTGGCCGTCCACCAGAAAGGTTTCAGCGAAGCCGGGCTGGTCGCACAGTTCACTGAATTTATCGGCGCTCGCGCTGGCCTGCGACGCGGTAACCGGGATACCGTTCGCGGCGTAGCCGATGGCATCTTCCAGCAGACGCGTGAGCGGCAGGGCCGCGCCGGTTAACTCGCGCGACACCTTAAGCGCTTCGTCCCAGCCGCTGACGGTGCCCGCCACGGTCAG
>NZ_JAIFJY010000022.1:0-78438 GCF_051835185.1 Klebsiella sp. K5-306
ACATTCACTCCGCGTTCAGCCAGCATCTCCTGCAGCTCACGGTAACTGATGCCGTATTTGCAGTACCAGCGTACGGCCCACAGAATGATGTCACGCTGAAAATGCCGGCCTTTGAATGGGTTCATGTACAGCTCCATCAGCAAAAGGGGATGATAAGTTTATCACCACCGACTATTTGCAACAGTGCCGAAAAAATAGCTAAATGATATCCGTCAGGACGGCGGAGCCAGGGCCAGCTCCAGCTGATACAGGTTCTGAATGGCCAGCTGCTGCAGCCGCTCCGTTGTACACCAGTAAGCCTCGTCTGCCGGCATTGTCTTCAGGATATGAAGCGACATTTCGTGAATCTGGCGCTCACGAGAATATCTGGCCAGGCGGTTAGCTCGTTTACGTTCGGCGCCACGCTGCCGACGGAACCTCAGTGCATCGAGAGTTTTTTGACGGTACCAGCGCTCACGTGCTGCACACGGGGAGATCTCCTCATCTTCACGCAGAATCCCCTCCTCGATAAGACGACGACGCTCTTCGCTTTGCCGGAGCTTTTTTTGTTGTTCCGCATCAAGTTTTTCCAGATCCACTCCCAGCATCTGAAACCCTAACGCGGTGATATAGACGTATTTAGGAAGCCAGGTACGGGATTCCCTGTCCCAGCTATTTTCTTCAGATACAGCCAGGACACCAAAACGAACCTGTTCGTCAATCAACCGGGACAGACGTGAGACTGTTACCTCTGTTTCCGGAATAACTTTTCCATGACTGTCTTTCTGGCTGAGTTCTTTTGCCAGACGAGAAATACACATACCGACCGTCAGCTTGCCGGCATCACAGAAGCTGATCAGCACTGGCCAGATAGCATCCAGCAGACGTTGCTTTTCCGGCCGGAAGCCATACCGGCGGCCAGCCCGACGACGTTCCCTGACGTACAGCGGATGAAGCGATACGTGCATACGCAGTCGCACCTCACCAGTGGTGCGATCTTTTTGAACAAGACGGTTATAGGCGTGCCCCAGCTGGCCACCCAGTTTTTTGTAATGCTCCGGTCGAAACCAGGTCGGGTTTTCACATTTGGGTTTTGTGGAGTGCTCGCCGCGCCGGCGACGGGTAGATTTCTTCTCCGGGGAAACCAGAAAAGATGCCACATGGCCGTCCTCTACCCCCTGCCAGAAACGGATCTGTTCATCCATATCCAGCTGACTCCAGTGTTGCGGATTGTGCGCATTACTCATCTGCACTCTCCCTGCCGCTGTTTTTGGCGGCCAGACACTTCAGTCTGGCTTCGCTCAGAGAGAGTGGAAATACGCCAAGAAATTCGAACAGCTTAGGGGTGAAAAAAATCTCAGCAGTTGAATAGCAATCCGATGAGCAGGCAACAAATTCAAAATCTTTTTCCAGCGATTCCAGTGCCCTGATTGCTCGTGTAATGGACACTTCGCCAGAAAGAGATTTAGTTGCAAGTCCGCACTCCAGGGCAATCTCCCTGAGTGAGCGCAGAACTTTATTTGACAGGGGATCGTAATAAAAACACATCGCCATGAGCAACGCATTCATCGCTCTGCGGCGCAAAAATGGGGGTTTACGTTTTCGTATTCCGTCCCTACGCGACATCGCTGATGCGATATCGAAACTGAAGCTTTCAGTGAAACCATTGGCTTTTACCATAAGTTTCAGCGAGAAAGGCCAGGGAGTGTAGTCCTGGGGAACCGTGAAAACAGGTTCAGGATTGTTTACCTGAACATACTTGCATGAGCTTTGTTGGTTATGATCAGTCACCGCTTCCTGCGCTTATGTTGCACAGAAGGAGCGAATGACACAGAAACTGAGCTTGAAGTTTTCTGAGCATGTACATATACTCCCTGCATAGAGCAACAGCTTCTATGCAGTTTATGAGGGCCCCGTTAATCTTTTCCTTCCGCCAAGATTGAAGAAGATTATCGGGGTTTTTACTTTCTGGTTCCGGGTAAACATCCACAAAACCAGCTCCCTGCCACCTTATGGTGTGGCCAGCCAAGAATTCTAAACGTTCAGTAATCTAGCACTCATAGCAGGCATGATCAAGAATGTGACGTCGTTACGTCGATTCCTAGTTTCGCAGATTCCCTTTCAATCAGCCTCTCAATCATTGCTGCCTGAGTAATTCCTTCATTCTCACACATGATTTGAAGCTGGTTTTTAAGCTTGTCCCGCACAAATACTCTCACCTCTTTGTGCGTCGCTTTTTTTCGGGCAACAGCTTTCTGCTGACGTTCTGCCGCAGAAACAGGGTTGCCCTTCCTATAGGGACGTTTAGATGAGGAAGTAACTCCGTTAACGACCTGTGACATCTCTGCCTCCTCAAGCATATAACTGAATACTTGAACAAAGATACTACACGTCGCTGGATGCAGCGAGAGTTACGTTATTTTTTGTTATATAACCTGCCCTTGTTGGCGCAATGAGCAGGCTATTGAGCGAGGAGGTTAATACGAGGAACTCCAGTCTTTTCCCATCTCCCACCGAGTTTGCCAGTGCTGGAGATAGCGTTGAGCAACGACTGGTTCATCCCACACGACTAGCACGTTCTCTGAATTGAACCGATCAGCGGCTCGAGTGTAGTTAAAAGACCCCACTTCAACATTACGGCCGTCAGCAATAATGACTTTATCGTGCATGATTTTGTACTGCGACACTGTGCGAACCGGGATACCGGCATTGACCAGAAGATTCATGGCCGCCAGACTCGCCTTGTTTTGCCTGCCTGTATTGGCTTTCCAGTCCAGAACCACTTTCACATCGAGACCACGCTGTTTTGCCCTGACAAGCGCGCCGGCGACTTCGGGTGAGGTGAAGGAATAGCCCATCAGCCGGATTTCCTGCTGTGCAGAATTAATAGTCTTCAGGACCAGCTGCAGAGCCGTTCCTTCCGGCGAATACCCCGTCTCGATGCTGGCGGCATACACGGCCGGAACTGGTGCAAACAAAGACAGGCTGATAAGCCCGGACAGACAACATCTGCGGAGCGTACGGTTCATTTTTTTCACAGTATTTCCTTAACGGGTGTTTAAGAAACGCCGGGAGCGGGGAAACTGGCTTTTCCCCGTTCCCGAGGTTGGACAACGACGCGATGCGGAGGCGTCAGGATTTTGTGGTATGACGAAACCAGTAGCAGACGGGTCCGTCGCCGGTATCGTGGACAGATCCCAGAAACCAGCCATCATCATCCGGTGGCTCCGGTATCCAGCCACGGGCATTCGGGGCTTCATCCGTAAATCCGGCAGCGAAAGCTTCAGGCGCTTCATCGCGCATTGTTATCACAAAGCACTGGAGTTTATGGGTTCTGAGCCAGTAACTTAATTCTGCGGAAGTTTCACAGCCACTTCGTACCAGCGCAGGATGTGTCCAGTACCCCTGTTCATCACGTTTCACTTCGGCGGCGATAATCATTTTTCATTCTCCTTGCGTTCAGTATGCTCTGTCGTTGAATTCATACCGGTTATGGATTTTTCGGCTGCATCGGCTCCGCGGTATTTCAGAAACTCTCCGACCTTTCTTACCAGACTCTCCGAATCCCGATCGCGTAGTAGTGGAATGCCGGCCTGCCTCAGAACCTCTTCCAGCAGAATATCGCGCCGGATACGGTGTTTTTTCTGGTGTGAGGCATCATCCAGTTCAACTGCGCCGATGATAGCGAAGGTATGGATGTCAACGATGACCACATCGCAGTGCCACTGTGATGCCATCCGGAAGAGTTGCCACCAGGTCCGGGATCGTGGCCGGATATGGGGAGAGAGTGTGGCAATATCTGCCACCCGGACCTGAGGACACAACAGCCAGCGTGTTCGGCTGGTATGCCTCAGCAATGCCCGGAAAAAATGTTGTTCCCGTGGCGTCATCAGTGTGTCATTACCCACCCAGACCCGCTGGCGACACAACCGTTGCTCAGCCTCTGAGGGGCGAATACCCAGGGCTTTCAGTGACCTCAGAACCGGGGAAGTCTTCGTTACTGCGCGTCCTTTCAGAAGCAGCACCAGAAATCCCAGCAAACTCAGCACAACAACGGTACTGCCCGCCATCATTAATATCTTTGCCATGTATTTTATTCCCTGATGTTCCTTTCTTTCCCGATGCGTTTTCCTGTCGTCTTCCTCATCTTTCTGTCCCTCTTCTGATAAGGCAGAACTCTGCCGGCAGCCTGTCGAGCAACGCGCGGCGAAATACATTCGGCAGTCCTCTCCCGGCTACAACATCAGCAATCAGAACTGATATGACGCTAATCTGCAGGAAGTGGCACAGGACAAAACCAATCTGATGCACCAGTTCCGCAGCAGGCATATTACGAAGAGCATTAATCAGCCGGATGGCATCCTGTGGGGAACCCCAGGCGAGAATACCGATACCGACCAGCATCACCGCCGGCGTATACAACAGCCCCCGGCTGATAACCCGTCCGGTCAGGCCTGTAAGCTCACACCTTTGCTGGCGAAACATCTCATCATCCCGGAGGATTTCCCATTCCAGCCGGGCCTTTTCATGGCGCGGCACCTCGGCCACCACCTGAATACCGTCGCGAATACTGACCAGCGGTGAGACCTCTGGCTTTCTCATCCGGTCGATGTGCCGGGTGTACAGGGCAAGGCCTGCCCAGAACAGCGCGACAGATAACGCAACCAGATAAAATCCGCTTGCCCGGGATACAGGAGAAAATAAAACCATCTGAACCAGTGCCAGCGCGCAGCCGTATAAATAACAGAATAACTGCTGCTCAGGGCGCAGAATGAAATATCTGAACATATTGATTCCTTTTTAGATAAAAATAACATTCACAGCCGTCTTAATTTCATTATCGCCAGACCACTGTTTTCTCATACACCGCAATCACACCACGCCTGATTAATTCCTCTTTAACGCGACCATAAAGCGCCATGCCTTTTGTATTACCGGACAGGGATTTAATATAATTCATCAGGGATGAAGTATTCGCCGGGCGGTTCCCTGCAGATTTTTTACTTAATGACTGGACTTTATCGGTCAGGTGCAGCACTTCATCGTTACTGATTACCATAGGTGCCGCCTTCGGTTTCTCTGCAGAGCAAGGCGATGATATACGGCAACATCGTCTCCCCGCCCTGCATAGCTCGGCAATGACGCCATCATAGCCTTTATCATTCGAGATAATATGAAATATCATCTCTTCCGGTGCAGTCGCGCTAAGTCTTCCCAGCTCAAACACCAGATGGAAGTCCACATTATTTTTTGACACATTCGCAACCTGGAATACGCTTACCGATATATCACCTGCATACGTTACAGCTGGAAAACGTATAAACTCCTGCTGAGGCCCGGTAAATAAAATAAGGCGTTCATAACGGGACAGACGGACACTTTCAAGTGTACCAATATTTTCATAATCTACGAGAGCAATAATTTTTTCAGTCATCGTCATCCAGAATCTGTCTGCACGGACAGTTATGATGCCGCAGCCTGTAATGCGGCAAATATAAAATGAATACCTGTTGCTATTTCAGGCATACCCTCAGCTAATTTTCGTTACATCTATTAGCTGAGGATTCCCAGGTATAATTATCAGGAATGGGTAAATATAATTAAAGGGTCTGACTCATCTTTCGTTCAGCCCGCAGCAGCTCCTTCATCATGCGCTCACTGGCGTACTGCGCTTCCTCTGCAGTGACGGTCGCGACGGCATTCCCCTGCAGATCATAGCGGGAGGCCCCCACCTTCATCCGGGACAGATAGCCCGCAGACCGGGTCAGACTCTTCAGGCACTTAATGACCTGTTTATGCGACAGCGGCAGGTCGCGGTTCACAATGTCGGCGAACAGCTGTTCGCGCATACCCGTTGCCAGCAGACGGGGTGAGTTTCCGTCGAACAGCTGTGGCCAGAATGCCTTCAGGGTCATGATGGCCTGTTCCGGCGGCAGCAGGCGAAGATAATGCACCGGAGGTGGCGTCTTTACCGCTTTAACCGGCACCGGCGCAGCGTTGCGCGCGGCGGCTTCGGCCGCTTGTTTAACCTTCTCAAGTTTCTCTTTTTTTGCCTTCCAGGCCGGCGGGGACGAGACCACCACGACCTTCTTTCGGCGCACCACACCAGGAGCAGGGGTCGCCTCTGCGGAGGTCGTACTGTTCTCCGCCGGTTTTCGTTTCAGGCTCAGTACAGGGCGTTTTTCTTCACTCATAAGGGGCCATATCAATAAAAGCTACAGGTCTGAGGTATACGATACGCTAACGGTATCATCGTTTCACCTCGCAATGCAGTGGACACAACGATGATGTCCCCTTTGTCACGTTTACGGGCAATGTGCCCGCCCCCGGACCTGTGTCCGGTTTTTTTTTACATCGAGACGACAATACCGAGTACCGCCAGGTGCACGGCATAGAACATCACGAAGAACTGCCGCGGCCAGAAGCGTTTCACACGTTCTCCGGCAGATGAGCACACCATCAGCGTCAGCAGCGCAATCGCCAGCCCGGCCACTGATTCACTCACGTCATGCATATTCATCAGCAACACCATGAGGGCCCACAGCACCCCGTATCCCAGCCGTTCCGGTGCATGCTGTGCGCGACAAAGCAGCCAGCTGGCGGTGAGCATGCCCACTCCGGCCATGCCGTAGCTGCCGGTTGACAGGGGTATCCAGGTGACCAGCAGTCCAGCCGCCGGGAGGGTGTAATACCAGGACGGCTGGCTGACCCACCGCAGGACCTGGCCCGTAACGGCAAAGGCAAACAGAATATTCCCGGTATACCACGGGTATCCAATAAGCATAAACGACACCTGGGCGACCAGCGCCCAGCCCCACAGGCTGTTCAGTTGAGACTGGCGTATTTCCGCGTGCCGGGCCAGATTCATTCCCCATGCCAGACCGAACAGCGGAAAACAACCACGTCCCAGCAGGCGCATCACTTCATTGTTTCCGGCCAGCAGTAAGCCGGTGTGGTCAGTCACCATCAGTACCAGTGCGACCGTTTTAATCATATCCGTTTGTCCCGGTGTCCAGGTCAGCAGGCGCTGAAGCCAGCTGTCTGTCGCGCCTGGAAATGTGTATTGTGCTCTCATATTTTTTTCCTTTTAGCGCACCGGCAGACTGCCCGATTTTAATCGGGGAGGCTGCCGGTGCAGACAAGCCGCAGGCGCGTCAGTCGCCCCCGAGTGTTTTCTCGCGGTTAAGGTCACGAACCATGTCACGCTCCACAGCCTGCAGACGCTCACGCTGCAGACGTTCTGAGGCCACCTGCTGAATCGCCGCCTCCTGGCGCCGGAACTGAGGATCATCCGGTAGCGTCGTTTTCTCCGTACCCGGCCGGTCACGCTCCAGTCCGCGAATGACGTCCCCGATAACCTCTTTCACCCGGTCCGCCGGCTCGCCGGCTTTACGCGCCTCCCCGGCCACTTCCCGGGCAGTCTGTTCCGCCTGTTTTTCCATTTCCCGGCGCTGCTGTTCTTCAGCCGCCCGCTGTGCCAGTACCTCTGGCGGGAGGATAATGTCAGCCCCGGCCTGCGGTACCGGAGCCACCGGCGCAGGTTCAGCCCATACCCGCCCACCGGTCATGGCCCCGGGGTTCCAGGGGCGGTCATCACCGGCCAGCCGCACCACCACCCCCGTATCGGGATTGTCGCGGGCCATTCTGACGCCCTCCCCCATATTCCCGGCCAGCAGGCTTTCTCCGTTGCGGCTGTTCTGCAGCGCCACGAACCGGGCGTCTTCATTGCCCATAATTCGTCCCCCTCCGCCGATAGCCTCCAGCCGTCCGTCCCGATCGGTCAGCGGGCTGAGCCAGATACCGGCGGCTTTCCCGTTTTTATCAAATGCCGGCAGCGCCACATGCGGCTGAGGGTACTTTTTCCCCGGAGAAATGAATTTTCCCGGTGAACTTCCCTGTGCCAGACCGGACTGCTGCAGGGCTGCCCGGCCCGCGGCGGTTTCATCCAGTGGCCTTGCCCGCCCGAACAGCAGATCGGCGGTTTTCACCGCCCGGTCGTTACGGGGTTCAAGAATATCGTGCGCCGTCGCTTTCTCAGGTGAATGCTTGATGGCCTTTATCCAGCCCTCACGGCTGTCGGTGTAGACCTGAACATGCTGTTTCATGCGGGATAAAGCCACATAGGCAGACTCAAAGCTGGCCATCTGTTCCCGGCCACCGGCCACCCCTTCCAGCGCGATGGCATACGGCTCGCTGGCCCCCTGGGCGCCGTGGGCGGTGATGGCGTAGGCGAGGTCGATATGCTGCTGTGCCTGCTCCGCCTTCGGGGTCAGCGTACGGGTGAGTTTGCCATCAGACAGCGTGACACTGTCACCCGAAACAGACTGCACTTCCCAGATACTGTTGGCCACATAGCCGCGCTCCGGGTCACTTTTGCTGAAGCGCATTCGGTCCCCCTGAGACACGGTGATCTTTTCCTGACGATAGAGCGTGACGCCTTCTGCCGATGCCTCCCGGGGTGAGATAAATCGCTCCTTTCCTTCACTGTCTGTCAGGGTGATCAGCTGATTATCCTTATCCACTTTGCTGATACGGTGGTATACGTTATCAACCAGCGCCACCGCCTCCTTGTGAGCCGTCCAGGTCGACAGTTTGCGCAGTTCACCGTCACGGATGTTACTCGTGACCAGCACCGGCAGGGTGATTTCCTCTTTGCCGGTTTCCCCGTTCTCCCGCCGTGCGTCATGGATCAGACTGTTCAGCGCCCGCCGGTCCTTATTCAGATGGGTGATCACCAGCGTCTGCGACTGTGCCTCCGGGGTCCGTCCGGTATAGTCCTTCACCAGCGCCTCGTAGAGTGTCGCGGGCTGACCTTCCGGCAGGGTTTTCCCCTCGCTCAGCGCCTTTTCTATCGCCTTTTCCTGCTTTGGCGTGAATTCCACCACAGAACTGCCCGGCGCCCATGCGCCTTCTTTTCTCGGCACCTGCTCCGGCGTGACCTGCTCGATGGTGGTCAGGGCGCGGTGCACATCCCGCTCAATCAGGCTGTAGACCGCCGGTCGCAGCTCAGGCATCTGGCGTACAATCTCTTTCATGATGGCAACGTCGGCGGCGCTGCGCTGCTGCGTCAGCCTGAACGGCTGGCCCGACGCGATGGGCGGCAGCTGGTCGGTATCCCCGCTGGGCACCGCCCGTCCACCGCCGGCGGCGATGAGGGAGTGGGCTTTTGCCATATCGGCCAGCCCCACCATCGAGCTCTCGTCGAGCAGGAACAGGGTGTTGCTGAAATCGGGTGTCTGCCCATTGCGCTGCAGCAGCTGCGTGTCGTGGAGGAACGACGCCGTCGTGCGCGCATCCACGCCAGCACTCTGCATTTCCCCGACCGCGCGATGCGTCGGCGCCAGACCGATGACGCGCGGGCGGGTCTCTTCCGGCAGCAGACTGATGGCACTCATGACTGCCCGGAACTGGGTGGTTTTCCCCACCCCGGCATACCCCTGAACCACCGTGAACCGGTCCGTGCTCTCCAGAATCATCCGGGTCGCCGCCCGCTGTCCGGCGGTCAGGTCCGTCATCAGACTGGCCGGCACGCGGTCCATCAGGGGGGCCACCGCGCCTTTACCTTCCAGCACGTGGGTCAGGATGCTTTTTTCGGCGTCCCAGGTCTGACGGGAAATCAGCAGGTCATTGCCGTAGCCGTGCGCCACCGGTACATTCAGCAACTGCCCCGACCTGATTTGTGCCTGGATGGTCGTGTCGATGTCCGCCATCGAAACCTTCCCGCCCCCGGTTTCCATTGCCGTCGCCAGCAGCTGGGGCCGGGAGAAGGTCAGGTCCTGGCTCTCAAGCAGCGGGATGGCCAGGTGAATGGCCTGTTCTGCCGGGGTATGCAGCCCGGCCTTCTGCTGCGCAATGGCCGTATCCAGGTCCGTCTCGCCGGATCGGGACTTCAGCTGCTCTGAGACCACGCTGAACGCGGTATGCCGCGACAGCTTCTCCGTCGTGCGCGCCGCATCCTGCGCCGAGTACAGCCGGAGGTGACTTCCGCTCTGTGCCAGCTGGTTGAGGGTGGCGTTATCCAGCTCACGCTGCGTCACCGACGCAAAGACCGTTGCCGTCTCGCTAACCGACCTGCCGGGACTTTCCACCCAGCCGTGGCCGACTTTAATACCGTCAAACACGCCCGCGCCCGCGGCCAGGGTCTGCGTGGTTTTCTGCCCCGGCCGCTGTACCGTCAGCTGCCCCTCCTCCACTTTCATCACCGTGATGCTTTCCCCGCCTTTCAGGCGTGTGTCCGGTATCTTCCCAAGCACCGCCAGACGTTCCCCCTCTGCCACCGGCAGTGTATCTGCCCGGAACAGCGTCCACTGGCTGTCGACCGCGGAAACCTTCAGATCCAGACGACCCCCTTCCCGGTCTTTCAGGGTCAGCATATTGCTGCTCGCGGTCACCCGGTCAATGACAAAGCGATCGTGCGTCCGGTTCTCCGGATCCCAGCGTTCCATCACCATCCCCTCCCGGTAATAATCCCGCACGCCCCGGCTTTTGCTGTCCAGCCACACCGGCGTCAGGGCTGTAATGGTCGTGTCTTTCTCACCCAGCACCCCCTCCTGTCTGAGGGAGTCACGGATGAGGCCGTTGAGTACGCTCTGTTCACGGGTCCCGCTGATTTGGGCCACGCTTTCCTGCCCTTCACGCACGCTGACGGCAAACTCCTGTGCCAGCCGGCTGTAGCGTGCTCCTTTATCCGGTTCACTGATGATGTCGGCTGTGGTCTGATGGCCACCCTGCCAGCGATACGTATTCACGCCGCTGTCCTTCAGCACCGCCAGCGCGCTGCCGGTCCCGCTGCGCTTCCCGCTGTCGGAGAGCAGGACCTGCACGTTATGGCGCATCGCGCCATCGAGCAGGGAAATCGTTTCCTTCAGGCTCAGCTTCTCCGCCTGATCCACGATGAGTGTTCCGCCCGGAATAAACGCCGTCCCGTCCTGCAGGGCGGATTTACCGGTCACCGTTTCCCCGGCCAGACGCACATCACCGGCGAGAAAATCACGTGAGCGGTTATCGGCCGCCAGGATATGGACATCACGCCCCTGCTCCCGGGACATCAGGGTTAACTCGGCCACCCGCTCCCGCTGGCCGGTGGCACCGCCCTGACCGGAAACGATACCCATTACCGGGCGATCCTGCGCCAGCACGCTGACGGCATCGCTGAAAGGAACCTGGCGCACCACAGACGCATCGGGCGTGACGGAGACATGATTCTGGCGCTGCACCTCCTGACTCAGGGCTTTGACGGCGAGTTCATCGAGAACGTGGATGTTTGAGGTGAACAGCCCTTTCTCGCGATCGAGAGGGATAAGCTGCTCCCGTTCAATGGCGGCATCGATGCCCTTTCTCGCCAGCTCAAACACACCGTCCTTCGCCTCCAGCTGGCCGACCGTGCGTGCCAGCAGGTCGGCATACGTGAACTGCACCTTGCGGTCGCTGAGACCGGCAATCGCTTTCGTCACCACATCCGTGATATCCGGACCGTCAGTGTTCACCGGCGCGGCAGGTGCACGGGCCAGCTCTGCGGCTCGCGCATCGGCGGCCTCACGGTACCCCCGGATGTCAAACCCGGTCTCCTTCAGCGTGTTCATCCACTCCACCATCTTCTCTGCCGGATCGATGGCTTCTTTCGACTTGCGGGTATCGAGCGCGGCCACATCCCGTGACTTCAGGGAGGCATCGGGTCCTGCAGCCTCCCGGAGTTCCTGACTGCGCGTGGAAAACGACTCAACCGGCACGCCCTCCATCTCCCACATGCCATTCCGACCCGCATCGACTGTCTTGTAACCCATAGACTCAACATCGGCCCTGAGAGAGTTCTGGTATATCTTTCCGAAAGCGATGCGGTTGGCCAGTATGGTTTCGGAGAACCCGGTTTTACCGACGGTATCGCTGGCCAGCGTCTGCCATTTATCGCCGTTCTGTGTCGCGTTGATAACCACGCTGTGTGTGTGTATCTGTGGATCCTGAGCGCGCGATGTATCATGGTTAAAGCGGGCAATAATCAGATTCCCGGTCAGGACTGTTTCAGACACGCCATCTTTCTTTACCCGTGTGGAAGCAAGGGACTCCACCTGGTTAAGAGCCACTGTTACCGCGCGATTATGAGCATCGATGAGACGCTTATCGCCGCCCAACATAGCCAGCATCGATACACTTTTCGGTGCCGAGAACGTCAGGTCATAACCGGGCCGGTGCTTATTCACGCCATCCTGTATCCGGGTCAGGTCGCTGCCATCAGGTAGTTTTCCCTGCAGAAGCTCCGTGAAGACCTGCTTGTCTACCTTTCCTTCAAGTCCCAGCAATTCTGCGCCTTTACCCTGCCAGCGCTCCTCCATGCTCCCGATGACGTAGTAATTGTCTTTCTCTGTGTAGTAGTTACCGGCACTGCCCGCCGATTTAACCTGGCTGAAACTGAGCATCAGAAATTCCCTCCAATCTCGACATCATCCTGCTCATCGTGACGGTGGCTGTGGTTGATATTGACTTCCTCACGCCGCTGCATATCCCGCTGTGTCTGCTCATCTGCCAGCCAGGCGTCATACGCCTGCATGTCCTCGATGACGCCGTCCTCGTTCATGCCGGCCGGCAGCATGTCCTGTCCCTGTTCCGCTGACTGCTGCGCCAGTTCCTGTTGTGTCCCGCCTGCAGCTGTTGCAGGGGCACCGGAAGAGGATGCTGTTGAGGCAGCAGCGGCCGCTGCGGCTGCTTTTGGTTTGATCAACGGTACGGTCGTGACCCGCAGGACGGAAGGCTCCGTTGTTCTGACGGAAGGTTCCGCTGCCGGACGCTTTATTGTCGGCGGCGCTTTTACCGGTTCCGGAGATACTGTCATGTCTGCTGGCGCAGGCTGACTGACCGGCTCAGGTTGTTCACCGGCGTGACTGTTTGTATCAGCGGGCCCGGATGCCGGCGCATCCGGAGTGAAAAGCGCCCTGGCAAGGCTGCCTTCAGCTTCCCGCGCTTCAAGCAACGCACTGAGCCGCGCATCCACCCGCGCATCGAGAGTGCGAGGAATAAATCCCTCGGCAATTTTCGGACGCGGCTTGTATTTGAGGGCCAGCTTCACGGCCGGATATGGCCCGGGCAGCGTGACGTAACAGGACAGGTCAGGCAGCGTCTGAATATCGGAGTAACTGACCAGCGTTTCCCGCTCTTTTTCTTTCCCGGTCGATACACCATCACGCACCGGGTCAGCACCGTAAGAGTACTGCTCGCTGGCTTTGAGGATTTCCTTCTCGCCAATTTCACCGGCAGCAAACTCCGCGATCTCCCTGCTGGGTGAACGGAAGAAGGCCCGGGTGTTCATTACGTCAAAGAGCGTGGCGGCAGGCTTAACGCCATAGATGTCTTCCAGCTGGGCATAGGACTGAATACCGAAAACATAACAACCACCAAATTTACGCGCCTCAGGGAGGATTTCGACCAGGTCAGGCAGCTTGTGCAGCGTGGGGAGCTCGTCGGCGAATATCCACACGCGCCGGTTACGGTTCTCCCCCATCGCCAGCAGGCCGCGGATGGCAATTGACAGCCACATCGAGATAACCGGCTTCAGGGAAGCATGGGTGTCGGCGTTGGAGGAGATAAACAGCCAGCCATTGGGTCTGTCCTCACGGACACCGCGCATCCAGTCCCGGATAGTGAACGGCTCCCCGTTCTTCTCGATGCCCTGCAGGTAGCGAATAGCCTTGACGTAGTTGGTCAGCACGGCACGAATGGAGATGGCCGTTTTCTCAATTTTCTCTTCAACCAGGTTCGCTGCCGGCGTGTTCTGCAGATAAGCGCGCAGCTTGTCGATTTTAATGGACAGCATGGTATCGACCAGCTTCTCGTAGCTGCGATCGTCGTCTTCGCGCATCAGATACGCGCCTTCGGCAAAGATAGTGCGACCGGAGCCCTGCCAGAACGGGTCTTCTTTGGTACCCATCGGGATAAGGGTGTTGGAGATGTTGTCGAAGTCCGGCAGCGTCAGGCACTCTTTCCACAAATCCCAGGCAGCGCAGCGCGAATCCAGCGGGTTGAGGATTTTATCCAGTGACGGGTCGTAATAGCTTTTGACGAACTCACAGGAGCGATCGTAAATGATGGCCATATCGCCACGTGCACGCACGTAGTTCAGTAGCCGGCGGATCACTTCTGATTTACCGGAACCTACGGTACCGTGGAGGCAAAAGTTCTGGATTTCGGAGTTTTTAAGAATAGGCAGATCGCCAATTTTAATATCGGAGGCCATACCATCACGCTTCATCTGACGGGCCACTTCTTTGGGCTTATCGGAAAGCTGGCGCCCGCCGGTATTCTCATCCTCACTCTGCTGTTTCCCCTGGCGGCCCAGCACCCAGCTGGCGATGAAGAACGTCACGATACAGATAACAAGAGAAACCACGGCTGCAAAGACGAAACTGGTCCACAGCTGCTCTCCGCACCAGATAGTATATTTATCGGCCAGGATTTGTTCTGAGGTATATTCCAGCGACTGGCCGTAATACTGAATGGTGTATACCGGCTGGGAACGAATAATATCGCGCATCGGACCCAGCGTCGTACACCACCAGTATACGCAGCCGTTCACAAAGGTTTGCCAGCTGAGCCGGTACATCAGCATCAGCCCGCACAGCACCCAGAATAAAATAAACAGCACGTAGAAAATAATATTGGCAATCTGACCAAACATGCGAAAGCGCATATTGGCGATCTGACCACCCTGCGTCATATCTTTGGCATTAAAACTCATGGCACTAATCCGTCAGTAAAGTATTAGGGTCGGAAGGACAAATTAATCAGCGGAAATACACCGGCACAGAAAACAGGATTACAGTCATGCCCGGATCCATAGATGACCAGGCCGGATACTTATTGCTATTAAGAGGTTATGCAGAAGGAATAGCCCTCTGAGC
Source organism: Klebsiella sp. K5-306 (assembly GCF_051835185.1). Classification (NCBI taxonomy): domain Bacteria; kingdom Pseudomonadati; phylum Pseudomonadota; class Gammaproteobacteria; order Enterobacterales; family Enterobacteriaceae; genus Klebsiella; species Klebsiella sp. K5-306. Next base: position 14,868 of record NZ_JAIFJY010000022.1, read on the forward strand.
CAGGGCAGTGCCCGCCTTTAATATACGACTTCGCCACTTGCCGTCCGGCCTCATCGACCAGGGCATGCAGTGTGGATGGCAATGTTTCAGCCGTGTACTGCAGGCAGACGCAGTAGCATTTCACCGGAGGTTTAATCATATCCGGACGTTCAAACCAGCCGGTCGACGGGAAAATCCGTGTGCCGAAGAGCCTGTCAGAAGGAAACTGAGTCTGCACGGACCAGGCAAACACGTCGTCAGCGCTGTCGCGGCGATTGACGCCGGGGATATACAGATTTTCTGCTTCGCGGACAACACGGGAGGCAAGAGAGGACAAGGCGGAGTCATCCGTGCTGGCCGGGCCTTCCACACATATGGAAAGATGGAAGTATTCCGGTTTGCTCTGTGCTTCTGGCTTTGTATCGGGAATAACTGACGCCGTGTCTCGCTTACGTCCCGTGGAAGACGTCATTAACTTTTGGAAAAAGACACCTGCGATGAAAACAAGCAGAAGAATAACTAACGCGCTGCAGATATACATGATGTGGTCACTGAAGAGAGAACAGACCTCGCAATGTGACAGGGAATAACTTCCCCCCACTGCAGGATGTGGGTAAATATCGCCAGGCATCAGTTCATGTGTATTAAGAGACCTGACAGGCTCAGATATTGTCATAAATAACCTCTGTTCAAATAAAGACGAAAGACTCCGCCGAAGGCGGCAACGCCTCACAGATGCACAAATAAATTGCGCAACTGTTCACCGTTTAGATGTGGAATTAACTGATTATTTGACGAATGAATTCTGACACGCCAGAAAGGTGATGCCAGTCTGGCCCGGAGTACCCGGGCCGTGGAATAGAACGCTTACAGAATATTAGCGATCGATTTTGCCAGCTGGTCTTCAAGAACAGGCTGGGCTTCAGGGAACTTGAGGTTAACTTTATTAGCGTTAGAGACGATGCGAGTCTGGTATTTATGTTGATTACCCGTTTCAGTACTTGTCTGCACTTTTGCGCCAGATGTTCCCTGACGTAATACGGCCACGTTATCAGTCTGAACCTGTGTTTTGGTTCTTTCCGCGATCTGAACATCGGTGATCATGGTGTAGTTCACATCTTCCACCATCGCGTCAGCCGCCATTCCGACCAGACCGGCTGCAAGCCCTACTCCCAGGGTTGCTCCCGCGGAACTGGAGTTGTAAGCGGTAATCCCCGCCCCAAGAGCGGCGCCAGTCACAGCGCCCTCATAACCCCGGCTTAACCAGCCCTGAGACTCACGAAGGTCCATTTTATCGGCCTTGAGCACATTCGCCTGGATCCAGTAGCCCGCCGTATCGGGGTTACTGACGACCTGATATCCCTTTGAAGTGACAGCGCTGGCAATTTTTGCCTGCAGGCCACTCATATCCTTATCGGAGGTATTTTTGATTTGCAGATAAACCGTCTTATTATTTGAAGGTTCCAGCCAGATTGTTTCGCTCATCTGGGTTTTTACTTCCAGATTTCTCTTTTTAATAGCGGTTCCCATTGCACTACATCCAGACAACACCAGAGCAGAGCTGACGACCATCACAGCCATGACTTTATTAAGCTTCATCCTGAATCCTTGTGACATAATCAATACGAGTGAATACACATTCTCTTATGATTTCGGAATGCGCATTCACTATATACGAATTTTAAACGAGATGTGAAAACTAATTACAGTCTAAGAAACCAATAATAACAAAGGAAACTTTTAGCCTGTTAACAAACCACCATAATTGATAGGTTGAGTATGGATGACCAACTCCCAACTTTGACAGATTCATAAATTCCCATAATTAACCCTGACTTAATGTAAATCAAAAGACTCCACCGAAGGCGGCAACACCTCACAGGCGCACAAGTAAACTGCGCACCTGTTCACCGTTCATGATTTCTAACCGATTCAATAACAGACGTCAGGGTCGCCAACTGATAACGACTAAGGTCAATATTCATAACCATAAGTGTTAATAAAAGACTGAAACCGGTAACAACAATAAAAACAACCGCATTAATTCCGTTATATGCAGAAAAAAACGCCAGGCATGGGAATATAGTAAAAATAACTGCTCCATAAGTTCTGCATTTCTTTGCTAAAAAACCAAAGAACAACGACTTTTTCCTGAAAGACTCAGGTAAAGAAAGGAAGAGTGAGCGGGTATTCGCGGTTGCAATGATAGAAAAAATGCCCACAACTGCCGCAAAAACCATTGATGAAATTCTATCAAGACCCGTAGAAAAATCACTTATCCCATATGAAAAATATGATGAAAGTAAAAACCAAAACATAAAAGTCAAGCCAGGCCAGATACAACTCCAGAATGAGGGGATCGTTAAATCCTTCTCAGTCAGAACTAGTTTTAACTCGTCAATTTCACCTTGTATTATTTGATGGGTTAACATTCTTTCCTCCCTATCCCTTTGGTTTCTCGTTTTCTAATTTTGTTGCCTTATCCAGTAGTTCTTTGGTTGAATCCGCGCCAGGCAGTCTGGTTTGATGCTCTTTCTTATCATTATAAGAATTTTTGAAATCATTTCCTTTTGTTTTGTGGTCATTTTCCAGTTCAGCATTCTCTTTTTTCACTTCAACGCCTTGCTGTTGTATGTTTTCACGGGTTTCCTGATGCTGTTGTTTATTCTCTGCAATCATCCCATCCACTTTCTGACCCACATTATCCTTAATACCAGCGTCTTGCGTCATGGCATCGATACGACCAGAATTTTGTCCGTAGTCAGCCATTACCGAACCATTGTCCCCACCACCTGACACCCCAGCCATATTCTGTCCGATGCTTTCACGCCCCTGTTGATACGCGGCATCAACCCTGGGTTCAACCTGCTCTTTGACGAATTCACGCGCCAGTGCTTCACGCTGCGCCGCAATTTCAGGAGAACTGGTATTGGTCAGAATAGCCTCGGCATCCTGTGGAGCGCGACGCTGAACAAAGTTAGCAAACTGCTGAGAGAGATTCTCGCTCATCTGGCCAGTCATGCTCTCTGTGCGTGACGCCATCTCACTGTACTCATGGCTGCGTGTCCGGCTGGTTGTATACTGGTCGTAGCTGTTTTTGGCACTGGAGAGTGACGCGGCAAACTGGTCAACACGCGAGCTGGCATTATTATCGGTGATATTACCCGATGTGGTGGTTTTGCGGCTGGTGAAGTAATCGGATGCTTCCTTAAAGTCTTTCGCCGCCTGGCTGCTGGTATCGTGCCTACTGTCATGAGATTCCCTTCCAGATTCGGTTGTCGAGTCAGTAGAGCCACTTGATGCATTCGCTCCAGCACTAATTTTAGCCCCCCCTTCAGCAGTGAGTCCTGTAGCCCATTTACCCAGTTTCCCGACCAATTGGTCGCCACTACTCCATTTAGCATTACCATACATCTCACCTGATACCGTTCCCTTCCTAGACTCATCCATCAACTGCTGGAAAGACTCCTCATTACTGATGTTGTTGGCTTTCGCATTAGCAACAACCGCATTCCACATCTTGCTTCTGGCCATCGAATCCTGCGAAGACTCAGTAGTATCGGCCCCGGTCGTTGTTGAGGCGCTGTTCCCTTTATTGGTGCCAAATTGCTGCAGACTATTCCAGGCACTTGTCACGCTGCTGTTATAGCCATGCAGCGCGCTTTCGGCCTGGACATCAGCCTCACGGGCCATCTGTTGCTGCGCACTGGCTATCTGACGACCGACGTTGATATCCACCGGCAGTTTTGACATTGCACCACCACTGTCCCAGACCATCGAACCATCCCGCGTCTGCGTGCTCATGCCCCCATTCGCCAGCTGCCGCGACATCTGTCCGAAACTGGTTGTGCTGTTGGTACCCCAGCTGTAGCCGCTGACGTTCTCCATCTGCATGTTGGCGAAAGAGTAATTCCCGTCCACCACGCCGGAGGCAGCCTGCGATGTTGCACTGAGCCCCGATGAAGAAAAATGGCTGTAGGCACTGGAGAAAGCGGCCCCCATGCTCTTCACGATCCCCCACGACAAGGGCGGTATCATCACGGCAATATAACCCGCGGTGGTCGCAATATCCGAGTTTTTGAGCTGAACCTGCGACAACTCAGAGAGAACGACCGGGACGCCATTTTGCTTCGCATAGTAGGCCATTGCGCTGTTCAGGATGGCGAACAGTAATGGCCACGTCTGCAGCCAGATAAGCGCAAACACATACCCCTTTAGCACCTGCAGCGTCATCATGTTAAACATGGCGGCCATCACCATGATCGGGAACATCCCAATCATTATCCCCATGATAACGGTCTGCATCAGCGGAAGTGTGCGAAGCGCCTGGTGCCCCATTGTGGCCTGTGCCAGCCGCTGCTTTTCAAGGGATGATGTGTTAGCCATATTGACCAGACTGGCAGTGTCCCCGCTGCGGGCCGCATAACTCTGGATCCCACTGCGCAGGGCGTTCATCGTGACGTTCTGGCGGATAATCTGCCCGGCGCTCTGTCCCGAGCTGTAGAAGTAATTGTAGCTGTCGCCAATCATCTGGCTGAAAAGCAGATCGGGATTAGGTTTGCCGCCAAACAGCTGACGAACATAGTAGTTCCAGGTTTTACCGCCTGTCTGAGTATCCAGCGCGAGAGCCGATTTCAGATCCCGTGAGGCCTCCTCGCATGTCTGGAACTGGTTGTTTTTGTCAAACACGCCACGCAGTGGACTCGGGTTTGCAAAAATCAGGGTATACGGATCAGGTGAATTCAGTAATTCCTCAAAAGAGTACTTATGATTGAGGAAAATATCGCCCATCACACAGTTTTGTACGTAATCGGAAAACAGCGTCGTAATCTGAGGATTTTGTGACAAAAAATCCGTACTTTTCGCGACCAGATTACTGCCAAATAACATCCCCGTTTTACTGTACGTGACACTGTCCGGCAGCGCGAAGACCATCTCATAACTCTGGATAAGCGCGTTTCCTACCCGCGTTGTCAGCGACGCCGGAATGGCCAGACCAATAGGTACATTATCGACTTCATAGACCTGCGCAACGTTACTGTAATCGATGATCTGCACAGGGGTGCGAATGACAACCAGCATAGAGACCAGGGTGAGGGAAAAGACCCAGCCCAAAAGGTCCATCACGTTGTGTTTTTTTACCCAGTTCCCCGCCACAATGAGTACCGAGATGGCGATACACATCTTTTCTATGGTCGACCATGTGCCGGTCTCCATAAACGCCGCAATCGCGTTCAGGTTGCCCCGTAACCAGTCACCGCCTGCAATGGCATATACCTCAAGCATTACTGATTCCCCCCAAAATGATAGTTATTCTGGTAGCGGGTCATCATGCGGGCAGAGACCTGCTGGCGCATGTAACTCATTTGTCTGTCCACCACGAGCAAGGCGTCCTGCTGAACCTGAACGCGGGACTGGAAAGCGGCAATCTGGACACTCGCCTGGTTGAGGTTTTCCATGATCATATCCATTGTCGACTGGGGATAATTACCGGTTGAGATCATCGCCCGGGCCTGCTGGATAAGTTCCTGAATGTACTGCAGCAGGATGTCGTAGCCGATATAGTCCGTCAGCTGGTAAATAAGTGAGTTAGACACACCGAGCATCTGCGGGTCGACCAGGTATTTGAACACCGGAATGGTGGTGCTGGAGATAAACCCTTTCTCCTGATCCGTCAGTTTTTCATCAGCCACCGCTTTATTCTGGATACTGCTTAACAAAGCGGAAATCTGGCTTTTCAGCGCCTTACTGGAGGTGATGGTCACGGTGGCATCAGCAACGACCTTAAGACACTTATCCGAATCATTGCAGTGATAGATTTTAGCCGTGCCGCCCTCCATCATGGCTTTAATCAGATCCTGGTCAGTGGTGCGTGCCGGCAACGGGGTGATCTCACTGTTCTCACCAAAAATCAGCGTCCCGGTCAGGGTCATCACAAACTCTTTCAGCTCCTTATTGCCGTCAAAGAGCCGGTTTTTGGACAGGGCATCCCACATAATGTTGATGTTCTTCATTACACGCTCCTTGTCCTTATCGCTGGCTTTATCCTGCACTTTGTCCATCTGCCCCCCCACCGAACAGCCCTGACGGGAAGCCGCCCAGTCCGCAAAAATGTTGCTCTCACCGGCGATGTCCTGGCAGACCTTTTGCTGCGCCACCTGGTTGCGGGGGAACAGACCGCCCACAATGCCCTGAGCGGCCTGGCAGGAGCTGAGGTTCATGCTGTTGATGTCGCTGGCCATCTTCTGCAGGAAGTCTTTGGCAGTTTTGATCTCCGGAACCGTGGTCTGCAGGGCAAGGTCAAAGAAGTAGCCCGCGGCGTTGGACATAATTTGTTTGCCGAAGCGCTGCAGCTGCTCGCTGTTGATAAATGAGAACGACCCCAGGTACGCATCGATGCCGCCGCAGCCGGCGTTAATATCCGGCAGGGTCATGCTGACCAGCTGGATCGTTTTCACCTGCGTTCTGGCATACAGCGAACCGCCGGAGGCGTAACCCGCCGCCTGTCCCTGCCAGACCTGCGGCTGGCTGGTATTGGACGCAAAGCCAAGCTTATTGAAGAATTGGTTCATGTCGCCATTCACGTCGGCGGCGGCACTAAATGACAGGCCAAGCGCGGCACCGCAGAAGAGTGACAGAAGTTTAATTCGCATCCTGTCCTCCATTACGCACAGCATTATTTTTAACTCTGTTATTTCTCAGAATAAAAAGGATTTTCAGGTGATGACTGAAAAAATTGAGGATTGCTAATGTCACTCCGGCAACAAAGAACCCCATCCCGACAGCCATCAGCGCATAAGGGATGGCGTACATCATAATATTCCACAGGTCTTTTACTCGCAGGTCACCGCTGGCTATCCAGTCAGCCACGCAGAGATTAAATAAAAATCTCATTATCCATAACAGCAGGGCACCTGCAGTCAGAAACACAATGAATAATTCCAGATAGATTTCCATACGCCTTTCCCGGTGGACAAATTCCGGCTTCAGTTGTTCTATTTTTTCTGCTGCTGTCTGCCCGGGTGCTTTTAAACTGGCTGGAAATAAAAACGCATACAGTCCCGTCGAACGTATATATTTGTTCATGGCTATTTTCCTTAATCACTTGCTAAGACCGGATATAACAGAGACTCAGTGCATCATCTGAAATACCGTATCCACTCTGGCCATAAAGCCCTGTGCATCCGTGGCGCCCTGCAGGATCGGGTACGCTGCCAGCGTGTTCACGTTGACCAGAAACGTGGTCGGGGTGGCCACCGGGATATTGGGGAAAAAGGTCTGCATCACGTCAGGAGGCGCCGGCAGCGCTTCAGGAAACGCGTCATCACCCTGTCCGTCAATGGTGTAAGAGAACACGGAGAAGCCATACTGTCCGGCCAGCTGCTTCAGCACCGGGTCAAATTTATGACAGTATGGACAGTGTCCCTGCATGAACAGCACCACTTTCCAGTCGCGCAGGTCCACCTGCTTTCCGTTGCTGAGTCGTAACCAGCGTGGCTGAGATGCCCCGCTCTCCACCTGGGGAGTGTCGCTCTGCGGGGAAGCCGTTTCAGTACCGGAGATTCCCCGCGGATCCCAGAGCGACTTCACCTCATCGAACGTTCCCGCCTGTGCCAGTCCGGCCAGAGCAAGGGAAAGAGCCAGCGCCGCCAGCGGCGTCTTAGCGATGTTCTTCAGGATGCTTTTCACAGGCTTTCTCCTCTTTTTCGGCTTCAGCAATGAGGGCGTTAAGAATGCGGTATCCCCCGAACACCACCATTCCCAGCCCGAAGATTTCCCCGGCCTGGACGGCCAGCTCAGGCTGCTTTCTGACAAGCCGGGCTATCAGGTGGAAAAACACGCCCACGGCCAGCACCCACATCCCGGTGATATCTAAATCCGGAAAACGAATCTTTCGCATGACACACTCCTTAGAAATTCGGTTTAAAGTCGCTGGAGACATAGAGGAACTGTTTCGCCAGGTCGTCCTGACTGATAAAGCCGTAACTGAGAGGCTTCACCTGGCCACTTTTCGGGTTAACCAGCATCATCGCGGGGAAGAACTTCACGCCAAGCTGCTCAGCCTGGCCCTGGTCCGTCCGGCTGTCGGGCAGCATGGGGTTAATCACGCCGTCAACCGACACCGGTATGACGCTCAGGCCATAGGTTTCGCGGAAGTTTTTAATCACCTGGACCAGCTGGCCATCGATCGCTTCGCGCCCCCGGTAGAAGAACATCACGCCGTAGTGCTGTGCGAGGGTGGAGATAGCCTGACGCTGTTCGGCATAGTCGGCGGCGAGCTGGTTTTTTACCGTGCCGTTGTAGTGGCTGTACTGCAGGTTGTAATCGAGTTCCGGGTTTTCCAGCATCGCTTTCTTCGCACTCATCGAGAACAAACTTGCCTGCTGCGTCCAGTAGTTCTGCAGCCGGAAGTACTTCACGAAGTTTTCAGACGATGGATACAGAATGGCTTCGTACAGCGACCGTTTGGTGGCCGCCTGGAGTGTGGCGAGTTTCTCCAGAATATCCATTTGCGGCGGTGGTGCCGCTGGTGCGGCTGGCCTTTCCTCATCACGGGGCTTCAGTTTCTCGTTGTACCACTGCCAGCCCGCATCTTTGGCGAAAGCCGGCATCAGGGCGCAGTAAAGGCACCCCGCCAGCATGGCGGCATGTATTGTTCGCATGACAAATACCCTTTTATGAATTATTGCGACTGGCGTGACAGATGCTGATAGACACTGTATTTATCGAGCTGGCGCTGTACCTTTCCTGCATCATCACGGGCTTCAAAGCGGTAACCGCTGCAGTACAGAGGCAGATGATTTATCTGAAGGTCCACCCGCTCCCCGTCCCTGACCACCCACGCGGTCTGAGAAACAGTGTCGCACTGGATCCCCCAGGCCCGGTTGGTTGTCATAAATGCGTTAACCTGCCTGTCCCGCCACAGGCTGTACGACATAATGCTGACCAGGAGAAAGACAAACACCCCGACAAACACCATGACCAGCCCGTATGCTTTTTTCTCTTCCATTGACTCTCCTGGTCACATAATAAGGAATAGCGGCATGCTCAGTACTGAAGATATAAAAGCCTGCCGGTCCGCTGGCAGTTTCTGGAAAGCAGGTGAGTACTGAGCGGCCATCTGAACCAGTTCGGACGAGTTAATCAGGAACCTGTCTGTATGCAGAGAGATATCCGCAAGAACAGCCAGCACCATAACATGATGCTCCTGGGGTAAATTCTCTTCATTCAGAATGTCTATAAATTTCTCAATCGTGATATATCGATTCATCTTTGCTTTTCCTTGCATTTATAACTTTCTCCAGGGCTGAGAAAAACAAATAACACACAGACATGGCAAACCCAGCCATAAGAATAAAGACCACACTTTCGACATAATCACTTCCCGACGTCCCTTTGACTGCATCCCAGGAGAAATAAATCACCGGAGAAATAATGATTACTGTCAGTGTTAATCTCAGGACAAAATCAATGGCAGGCTGTTTGTGAAAATTAATTTTCATGATTATCGGTCTCTTTATTAGGCAGCATGGTTTATTGCGCGGATTGCTGACTCATGATTTCCTTAATTCGTTCTTTGGTCTTATTGGTGAGAACATCGTTTTCCGGTATTTTTTGATTTTTCATCAGGTCGTCCATAAAGTTGGTGAAATCAAGCATGTTAAAGTCGATCCTCTGGAGCTCTTCAACCGTAATCCCCCGACAGTCAGGACTGCTGGCTCCGCCAAAACCGATATGCAGCTGACCGTTTCTTCCCTGCTGCTGAACGATCTGCGCCAGTTTTGAGTCGAACTGGCAATAGCTCCTTTTTTTCTCCAGGCAAATCCCCAGAACCTTTTTAGAGCAGAATTCCCCGATACTGACCGTCAGCTTGTCTTTTTTCGCTTTTGCCAGCGCCTTTTCCTCGCTGCTGCAGCGTGCCAGCCCCACATCCTGGCCCCAGCCGCTGTCTTTGCAGCAGTTACTGAAGCCCGCAGCAAACTTCTTACAGAACTTCGCTTTTCCGGTGAAGGCCCGGACATCCACCCCGTTCAGTGCCGCGATGTCCTTCCCCGCGGCAGCCAGTGCCGCCAGCTCAGACACCGCCTGCCCAAAGTCGTTGCTCTTCCCGGACGTGGCTTTGTCACATTCACCATCAAGGCAGAAGACATCACCGCCGCAGATCATTTGTTTGCCACTCGTCCTGGTTTCGCAGGAATACGTTGCATATTCATGCAGGCACGTGCCTTCCTCGCTGGAGAAGGCGCACTGGCGGGATGACAGAGTACAAGCCGTATTTTTCATCAGGCTTTCACAGGAGCCGTTGTCCGCCGGTTGCGTGAGCCAGGTATCCTTATATTTCCAGCAGGCCTCCGTGAACGAGTAATCCCTGCCTCCGAGGGTGATGGTTCGCGTTCCTCCCGGGCTGATACATTCCTCGCCCGTTTTTTTTCCTTCATCCTTACTGAACGGACAGCTTTCAACCCAGACGACTTCAGGTGCATAGACGGTTTCGGTTTCTTCCATCACCAGGGTGACCGTGACCTGTACGGGTTTCTGGCTGGCCGATGATACGGTCCGTGATGTTTTGCTTACTGAAAAGTTCTGCCCAGCAGTGGCCGCTTTGTCCACACCAAACGACTGATGAATCTTCCCCTTCCCGTCATAGGTATATTTCGTACAATGCGTGTTCTGACCGCCTGAACACATCGATTCTGAACGTGGCCAGCTGATCACATCAATGGGGAACGTTCGTTCAAAGAGGGTCAGGCTTTCACTCACTGCACTCTTGCAGCTATCCCGCACCTTCCCTTCGGAATCGCATTCTTCAATCCAGGGGATCACCAGAGGCTCACCATCCACCGAGGCATTCAGCAGACGACCATTGGTCGGGATCGTCAGGTTGCCACTCCATTGCCGGGTACTCCGGGCATAATTCAGCGTCACCACCTGCTGATAGGTTCGGTTAACTTTCTGCGTGGTGGCGTTATCCTTCAGGGTCGCTTCCCGTGTGCAAAAATTTTCCACCTGCAGATCACGTTCGCAGGTATGGTTTGTGAACTCGCTGCGGTTCACAACCTGGGCGGTACAGGACTGTCCGGTATCGCCGACAATGCTGTCGGCACGGGATTCTGTATCCTTTGCGGCCTGAATAAACGGCGCATCCTGAGATATCTGATCCGGTGGCCGGTTTGTGAACGACTCCGTAACCGCTTTGCCTGTGTCCCCCTGGCTGAACTCCAGGGCTGAATCGCTTTTCAGAGAGCTGTCTCCGCTGGCAGTGACGCCGCCGTAGTATTTTGTCTGATTCGGGTTGGCGGTATACCCCGGCAGGTTTTGCTCACCACTGAAATTTTTCAGTGAGTTCAGACCATTGCCCTGCACCTGTTTCGCAAAATCCGAACCAGCTTTATAGTCACTTCCACTGTCAGCGCAGGCGGGAGATGCCAGCCAGATAAAGGCGCTCAGGACTAAAAAATGCGCGGTCAGCACGGAAATAACCGTCTTCATTTCCACCCTCCCTCATCCCTCACCATTTCCGGTAACGCTATGAAGTACGGTCTGTCTTTCATGGCTGGCTCCCGGCGGCATTCGAGTGCGCATCAAGTATTTGCCGGGCCAGCTGTGCGCAGTCACCGGTCTGTGCCACTTTCTCCAGCGCCTGTTTGACGTGAATGTTACCACGTACCACGTCATACCCGGCCTGACACCGTACCACCAGAGACGGCACACTCCGGATGCCGTACTGTGTGTATAGTGTCGGGTCAATCTGCACGCCGTCGGTCACGCCATCCTTCACCAGCTGCAGCACCGCGTCAGTGGTGGTCCTCATGTCGTTATTGACGAGCCCACGCAGTGTCGCCGGAATGCCGTACTGCCGGGTTTCGTGCAGCATCCGCTTCAGCCCCTCTTCAGGTATCGAGAAGGAGACAAAGTACAGCGCTCCTTCTGCCGGCTTTTCCTGATTCGCCGCTTTCTGCTGGCTGACCAGATTATCGATAAACTGGCGGTCTGATTTGGGCAGAGGATTGCGGCTGATTTGCGCCTCAAGCTCCTGCTGCAGCTGTTTATCCGGATGCTGGCGCAGCTGTTCGCTGAGGTTCTCCTGCTGTTTCAGCCACTGCTGGTCCCCGGGAGTATTAATATTGTCAGCGGCTGACGCCGTAGTGCAGAGCAGACTCAGCCCCCAGGCCAGCCCGGTGATTCCTTTATTCATAATTACCTCAATTAGAGAGAGTTATGTGCCTGGCTATTGCTACAGGTCATGACAAATGCATAGCCCTGCATCACATATTCAGTTATTCGACTGCATTTTTTCTCTGAGGGTTGCGCCAATGTATTGCCAGTCTCTGTATTGCTCTGCCGTTAGTACCTTTTTATCCGTGCTGAAAGTGACCCGGGATGTAGTGGGAGATACATCCTGATGCAGGAGGGGTTGCTGGCAACATTGATTCTGTTCTTTTTCCATCATTTATCCTTTTCCTGTCTGACTTACAAAAATACGCAGTTACGTTTACGCCACATCAGGTAGCCATAGTTCTTGCGGGTGTTGGGCGGATTTTTGCCGGCCTCCCAGCGCATCACGCTGCGTCCAAGCGGATGGCACTGACCACTGTCCGGATACATGTTCACCATCTGATAGCGCCAGCGTTCTTTCGGGATGATCGGGGAGGGATATTCGTAACAGACTGCCTTGTCCTTCCCGATACTCTCCATAATTTGTCCCTGCCGGTGGAGCTTGAAGGCCATACGCTCACTGACCAGTACCGACGACTGCAGCGGGCTGGACTCATTACTGACCTGGCCGTTAAACGGGTAAAGTGAGCCATGGCTTCCACCACACCAGAAGAGGACATCCAGAGGCATATGGAATGCACTGGCCAGCGCATCCGCTGCGCAGGCGCCCTGCGCGATGGGGTTGGCAAACAGGATCGCTTCCGGATTCAGAATGGTGGTGAGGCTGCTGTCCACCCAGGTCGGGTCAATCTCGGACAGATAGGCTATATCCATGTCTCCGCCTTCCAGACAGCCTGCCGAAGTGATGATGTTCAGCCAGTACGTCAGCGGGTACTTGTACCAATGAACGTGATAGAAGGCGCCGTTCACCTGCTTGTCGTCCTTTCTCGCGGTCCCCATGCCGGTCTTGCCGAGATTGATACTGAAGCCCCCCAGATTGACCATACAGCCAGGCGAACGGCTAACGTCCGTCATGGCCATCGGCTCCCAGTACCCGATGGCCAGTCCGGGACGAACAAAAAGCGGTGGCGGAGCCGGACACAGCTGCAGGGGACTGCCGGGATTGCTGGTATCAGGCAGGTCGCCTTTACCAACCTGCACGCTGCCGAGCGACAGAGGGAAGATGCAGCGCCAGCACACATCGGTGATCGGGTTAACAAACCGGCCCTCACAGGAGGGGTCTGCGGCGGCGCGGCCACTGAACGTTGAGAACGCGATGCAGATTAAAAAAAACATGGCTTTCATTCGTCAGTTTTCTCCCTGAGAACAAGACGGAGGGCATCGATTTTATTGCGGACCTTTTCCCGTGTAGAGTCTTCGGCGCCCTCCATCCCGGCCCACACCATCAGGGACAGGCAGTCGAAGAGGTAAAGCTGGCGACGGTATGAATCCCTGTTCGTCTGGCGAACGGCGGACAGTGCATCGAGTTCACAAGTCATTTCATCGATAACCTTTTCACTGTTGTATCTCAGCCAGCGGTACAGCTTCTCGTTATCGGTCCTGAGACGCTCAACCTCTCTCTCCAGCCAGCTTTCTCTTGTACTGAGTTCCCGTATGACATTCTCCTGCTTACGGATGGTGGACCACATTAGCGTCAGCAAGAGCATCGTGAGCAGGATTATTAAGGCCAGTATCATCGGCATCGGTTACCTCTTTTGAATAAAACGCAGCCCCAGATCAGGGGTGCGGGACGGGCGGGAAGGTCTCAATATTCAGCCGTTCACCGGAGGGCGCCGGCGTGATCCGCGCCGGGACCGCCGTCAGGCCAAATCGCTTGCTCAGTACACCGTTCTGGTCGAAATAGATCCGGCTGTCCAGCGCTGCGGAGGTGTCCGGGATACTGCCACGCACCAGGATAATTTTGCTCATCAGGGTTTCCGGCACCTGACGCTTCATCCAGGCCAGCTGGTCGGCATCGTCACCATTGATGAAGTACAGGGTCTGGACAAACGGTACGGTTTTAAGCGGGTTTACCACTTCGCCCTTGCGGGCAAACACCCGCCCCTCATTGTCCTTCAGGTCTTCGGTCAGTCGGATGCTGGGATCAAACCAGCGCTGCTCGTATTTCTCCGCACGCTTAATGCCTTCCACCGGCGCCGGACGCTGACTGTTCTCGATAACCCGCTGCTTAAACGCGTCCATCGTCTGGTCCCACTGGCCAGAGGATTGCAGCGACTGCAGACGCTGCGTGATGAGCTGCAGCATGTCCTGCTCACGGAGGGGCCATAAATCCCCCCAGGTACCGAGATCAGCCGCCTGAGTCAGCGGCGATAACAGGCAGGCGGCGAGCAGACAGTCTTTCAGTCGTATCATTACTGTTCTCCTTTCATCCGGCGGGCAATGTCGTGCTGGATGTTGCGGGTCACATCAGGCGCGCCCTGAACCACGGCAGGTGAAACCAGAATGACCACATGATGCTGCTGCTGATACTCCGCCAGACTCTTCTCCAGCGCGTCGTTAAACCGATCAGAGAGCGCTTTGGACTGCGCCTCTGTCAGCTGCTTCTGACTCACACTGTCCATAAAGCTGTCGAGCGTCTTCTTCATATCAAAAGCCACCACCCGCGGCGTGGAGTACTCCAGAACCACGCGTGAGAGAAACGCGCTGGTTGCCAGGGCGAAAAGCACGAGAGCAACGATGACAGGTATCCGGCGAAAGGTATGAGAGGTCGTACTGACCGGTTGTTCGGTGTTGTTTTTCATCACTGTTTATCCTCCATGTCATTCACCGGTATTCGGGATTCAAGCTCTGCCATTTCGTCTTTAAAGTTGCGGCACGCCAGTCCGTATACCGCATCGTGGATATCGACCCCCTCCTGCCGGCGCGCTTGCATGTACTCAAAATCCGGGCCTTTGGAGGAGTACATCGCCCGGCTGAGCGGGTCAACGAACAGGCGGTGCCAGGAGCAGTTCGCTTCCACCTGCAGCATAAAGGAGGAGAACCACTGCTCTTTTGCCGAGCCGAAGCCGTTAATCATGTCTTTCTCCAGCTTGCTGAACTGATCCGGGTACAGCTGGTTATACTTGGCAAATTCCTTCGCTGACTGTTTCAGAATGGCCTTGTACGATGAGTTCCCCCACGCTGCACGTGCGGCGCTGGAGGCGGTCGGGGAGTCGAAGTCGACGATATTTTGCGTGATGGTGATGTATGCGCCGGTATGTCGACGCGCGGTACGGTAGCCTTTCTCGATAAACTGCCCCACTTTTCCATTCTTGAAATCAAGGAGCTTCCAGCCCTCATCGATGACGTTCAGTTTTTTCAGGCCACGCGGTGACTGATACATCCTGTTCTCGATGTAAATAATCAATGAGAACATCACCGCGATAAGCAGAGAGGGCCTCGACTCCAGACCACCGAGCTCCAGTACCACCATCCGGGCGTCATCGTGAAGTGTTGGTTTATCTGAGTTGAAATAGTCCCCGTAGATCCCATTCACCGTGTACTGATCGAGCAGGATTATCATCTCGTCCAGACGGCCCCGGATTGTCGGGGAATCAGCATATTCATCGCTGTCCTTCGCGTCCTGTAAAAACTGCACTACGTCATCAACGCGTGCATGATTACGCTTGCTTAACCAGGCCGCCTGAACTGCCTGCAGAAGCAGACCTTCATGGACTTCATCGAGGTTGCCGTTCGGACTGGCCATCACCGACATCTGATCGCGTATACGTTCTGCTGACATGTCAAAGTGAGCATCATCCAGCACGTTGGCGAACGGGTTAAACTTGAGGGTATCGCCATTGAGGTATACGCCCCCCATGTTTTCACACAGGGACTTATAGCCATCGCCCATGTCGAACACCCAGGCAAACCCGCCGGAGTCGAGCACACTGCGAATGAGGGGCTGAATCAGACCGGTTTTACCCGCCCCGGACGTCCCGCAGACTGCCATGTTGAAATTGGTATTGTTCATTCCCTCGTAGAACAGGTCGATGAACGCCAGCTGATTTCGGTAGGTGGGGGCCAGGAGTCCCGCCGGCGCCAGCGGGCTGTCAGCGACGATCGGCAGGAGGTTGGCCACCTGGAACGTCTCAGCCCGCTTCACCACGCCTGCCGCCTGCAGCTCTTTGAACAGGCCTTCGCCGCATTTGAACGGCATCATGGCCAGAAAATTACGCAGGTGATGGTAGCGGGCCGGGATAAGCTGGAAGCCACCCTTACGGTAACTGTTGAGCACCTGCTGCTCGGTAGCGAGAGAGGCCTCTGCGTTATCGGCGGTATACGTGGTGATATTAAAGAAGTAGGACACCAGGGAGGTCTGGTTGGTCGCCAGTCGCTGGCGGATATCGCCCCACTCCTGCATTTCCTTTATCACGTTCGGAAAGTACTTCGCGTAGGAGGTTTTGCTTTTCTTCTCCACGTCCATGAATTTCAGGTTGGCTTCGTTCTGGGTCTTCACCTGGTCCTCCACCATCAGCGTCAGCGTGATGACAAAGGGGCAGGAGATGGAGAGCTCCGGGTTCAGCAGGTTGGCGTAGTTGTCCGCATTGGACCAGAGGAAGGCCATTTCCGGATCTTTCTCCAGATGGTAGCTCGTCACCCGGGTCACGCACTCTTTCCCGTCGCGCCCCAGGCGGCCAATTTTCAGATGACCGGCCGTGACCTTCATATCAAAGCTGTCATCGACACACTGATAGTTCAGATCCTGATAGGGGTCCAGCTTATACGGTACGCGGTACATCTCGTGCGGGTCCGGGTTAATCAGCTCACGCATCAGTTCGACCAGCCCGGCCGCATCAAGGATACGCGTCGGAATGTAAGCCCCGCCCAGTGACGCCCGCAGGATTTTTATCTGGTTCTCCATCTCCACAATTTGCGTGGCGGAGTTCTTCTTCCGGGGCACGCAGCAGGAGATGTACACGCGGTAGTTACGCAGCGTCAGGGGCAAATCCAGATTGTCCGGCAGGGGAAATTGTGTTTCCGCCGCCCGGAGATAGTAGGCGCGGGTAATGGCGTTAAACTTTTTAGCCTGTTTACCACTCCAGCGGAATTCACGCAGACCGTAGTCGATATCATTGCCGACCAGTTTGCTGGAGACCAGATGAAAACTGACCGGGACGCCCCGGGGAAGTTTGCTGCGCAGTAAATGCTCCAGTGTGGCGACGATACTTTTATCCGCACCGGGTAAAGGACGCGCCTCAAACATAAAACCGACGGTTTTGTTATTAATAAACAGACCGGTCGCGGAATCATAATCCTTATAGGGCAGAATACGGCTGAACTGGGGGAAATTCATGCTGCCCAGCGTGTCATTGGCTTTTGCAGATTCGTCGGGCAGCTTCAGTGCTGATACCAGTGAATTCACAGTCTGGGTGACGGCATCGATGATGTTATTACTCATGCAGGCGTTCCTTTAAGAGCATTTCAAAATAACAAGGGTAATAAATGGCAAGAAGAATATTCACAGCCGCACTAGAAACTCCTCCTTATAATGGAAAGCACAGGAATGAAAAACAATAAACACATGGAGGCGATAATCTGACCCATAAAGATCGAATCCAACAACACCTCCCCTTGCCACAAACAAATAAGCAGAGTGATAAATAATAAAACCACATGAAAGAAAACAATCAGGAACAGAATGTTCGCTGAGAATTCGCCATCACCAACTTCCACCTCTAAGCAGAAAAAATAAAATACACACAAACTACAGATAATATAGACGCCTTCATGTCGAATACCCTGAAGGAAATCAGCAGAAAAGTCTCCTGCCAGTCCATTGTAAGTCAGTCTGGCTCCCAGATAGATGAGCCAGTAGACTGGAGGGGTAAACAAAAATCCATACTTTCGAAGAAACAGCATCATATCCATCCCCTGATTATTTGCTCATATCGTTCAGTGCGTTAAGTTGTTTTTCACGTACTGCTTTAATCTCTTTTTTATCCTTGCATTCTGATGCCATCTTTTTTGCGTCACCAAAAGTTAATGTCGCTGACGAAGTCACATTATTAGTTTGAAGAGCCATCCGAAAAGCCTCACCCGCACAAGGCGCATCATGAATAATACTTTGCAGTTGTTCTGGAGTGGCGGGCTGCATATCGCGAAAATCTTCATACTGAACAAAAAAACATCCAGCTGAAGCAAAAAAAAGAAGAACCCAAAAAATACCATATAGCAGATCAAAACGTTTCAATTCTTGCCTTTCTTTTTCATCGGCCTTTCTTATTAAATCCCGAGAGCGCTCTTCAATTTCTTGTTGTCTTTCCATTGTTCCATCCCTACCGGTCAATCCAGTTTATTAATCAGCATTTCATTTTGAGTTAGCTTTATATAATTCCCACTGATGGATATAGGAATAATACTGCCCACCAGGCACATTAATGATGATGCCATCACAGTCCAGTTTATTAACAGGGCTGGTAAAAGCGCCTGTCGGCATGTTTACCTCAAGTGTCCGGCAGTCATCTTTCCAGTGTCTACCTGCTTCAAGTTCATCCATCGAAAATGAGTGAATGGAGATAACGAACATCCCGGAAAACCCAACCACCGCTATAAGCGCACAGTATATGAATGTATCGCCTCTGTTAACTCGAAGATTGAATTTTTCAGGGATGGCAACCATTGCCAGCGCACCGACCAAACCAATAACAAAAAGAATCAGGCATATACCGTTAAGCCATGCAACGTTATGTCCAAGTATATAGTACGCTTTCACTTTCTTATTCCTTATGCTGCATACTTTCAAATAACGTGAGATTGTTAACACTGACCACCGGTCTTACTATTCACCCGCCCCCATCCGATCAAAGTAATAAATCAAGACATAAAACATATAAAAGATCACTGTGGCTGAAAAAAATCCCGTTATTACTGATAGCGTCAAATCAGGAGAACCGGCCCACATATTTTTATCCATGAATACCATTAAAGAAAATAAAGCACTGAGACCTGTAAGCCCAAACAACATTAAAATATAGGCAAGCGCATCTCTTATAAAAACACCAATAATTACATAGCCGTAACCGCAGATAATGATTGCCATTGCAAAAAAAAGTCGAACAAAACCATCAAAACTTAACTGGTATTCAGCCATTTACCCACCCTCACTCAATGTTTCTATCACGCTGCTCAAAGGCTCGCGGGTTTTAATTTCAATGCACTCTCCTGTATTACTTCCGTAACCTCTGCCACCACGTGCTTCGAGTACCCGTAGCATTTTTATGCAGACATCTGTATTAGGCATGGGAGTAATATCCCAAATTCCACCACCACTACTCGGCGTCATCAGCACCAGAAAAATAAAGGCATGCATACTTTATTGCCTCTGTTTATATATTAACGAATGAATATTTCTTTCATTGCCTCTGCGATAGTTGTTTGCTTATCGCCCCTTATCGCTCTGTCATAATCAGCCTTGCTGACATTTTCAATAACATCACCACACTGAAGTCTATTTTGCGCTGGAGAGAAAACCCTTTATCAATATTAGTCTCAAGCAACCGGCAGTCATTTTTCCAGTGATGAGAAAGAACTTCGGGCACTGTATTACTGTCACTAGAAAAAAGCAGGCGATAACCTGTCAATAAAAACACCAGCGCCATCGTCCATTTGAATAATTCATCCATAACGTTACTTACCTTCCGTACTAAGTTTATTAATCTCTGCCTTATCTCTGTATCTCACATCCATATACCGTGTTACGCCATCCGGGCAAGACCAGGCATCTTTTGCTTTAGCCAGAAACCCTGCCTGCTGCGCTTCAAATGCGGAGACTCTGCAATTTCTAAGCGTATAAATGATATTTTCTTTCCTGTTTATAATTTGTTTATATGTTGACTCAGGATCAAGAACTCCTGTTGCTGTAGTAATCATACTCACCATACACAGTATCACACTGAGGGTTTTACCCCACCAGGATGTGATTACTCTCTGAAAAAAGGAAGACACGATTACGGCAGAACCAACAATAAGAATCAACATAAAAATATATGACGAATCTTCGCGCAAAAGCAGCCATAGATATTTCATTGAGTCAGTCATTTTTCAAATTCTTTCATTTTTCGTTATCGACGTTCATTTCACACGCTACCGCCCATCCCTTTCAACGCAGAGGGCACTCGTTATAATTCAGAAATGGAACACTACTGCAGCGCCAGCAATGGCGCTGTGAATCAATTAAGGCGAGGCTGTCCCCACGCCGATGGTTTTACGACAAAAAGAACCGTTGCCGGCTGGTGATATACATCATCTGAATCCACATACGGCGCTATCCACAATGACGTTGTCTCCTCCCCTTTTCTTAATGGCCGGGGATAATTACCTGGCGGTGTTGACGGTGACGTAAACGTTGACGCCACTACTGGTAAAGACATTTTCACTACCGGCAAAGACTGGAGCCTTTTCTCGGTTTCGAAATATATTGCCTCATTCTTTGCCGTTGGATTATTTAGGTACACTGCACGTGCTCGTTCTCTCTCCGCTGCCACTCTGGCCCGGTTCAGGTTGGGTTGAGGCGGCAACGGGAACGAATTAACTGACGTGGTTCTGAAATTACCCTCAGCCAGTTGTGGCAACCCGGCCGCAGCCGGCTTTGCATCACTGCGTACCTCCTTCAGCTTCGCTTTTTCATTTGCCTGCTCCATCGTCATACAGGTATCCGACGTCGTGGCATTACATTGAAATTCGGTCTCTGTGCCCGCACACCCGGTTAAGAGCAAAGCGCTGCCCAGAGGAATTAACAGCATTAATTCCTTCATGATATTTCTCGCTATTTATCGGTTATTTCTTCAGGTTCATCCTGATTTGGGTATTTTCCTTAATCGCCCGAACAAATTTATCCCCTTCATCCGGACTCATTTCATAGTAAACACGCTTAATCTGGCTGACATCAGATCGGGCTAGAATCAGCCCTGAAGAACCCGAACCAGCCTCTCCGACGACAACACCGTTTTTCCGTATGATCACCCTGCGGACAGGAGTCCGACGGAAAACCACAGCGATCCCGGTAAACACCACCGCCATCAGCAGCCAGAGCCAGAGAATATTATGCGTATAGCTCTGGTCGATATATGCTGCATACCCTGCCGCATCCGTACTGACGGTGGTGCAGTCTTCCTGTAAAACCGGAGGCAGTGGAGCGTTCACCGCATCACCATTAAGTTCTTTCGGCCCCGTGCAGTCCTGAATGACATATCCCTACTGCTGCACAGACTCTACGGTTTTCACCAGCGTCTGGCCGAACGTGTACGGTCCCGTCAGGAACACCAGAACAACCAGTAACATCATCATGGCCAGCGGATACACCACCGCACACTTAACCAGCCAGTGAGCCCAGCGCAGTGCTGACAGAACAGCAGTAATGAGAGACTTAGCCATTATTTTCCCCCTGCGGCGCTGCGCCCGGAGAGAACTCACGCGGATCAAGTTTGCCCAGCTTCTTCAGCATCTCGTCAGTATTGAATCCGTTCATACCGCCGCCTGACTGATGATGTGCATCAGCCTGCGGTGCCGGCTCCGCCTCCTGATTCTGAGCCTGCTGTTGCCCGTTCTTTTCCGCTTCCAGTTCTTCAATCGTTTTCAGCTGGAATCCATCCTGGAACACGACGGTCACTTCGTTGCCGGCACCAATCGGAATGATCGGGTGATACTGCTCGGCCCTTTTGATGTAGTACTCGCTCAGCGTCTGCGCAGCTTTAGATGCACCACCGCCGACCCCCATTTTCAGAACGTCACCGGCGCCAACAGTTGCGGTTGCCCCCAGGCCAACAGCCGGCTGTGAAGCCCGTTCCATGCCCTGACCAATCCCGTCAACAAAACCGGCCCCCCATGCCCAGCCGAGGATTTTTCCGTTACGCATCACCACCTCTCCCTTAACCCCGTTTTTCCCCATAAAGGAAACGTGGCCGTTAATGGGCTGATCGATGGTTTTATCACCTTTGATACAGCTGATATTGCGGGTACGGACAATGGCGCGTTCGCTGGAGACATCTCCCCAGGCCTCAAGGCCCACAAAACACCCTGTCAGGTCGTAGGTTTTGCTGTTTGGCATTTCCACGCGACCGGTGATACGCAACTGCATCGGTACAGTTGATTCATTCCCGGTAACAGACGCGTTGGCATCTGCCCCCTCGATAAGCATACTTTTTGCAAAGCTCCCCGACGGAATGTACGGCAATGACTTCGTTTTTTTTCCTTTGTCGTAACTGAACGTTTTACGCTGTATCTGGTTTGGTACCGGTACAGACTGGTAGCTGACCTGCGGCGGCGGTGTCATACCATTCCCCGGATAGAATGCCGTCGGAGGCGGTACCGCGGCGCCGGTTTGCGGCGGATAACTGGCTGGCTGCGGCTCCCCTTCCGGACCGGGTGGCGGTGACGGAGGAGTCGGCGCGGGCTCGCCACCAGAGACAGCCGGTTTCACGCCCAGCGCCTTCAGCTGATTCTGCATGGCTTCATTGTCACTGCTGAGCTTGTCGATACGTATCTGGTCAGCGGTTCGCGCCTTACTCAGTAGGTCCACTTCCCCCTGCAGGGAGTCAAAACGCTTGTTGAGATCAGCGGCAGTCGCCTGCATTTCTGTTGTCGCGTGCTGCTCCACCTTACTGTTGAAGCTGCTGTCGACCACCCCGGTCATATCCGGTGCGGGTTCGCCCTGAGCCGGGGCTTCCTCATCAGAGCTCATGTTCAGATCTGACAGATACAGCCCGCCTCCGACGGCTGCCGCGCCGCCCGCCAGAATGAGTCCCAGCCAGATATATTGCTTACGTTTGATCAGCGTGTTGAAGTTGGCCATCAGCGCTTCACTCCTTCATCTGACGTCGTGACCCAGATCTGCATGCGACCACCGGCAGTCAGCAGGCCCGCCGGGGTACTGAACATGACGGCACGTGTTCCGGGCTGCCAGAAATCGCTTTCACGCACCATACGGGCCGACAGGGAGACATTGTCCAGACTGTAACGGACAACTTTCAGGTGATGACCGACCCAGACCCGATCGGCAGTGGCGCGCAGACCAGCCGGCACCTGCAGTACTTCAGAAGTGACGGGGACAGACTGATACTCACCGGGTACGCTGCCCTGACGCACGGCGCGATTCAGCGAAACCAGTAACGATTCATAGGGGTTCGACTCTTCCCAGGCTTTTGCCGGACCGGGGGTACCCGCCAGCTCGCTGACCAGCTGAATTGTCCGGCCTGAGCCCGCACGGGGCACGGCACGAATGGAGAAGTTCAGCCCGCGTTCGGTTTCCACAATGAAGGTGAATGGTTTTTTACTGACGGTCGCCAGAATGGCGCCGCCGCTGTCGGTCTGCTCCTGATTTGTCAGGCCGCCGTCCAGGCTGTTTATCGCCGTGATGCGATCGCCAGGTACTGTGAACAGATTCGGATCGGTGTTACTCACGGCAATATTTGCCTGACCGCCATTGGTCAGGGGAACCACTGTCGGCTCCAGCGTACCGCTGAGGGTCGCGGACATCGCAGGGGCGACCAACAGCAGACAGCCTGAAATAAATAACGGGTTAATTTTTTTCATTATTTATTTCTCCAAAACGCGCCAGCCAGCTGACACCATCGACACGACTGAACTGAATGACATAACTTTTAATTTCACTGTAGGGTTTGGAATCCCCAATCCACGTTTTCAGCTCACCCCGGATATCCACGCGGTTCTCTGCCGGCCAGGCACGCATCGACGTCATATAAAAGGTGGAATTAACGTTATTGTCTTTAATGCGTTTCGCATCTTCAGCCAGATGGACCTTGAGGCTGTTCTGCGAGGCAGGTAATACATACCGGAGTAGCTGCTGATGCTGGGCATCAACCGTTTCCGGCGTGACATTCAGACGCAGGGCAACAAAGGACAGGCCCAGCTGCTCAATATAAGAGGCGTCAGCCTGGTTCTGAGACACCGCAAAGGGTGCACGGAATAACATCGGTGTCACCGCCACTTTCTGTTCCGTCTGCAGACGGTAATTATTTATGCCTTGGATAATATTGGTTGCAAGACTGAGGGTCAGGAGTGTCCCCAGACTGATAAATCCCACAGCGATAACGCGGGTGGTATTTTGTCTGGCACCATGTTCCATATGTTATTTCCCCGTTGATTTATTTAATCCACTGCCGGAAACAGGAGTCCGGAACATCATGAAAGAAACCTTTAAGAAGGGAGGTTGGCAGATACCAGTAAATCAGGTCGCGTAGCCAGGAACTGCCCCGCCCTTTTTTCAGTTTCTTGATACCCCAGAAAACCAGTACCGCTGAAGCTATGCCAAAAATGAACTTGCTGGTCCAGAAACCCCAGCCGAGACAAATCACGGCCGGGATAAGTTCATCGAGATATAAGCCAAACCAGCGGGACTGGTTAGTCAGTGTTTCCGGGAAACGGTATCGCTTTAATTCGTCTCCCGTCATCACGTGCTTCCTGTCAGTAACCGGCGACCGACATACCGATGGTTATAAAGGTGGAAATAATCGCGAAGCCAAACAGGAACTTCACGTTTTTGGTCATCATGTACATGATGCCACCGGCGACGACTTCTGCCAGAACAACCCATTTGACTACGCTGGATTGCTTACCAAACGTGCCTTTAACGGTCGCATCCCCGGACTTCATCAGGTCGGTTGCCGTGGTGGTGGCCATCGCAGCATCCGGGAAGAACGCCGCCACAGCAGCAACCGGCAGCGCAACTTTAGCGACTTTCAGGGCTTTCTTTTTATTGAAAACGCGGGACATAAAAGACGGTTTGGTTTTTTCAGAGACAGCAGAGCCCTGAACACTTAATACAGCATTCATATTTATTTCCTTTAAAAAGAATGGTTGATATATAAAACAGATTTTTGACTATGATGTTAAATCACTCTTCCTTTTCACCTCCTGGTACGGCTAGTTCCGAGTTATAAAAGTCCGGAAAACGTTCTAGATGATCTTTCAGTCTCAAATAAGCTTCAGCTGTTTTACTTCTTCTGCTTCTGTCTTTTGCTTTGATGAGTCGACGATTAGTTTCTTCATCTAATTTTAAAAGCACATTTTTTCCAGGCGCAGGTCGTGCGTTGCTCCTAATCGCTCTTTCCAATCGACCTCCAAAGTAAGATTACCAACCTTTAATAAATCTTACATTGGAGGATTTAAAAGTAAACAAACTAAGGAGAAATCTTGAGTAAATTATTTTCACAAATCAAAAGTACCGACGGTACTATTGATTTAACAAAAAATTAACACCATCGTTTAATATCGAAACCACATTCGATATAAACTTTCCATAACTTAGAGTATAGATCGATGACATTATGATATAGTCACGATTATCAAAGCTCAGTTCCTTTTTTATTTTACTAACTGTATTTTTTGAGGTTTGCACCCCAACACCTGTAATCTTCGAAATAGATGCATGAGAAAACCCAACCGCATACAGATTAAAGATAGCCCAGTCAGACTTTGCTGAACGCTGAATTCTTTCGATATATCTTTGCATCTTTATAGAAAAGTCATTGTATTCCATTGAAGGATGAGGCATCGGTTCATCTTCATTTATAAAAACCCATTTACTGTATGTATCTTCATTAATCGAGAACGTTTCAATAAAAACAGTCCAAAGTGAACCTGCCAACCAAATATTTTTAACAAGTACAGCAGAACCTTCTGAAAACGATTTCAGTTCTGACTGCATCAGTTCCAGTTTGATCTCCAGGGAGAGATCCAGAAACCAGCTTCCAGGTGCTCTGGGTGTATCAAATGCTCCAGTTCCACCAGATGTTAAGAAAATTTTGTCAAAGGTTGGGCTGGTGTGAATTACTTCGCCCCGGGAATCACGAATAAAAGCAGGGCAAGATGAAATATTAAGCATCTCGCGCATAGAATGAATGGAATCTGTTTGACTGCGCACAGCAATATGACTACGATCCTTCGCACACATAGGCGCCTCCTGGAAAGGACACTATGGATAGTTGACGTTCGGGGGGACTAGCCCCGGACGTCAACGCTTCAACAAATTTTATTACAACCCTGTAAGTATTCTATATTCCTTATTCTTCCATGTCACTTTTTAAAGCTAGATCATTATTCTTTTTTTACTACTGAATTAATTACAAACCACCATAAACACACACCAGTTCTTACTCTTCTTCCTGCTCGGGGAAGAAGTGAGAAATAACATCTTTTGCATCTTCTCGAATGTTACTCACCATGCTGCGGAACTCGAATCGTTCATCACCTGTAACATGAGGGCTTAGAGAGCCAATAGCCAAAAGTTTGGATACGGTAAACTGAGTCTTCATGACATTCTCAAGCAAAATCTTATTAAACTCAGTTTGGTTAAACCCTGAATCTTTTCTTTCCATTTGAGCCTCATAAACCCTAAGCCCTAATTCAAGGAGCATCGAAGCGACACTTGAAAAACTGACATCCTTTTCCTTTGCCCCTTCAGCCCTTCGCTTTTCCACTATTGCATTAATTTTCTCTGCAACTTCATCACTAGCATAAGCTTGTACCCTGGCCATATCGGTTCCTTTATTAAAAACAGCATCAAGCAAGTTATTATGGCGAGAAGATAACGCGAGTTTACCTTCTTTACAACTCTAAACTTAAGTCTAGAGTCTAAGAAAGTTGCATTACGAGTCACATGGCGACTTAAGTCTAGAGTTAAGTCGCTTTAAATATATGATTATAAAAGAGTGAGTCATAAACGAGTCGCTATAGACTTACCGACGACTTACTACTGACTCGCCGGCAACTCACATATATATAAAGAAAAATAACATAATGTAATATAACTACAGTTAAGCCACTGAAGCTAAAGTGAAATCTGCAAAATTTTAATTTTGCGTAGTGTGTGGTCATTTTGTGGTGAGGAGTGCATATATGTTGAGTCTCGGTCTTGGATGGGTTAAGGTTATTCCGGGATTTGGCACGGAGGGGAATTCATGAAGGGAGCAGCGTTTGGTATCATCCTGTCTTTAATACCATTGTCATCAATGGCAGCAGACTGCTTTGATATGGCTGGCAGGGATTACAAAATTGATCCGGATCTCCTGCGTGCTATATCATGGCAAGAATCACGATTTAAAATTGATGCGATTGGTCGTAATCCTGTTACGGGTTATGGATCAGGCTTGATGCAAATTGACTCGCAGCATTTCAACGAACTGTCGCGATATGGAATAAAACCGGATCATCTTCTTAGCGATGCTTGTCTTAACATCTACACCGGAGCCTATTATCTGGCTCAGGCGTTTAAAAAGTGGGGCGTTTCGTGGGATGCAGTCGGGGCATACAATGCAGGCTTCAAAAAGACCCCGCGCCAGGCAGCAAGACGTTACGAGTATGCGAAGAAGATCCATTACTACTACACGGCTATCAAAGCAAGCAAACGAACTTCTTCTAAAGATCAGAAAATCGCCATGAACTAAAAAGCCTTCTGATATAAGAAGGCTTGAATTTCTTAAAAATCTACGGCATCTATACCTGGATAATAATCGGCATCACTATCAAAATGAAAAAGCAGATACCCGCCCTCCCGGTGCATTAGTATGAGATTTTTGCGTAAAAATTTTGACACCCCACCTCTTTTTAGCGCCAGAAGATGGCGTTTGAAATCATACATCCTTATAACACAACCATAAGGTGTATCATGTATCCACTCTAAGTAACTATCGCAAGTTAGATAATTGGTTGTTGATGAAAGCACCTGAAGAACTCTGATATCACCTTCTTCCATATGTGAAATACTGATACAGACAGCTTTAAATTCAAACATAAGTATTCCCACCATCAAAACGCCGGACAGCTGCCCGGCGCTTATAATTAGCCTTTAAGAGTGCGGAATTTCTCCGCAATTAACCACAATGCCTTATTGAGTTTGACATCACCATCAATTGCTTTTACTGGCCGGGTTGTTGTTCTTTTCCCTTTTTCAGTTCGGCCAGGCAAACCGCCTTTAATCAGATTTTCCTGGACCCTTTGATATGTAGTCCAGATGTCATCTTTTTTATCTTCATAACGGCGCGGATGAATTATCTGTTCAATACTGACCGGAGATTTATTTTCATCTTCATATCGGTAGGTTAATGCAGCTTGTCCAAACAGACGCTGTTCTTCCTTGGTTAAGGTAATAGACTTCATGACATCAACGCCTTCAGTTATTTTATCGAAAATTCCCAAAACTTCGTAAGCACCTTCGATAACCCTTCCCACAATATCACCTTTATGAGGTACACGAATCTCACCAAACGACGTACCGCACACAAGGCCATTTGTGCATACAAAACGGAACATACCCGGGATCATTTGATAACTGGACGATCCATCATGCGAGTTAAGAAGAATGATTTCGGGTACTTCTGTTCCTTTATTGGCCCCTTCACGGCGAAGTCTTACCATATGCTTAGTATGCCCCCGTTTATCCTCATCCCTTACTCGTGACTGACAGGCAAAAAATGGCTGGAAACCTTCTTCACGTAATTTATCCAGCAGTGTAATGGTTGGAATATAGGTATAGCGATCACTACGTGAATTATGCTTTTCTTCTGAAAACACAGAAGGTACAACCTTGACCAATTCATCGTTAGTCAGTGGGCGTTCCTGACGAATGGAATGAGTAAGTCCAAATCGGGATGCTAAACGCATATTATTCTCCTTCACCTGTTTAATTTTTTAACCATCACCCGTTGAGTTGCCGGGGCCGCGGTTTTGACTTTGTGCGGGGACCTGCTGAACCTGCCCCTGGATATAACCTTCACCCGTTTGAGAGCCGTTCGCCGCAAGGGCGTAAACGAGCACGGCCCGGTGCAGATGTCCGGGGGTGAGCGGGAAATTTTTTTCGGTCTAATGAAGCGCAGCGGAATGGCCGGGAAAAATTTATTGCGAAAGGCTCTGCCGTCCCCTGGACAGCAAGACGGGTTGTGCTTGTCTCAGCCCCGGCGAATGGACTCAAACGGGTGATACGGGTACCAGGGGAAAGGAGCAGGCACCCGCCGCAACGACGAAGAGCGCGGGCGCGAAACGGCGTTGCCCCGCAGAGTGCCGGCAGTCCTTCGCCGGCACGGTGAAAGCGGCGCGGCCGGAACGGCCGCAGCAAGCGCTGCCGTTGACTTTGACCTCAGACATCAGACACTAGCCGTCAGGCCCGAAAGCGCGTAGCGGGTTCGGCGGAGCCCGGCGGGTGCGAAGCAGCTGCCCTGGCGGAGTGTGGCTCGACGACCGGACAGCGCAGCTGGCCGGGAGCCGAAGGTGTCCAGTGTGGGTATGCTTTTAAAGCCTTTAAGGTTTAAAAAGAGGCATCACAGCAGGGAGAAGGAGAGGAAGCAGGCAAACAGCAGGCAGCAAACAGGGAAGACGCGGAAAGGAAATGCGGGCGGCGCGTCAGCGCGGCCCGGTTTTCCCGGCGCCGCAGGCGCGCGGTCTTTCGAGGCGCGGCCAGACGGGGACAGGTGCCCCGCCGGCTTAACGTGTCATCAGACGGTTATTCTGAGAATGGCGGTCGCTACCTGGGTATACGTGAATGTTCCCCGTGGCAACGGCTCCCAGACGTCCGCCAGGGACTCCAGCGCCTTTTGCTGACGCGGCCCGTCCAGACATATGCCCGTCAGAATCCCGCCAGGCTCAAGCAGAGTTAATGCCCGCCGGATATGCCGGATATCATCACCGCGATTAAACGGCGGATTCATGATAATTCGTGTATACCGGCGCTCCGGATGATATTCGAGAAAATCTCCGCACCAGATCCGGACCTCCGGGAAATGAGCCTGCAGGTGACGGGCTAACCCGGCGTGCAGCTCCACGGCGTCACACTTCGCCCGGGGGACTGCATCCCTGATCGCCTGCAGTATGGCGCCCGTTCCGGCACTGGGTTCCAGAATGCGATCGGTTTCCCGGACATCAGCCAGCTCAACTAACCGGCGACATTCCGGGGAGGGGGTGACAAAAAGTTGCGAGCTACCCCGAATTTCAGCGACAGGGGCGCGCCCTTCCAGTTTGACCCGCATCGCCTGAATACGGTGTTTAAGGTCATGATGCATGAATGTACTCCCTGACCTCCCCGGCAAGATGCCGGGGAGCCTTCCTGCTATTTTTTCGGAATTTCAACGGTTTTCATGTCTGTGATATACACATTCACGAGCGTACAACCGTGCGTCATGCACCGGCGGAAGCGGTAGGCGCCGTGTGTTTCGGTTTCTGCAGCACCCCGCACGCCTTTATAATCAGCGGGTAATTTCGCCCACTCGGCTTTTGTCATTTCCCGGAACCCTTCCCCCGGATAATTGACGATCGGTGGGCGCTTCGCCGCTTTCTTCGCGTCGCTGGCTTCCTCCGCTGTCGGGGCTTTGTAGTCCGTGATACGGTCGGGCGTGAGTTTCATCGTGCCGCTGTAGCCCAGAAAGCGATAACCGGGCGTTTCGACTGAACTCACCTCCCCCTTACTCCGGTTAACCCGGAGAATGGTTAACCATTCTCCCCGGCTCAGTACCTGCCCGCCTGGTTCAAATTCCTGTGTTCGGGTGACAACGCCACCGTTTTCATTGAGCATCGCGCGTTCGTAGGCCAGGCGGTTCTGGTAATGATTAACCCAGCGCTGTTGGTGGTTAATCGTGCGCTCATGACAGCGGATCGCAATATCACGCGCCTGTTCAAAAGTAATGATCTCCTCCGACAGGGCAGAATGGAGAGACATCGAGCCCTCATACTGGCTTTTCTCTGCCGGGCGGGGGTATTTGTCGAGCGTGAAGCAGGCATGAATATGATCATAATTACTGACCAGTAACGCCATTTTCAGATCGAGCGTCTGCGCACGCCACATCGTCATATACTTTTCAGACCGGGCAATGTGCTTTTGGGACTTGCGTAATTCCGCCTCGATTTTTTTGATACGGCGGTAACGCACATCCGGACGCTCCTTGTATTTTGCGTGCCGCAGAGAGGCCTGCGCGCGCTGTTCCCAGTATTCCGCACGCTCGAACAGCATCACGGCACGTTTCATGCCGCTCTCAATTTTCTGCGCATGCCGGCGCGCGCGGCGCTCGCTGTGGTGGCCTACCAGGATCGGCTGTCCCAGCGGGACAGCCGATGCCAGCGAATCAACATGCGCAAGCGCCTGCTCCGATTCAACCGCCCGCCGGTCACTGTAGTCACTGAACCGCCCGGCGCGCTGCTCCTGGCGATCAAACAGGGTGCTGTCCTCGTCCTCGATATCACCGGCGAGCGAAAGCAGGACATCCTCCCGCCCCGGCGTCCAGGCTGGCGCCACAAAGAGTTTCTGTTTGGGCGCCCAGCGAAAGCCTGCTTTGTTGATCAGGGAATACGTTTCTTCATCGAGCCGTAATGATGCGTAAAGTCGCAATTTATTATCATCGGGTGAATAGGTTGCCCGGTAAGTCTGGCTGACGGTATTTTCCGTCATGATCTGTGCGGTAGTCGGTGTCATTGTGTTTTCTCCTTCCTGCAGTTGCCGCCCCTCGCGGGGCGGCTCACCTCATCAGTTAAATGCGCGTTTCAGTTCCAGCGTGCGGAGTACCTGCCCGAGGGCGGTATTTTTCATCGCGGGGATGTGGACACCGCGCCCTTTGCGGTGACTTCTGGCGATATGACGCCCGAAAGCTCTGAGAGCGGGATCAATCTCCGGTGCGGTGATATCTGCGCGCAGAATGCGCGAATGACGACGGGGCTTTACAGCGCCTGCGGAAGGTGAAAAAATAGAAACGATCATAAAGTTGACTCCTTATGGTAGTTAACGAAGCCGGAAAAACCGTTCGTGCGATTTTTACGGCGTGGGAGAAGCAGGGTTTACCCTGCTTTTTTCATACCTGCGGTTTGCTTCCCGCCTCTTCTTCCTCCTTCTGAACCTGATCGGTAATGTCTTCCGGTGCGCCCAGAAACCAGCCTTTGACGGGTTCACAGCGTTCAATAAACGCTTTTATCGCCCGTTTTCCGGTCGTGGCCTGCACCCGGGTAAACATCGGCAGATTGCCGCTGGCATTGCTTCCCAGAAATGCGATCCGATACGTTCGCAATGAAGGATCCTGCATTTTTCTTTTTCCCGATTTTTAAAGAACATCACCCGTTGAGTTGCCGGGGCCGCGGTTTTGACTTTGTGCGGGGACCTGCTGAACCTGCCCCCTGGTATTAACTTCACCCGTTTGAGAGCCGTTCGCCGCAAGGGCGTAAACGAGCACGGGCGACGGCAGCTGTCCAGGGCGCGGTTTACCGCGTGCCATTTACCCTGGACGGATGATGGCGACTGTGCTTGTCTCAGCCCCGGCGAATGGACTCAAACGGGTGATACGGCGCCAGGGGGAAGGAGCAGGCACCCGCCGCAACGACGAAGAGCGCGGGCGCGAAACGGCGTTGCCCTGCAGAGTGCCGGCAGCTTTATCGCCGGCACGGTGAAAGCGGCGCGGCCGGAACGGTCGCAGCAAGCGCTGCCGTTGACCTTGACTTCAGACATCAGACACTAGCCGCCAGGCCCGAAACCGCGTAGCGGGTTCGGCGGAGTTTACCGCGTCTTTTCGCGGTTAGCGGAGTGTGGCTCGACGACTGGACAGCGCAGCTGGCCGGGAGCCGAAGGTGTCCAGTGCGGGTGTGCTTTTAAAGCCTTTAAGGGTTAAAAAGAGACATCACAGCAGGAAGAAGAAGAGAAAGCAGACAGACAGCAGGGAGCAAGCCGGAAACGTAAAGATGCAGGCTGGAGAGAATATGTTTTTCATGCCGCCGGAAAGAAGCCATGATAAACCGGCGGCATACCAGACGGGGCGTCAGGAACGGAGCTTATTTTCCTTCCTGAACTGCGCAACGCTATACCAGATTGAAGCCAGGAAAGCGAAAACGGTGATCAGGACACGAAATTCGTCACCCGGCTCTTTCCCCTTCAGCATCAGCGTTATGATGATGCCGGCAACGATAATCCACGCAATACCACTCCAGAGGCGCAGCTTATCCGCCACGACATTAATCAGAACAAAAGCAACGGCCAGGATAGCCCCCCACAGAGCCGGAACAGGCTGAAACGGAATAAAAAACAGGTTAATACCGGTTAAAAGCGTCACGGCAGCAAACATCAGAGACATACGCACAGATTACCCTCCCTGGACACACTGAGTAAGAAAATCAATTCTGCTGATCATCGCCCGGTTTATTATATTCGGGTGCATTTGCGCGCGGCAGCTGCTGACTGTTCAGTCGATGTACGCGGAACCGTTCATGGAAATATTCGCGCAGGTGTTCAGGCTGTTCCCGTTCAACAAGTTCCGGCATGACGGGCTTGTTCATGCGCTCCTGCCAGGCAACATCAGCAGCCACCCTATCGACGGCAACTTTGTCCTGCTCCTCCTTTGAAAAAGAGGCAATATTCCACTGCGACATACGCAAAATCAGCAAAAGAAGAAAAGGTACGCAGATATTACGCTCTTAATCCTTAACTGGCGACCTGTTGAGGTGAGGCCAGTACGCAGCGCCGCAGGTGTGGCGAACCGCCTCACTGGCAGGCGAAGCCTGCCAGGATTTTCGCGCGGCCGCACCGATCTGCGAAGCCGGGTAAGCTCCTCACAGATCGTGCCGTCTCTGACCTTAAACGGGGCGTCGGGCGCCCCGATATAGTATCAGTCCAGAGCCGCGTAAATAGCAGCGCATTCGTCATGAGAGTCAATGAAATTCCACAGCTGCGATTCCCGCAGCATCAGGTGGCGTGTCAGGGCAGCATCACCGCGTTCATGGTGCAGCCAGATACGGCGGTTGATCGCCAGCGCCGTAATGATAACTCCGGCCGCATCCGCGCTGACGGACCGATCAAACCAGTTATCCGGGTTAGTCAGATGGAAACGGTCACCGTCAGGCATCATGTAGCCGCCGCCCTCCGGAATACGGATGAAATGCCAGAAGCCTCCGCAGTAATCGGTGATGTGTTTCTCAGCGAGCGCATAGACCTGCATCTCTCCGGCCAGAAAATCGTTACCAAACAGATCCGGCAGGAACGAGAGACGGTCGGACTCCTCTACATTCAGCATGGTTTGACGGGCATGATACATAGCAACCTCCACAGGTTCATAAGATTGCGGCACCGGGTTGTGCCGTGCCGACACGACAGCCCGGCGGAAAGCGGAAGATGCAAGGGCGACACCGGAGGCCGCAGCGCAGATAAAGCACGAAGCTGGTCTGGACGGTTTTAGAGCGAACCTGAGCGAGAAAACGACGGGAAGAACGGCGAGCTTCCTAAAAAAACTGCGACCGGGCGAGGATGGCGGCGCCAGCGAACCCTTGCATCTGCAGCGGCCGGGCTAAAGTGAAGGCACGGCACTACCCGAAGCGATGCAGGAGATACAACATGAGGTCCCCTGTCGCGGTTTACGAGCGCAGGGAGAAAAGCAGAAGCTGGCATCGCGACGCGATGGCTGCGTATAAAGGCCGCAGACCGGAGGGAGGGGGCCGGACAAAGCGGAGCCGGCGGCAAAGACAAGCCGGCGACGTCCTTATCCGGTGTTGATGGCATGGCGCCAGTTTATCAGCTGCCCGTCACCAGGCGGCCCGGGAGACCTCTCGTTCTGAGCTTATCGGCGATCTGGTTTATCACTGGCCACGGAGATACCAATGTACATACCGCTTCCCCAGATAATCTGAGAGAGCACAAATAGCCACTGAGGGACGTCAACAATCAACAGCGGAAGAAGAGCAACCGTCACGATTAAAATCAGGCGGCTACCGAATTGCCGGCGCACCGGTTCAGCGGCGTCAACCGGGACGCCTGCATATCGCAGAACCTGCCTTAAACCCGTATTCATAATCACTCCACTCAGAATAAATGCACTGTACGTCAGTATATTACATTTTATTAGATAACGATTCTCCGGACTGGCAGCGATCCTTCTGAAATTTCCCTGTTTTTGCAGGAACAGCAAATGGTTACAGACAACGGCAACAAGATGACTTAAAAAAAAACGGCCTCCGCAAAATAATGTCGCGGTAGGGATACCCGTTACCGGGTACCCCCCGCACAGATCCCGGCGTGCGCTATTCACGCACCGGGCTCCTGCCTTGGGTGTCTGGCGGTGAACCGCTCCACAGGCCATGGATGCAGAACCCGAACCTTCGGCAGCCATACGGCTGCCAGTCTGTTTGCTTTCGTCCATGTCGTATCATCCTGCTGGCTCCTGCGCCTCAGCGCCCGTCGCCAGAGGTCTGTTACGTATATCCTGAACTTCCGCATCATGGGATAGTTGCCCGGGACTGAGTGGTAGTTCAGGTATCCCTGAACCACTCTCCTGAGCCATTTTCCCTGTTCGGGGATTGAGTAATGCCAGCGCTTTCGTAGTCCGTCCTTGATCGCTTTCAGTGTCGCCGTCATCCTGCCCCGGCGTGTCTTTCGTATCAGCATGAACCTGCCACTACGATCTTTCCCACTGATATGCGTGAACCCGAGGAAGTTGAACGTTTCTGGTTTACCTTTTCCCCTGCTGGCGCGGTTTTCGGCTGCGAAGCGGCCGAACTCCGTCAGTCGGGTTTTCTTCGGATGTACCGTGAGTCCGAACTCCTTCAGTCTGCGCTGCATGGCTATACGAAAGCATTGAGCGTCGATTCGCTTGTCGAACCCGATGACTATGTCATCTGCGTATCTGACCATGACCACATTGCCTGTGGCATGGCGGCGTCGCCACTGATGCGCCCACAGATCGAAGACATAGTGGAGGTAGATGTTTGCCAGCAGCGGCGAGATAACCGCACCCTGTGGGGTGCCTTCCTCCGATGCCCGCCATTCTCCTTCCTCCGATGCCCGCCATTCTCCTTCCTCTGAGGTCCCGGCTGTGAGCCACTTTCGTATGAGCCTGATTACCCTCTGGTCGCCGATTCTGTGTTCTATGAACCTGATTAGCCATTCATGGCTTACCTTGTCGAAGAACTGACTGATATCGGCATCCAGTACCCAGTTTACATTGGTCCGAACCAGCCCTGTGGCCAGTGCGTCCAGCGCATTGTGCTGGCTTCGCCCGGGTCTGAACCCGTATGAAAACCCCATAAAGTCATTTTCGTAGACTGCATTCAGGATCTTAACCAGCGCATACTGGACGATTTTGTCCTCCAGTGAGGCGATGCCGAGCGGGCGCTGTTTTCCATCCGCTTTCGGGATGTAGTGCCGCCTGCCGGGCTGAGCCCTGTAACTACCCTGATGAAGCCTCCGGTGCAGATCTGCTATGTTGACCTTCAGGTTTTCGGCGTAGTCCTTCCACCTGACACCATCAACTCCGGCAGCCGCTTTCCTGCTCAGGGAGAGGAATGCGTTCTCCAGTGCCTCTGCTGTCAGGAGGTGGAACAATGCGGTAAACCGTTCTTTCTTCCGCTGCTTCGCAGCTTCCCGCACGCGTGACAGCCTCTGTGACATACTTTCCCGGCTCTGCGTCCGGCGCATGTGTGGCTGTTCCGCGTTTCCCTTGGCCCCGCTCCTTCGCTCCACTGACTCCGCTCCTTGCGGATTGTTCGCCAGATTCGCAGCTACTATGAGCGAGTCCGACTTCTCCTCTCCGTACATCACCGGCTTCGGCTCCTCGCCTTCCCGGTGCGGGCCATCTCCGGCACTGGCAGATGGTCAGAGGGGAGATCTCCCGGTTCCCGCGTAAAGATCGTATTGACATGCCAGGGTCTCAGACCCCGCCGGGTCCATATGGCACTCGCAGTAACGCACCCTATGATGTTGCCTTCCGTAAACAGTACAACGTCGGCACCCGGGAATTTAATATACATTTCGTGGCTCAATGGCTGGCCTGTCAACACCCCTGTCAACGCTTCGCCCCATACCTCACGGTATACAACGCATGACTCGGGGACCCTGTGGATTGCTGGTCCTTCAATGGTCGGGGACTTTCACCCCTTGATCTTTACCGGTCTCCCGGCGCACACTGTATATATATACAGCCTTAAGCGAGGGAAAAAACGATGAAGTTCATTCCTGCAGTATCAGAAGCCAGCATAGTAAAAATTCCTTTGTTCACAGAGCGATGCCCTGCGGGTTTTCCGTCACCGGCAGCAGACTACACTGAGTCTGAACTGGATCTGAATGAGTACTGCATTCACCGGCGCCACTCCACCTATTTTGTCAGGGCGATTGGCAACTCAATGACTGATATTGGCCTCTATTCCGGCGATCTGTTGGTCGTGGATAAAGCAGAACAGCCGCGGCACGGGGATATTGTTATCGCGGAAATTGAGGGTGAATTTACGGTAAAACGCCTGCTTCTGACGCCGCGGCCAGCCCTGCAGGCGATGAACCCGGACTTCCCTTCCCTGTACCCGGATCCGGAAACGCTGCAAATTTTCGGCGTGGTGACAGCCTTCATTCATAAAACCCGGAGGGCAGACTGATGTTCGCCCTGGCTGACGTCAACTCCTTCTACGCCAGTTGCGAGAAGGTTTTCAGGCCGGATTTGCGCGGCAAACCTGTCGTCGTTCTCAGTAACAACGATGGCTGCGTTATTGCCCGGAGTGCTGAAGCCAAACTGCTGGGTATAAAGATGGGAACCCCCTGGTTCCAGCTCAAAGAGGCGCAGTTTCCTGAAAAATTGTACGTTTTTTCCAGCAACTACGAGCTCTACGCGAGCCTGAGTAACCGTGTGGTCGCCCTGCTGGAAGAGCTGTCGCCCCGCGTCGAACAATACTCAATTGACGAATGTTTCCTGGATGCCCGGGGAATTGGCCACTGTATGGATCTGGAGGATTTTGGCAGGCAGCTGCGTGGGCATGTTCTCAGTGGAACCGGACTGACGATCGGTGTCGGCTTCGGCGCCACAAAAACACTGGCCAAATCGGCGCAGTGGGCGTCAAAGGAATGGCCACAATTCAGGGGGGTGCTGGCGCTGTCGCCCGATAATCCACGCAGAACGGCAAAATTACTCAGCCTGCAGCCGGTGGAAGAAATCTGGGGCGTGGGGAACCGGATAGCGAAAAAGCTGCACGTTATGGGGATCACCACCGCCCTACAGCTGTCGCTGACGAACCCTACATTTATCCGGAAAAACTTCAACGTAGTGCTGGAGCGCACGGTACGTGAGCTGAACGGCGAGAGTTGCATTTCACTGGAGGAAGCGCCGCCGCCGAAACAGCAGATTGTCTGCAGTCGCAGCTTCGGGCAGCGGATCACCACCTACGAAGAAATGCGCCAGGCCGTCTGCCAGTATGCCGAGCGCGCGGCGGAAAAGTTGCGCGGTGAGCGACAGTACTGCCGGCATATCAGCACCTTCATCAAGACATCCCCTTTTGCGGTTAATGAGCCGTATTACGGTAACGTGGCCACGGAAAAACTGCACACCCCTACCCGTGACACCCGGGACATTATCGCGGCTGCGGTCAGGTCTCTGGACAGGATCTGGCTCGATGGCCACCGCTACGCAAAAGCGGGGATAATGCTCAATGATTTCAGTCCGAACGGCGTCGCGCAGCTGAATCTGTTCGATGACGTGCAGCCACGGCCGCACAGCGATGCGCTGATGAAGGTACTCGACGGCATTAATCATTCCGGACTCGGGAAAGTCTGGTTTGCCGGACGGGGTATTGCGCCGGACTGGCAGATGAAACGGGAGATGCTGTCACCGGCATATACCACCCGCTGGAAGGAGCTGCCGGTTGCCCGTTTCTGACCGTCGAAATGACAGACGGGACTTGCCGCAAGAGCTTACTTTACCGATCATACAGATGACTTGTCTCAGGGGGGGACCATGACAAATATCATTCTGTGTGATGTGACTGCCAGCATCAGCGAACTTAAAAACGATCCGGTGGCCACCGCCAGTGCCGGCGGCGGCTACCCGGTCGCGATTATTGACCGCAACCGCCCTGTTTTTTATTGTGTGCCCGCGGCTCTGTATGAACAAATGCTCGATGAGCTGGACGAAAAAGACCTAGTGCAAATGATAACAGAACGTCAAAACCAGCCGCTGCGTGAAGTGGATCTCAATCAGTATCTGTGATGTGCTCCGGTGCGAGGAGCAAGGAATGTATTAAGCCTATGTTACCCACTCGATGATCAATGCTGTCTTAAAACACTATAAAATCAATAAAATAGAATTATATCTGCATGTCGATACCATACAAAATACCATGGTAAGAAAACTTGGAGACTGTACTGATCGTGTCGCCCGACGCAAAACGCTTTTAGACTGACAACTTGTACACCACAAAGGATATTCATCCAAAAGCAGTTATTCAAAGAAGTCAACGCCCTGGGTTGGATCTTCCGCTTGCCTCCACCAGACTTACATCATCACGAAGCAATGTCACCATCGCTTCATGATGTGCTGTTATCTGCTGATCGTCCCAGTTTGTATT
Source organism: Klebsiella sp. K5-306 (assembly GCF_051835185.1). Classification (NCBI taxonomy): domain Bacteria; kingdom Pseudomonadati; phylum Pseudomonadota; class Gammaproteobacteria; order Enterobacterales; family Enterobacteriaceae; genus Klebsiella; species Klebsiella sp. K5-306. Next base: position 54,294 of record NZ_JAIFJY010000022.1, read on the forward strand.
TCGGGTGATTTCCGCCATTCTCTTGAGCTTGGGACTTTGAAGTTCAATTGTATCCTTGAAGTTTTCGGCCTTTGCTCTGGGGAGGCTATTGCTGAATTTTGAGTTCGCGCTGACGCTTACGAGCGCGAGGTTGCCAAGCAGGTTAAGGCTAGAACCTGAAACAACCGCGCCCGACTGTTCTTTGTCAGGATGCTGTGGATAGAAGTGCTCAATGGAAGTTCTGAACTGAAATTTGAAATCTCGTTTTGAGGAGTCACTCAACAGAAGATAGTCGAGATACGAAAAGACGATACGGCTGATACCAAACCCTTGTGGTTGCTGATCTTTCTCAAAGGAGAATGTCTCTTTAACCTTGCTGCGGGCATATCCCTTCAACAAATCGGCAAGATCCGCATGTTTCACGTCTCGAGGGGCTTTAACGGAGAGCCAGCGAAGAACTTTGGTAATCCAGTGCATCGTTCGCGGAGAAGTGTAGGTAATCCGAAGCATGGACTGAAGCAGCAATACATCTCGGGTATGTGGGTCAGCACTCCCGTCCTCCTCTAAGCTTCCATTGCTGGCCGAGAAAACATGGATGTACGTCGGGGTTGGCTTCTTGTCCCCGCCTCCTTTTTTCAGTCGCTGGAGAGACCAATCGCCATCGTCACCGATGTTTGCCGTGAATTGACGCTTCAAGATGAAGCCATCGAAGAGGTTGCGGCACTTGAGAAGCATAAATGCAAAACTACGCACCCAATCGGCTTTAGCATCGGGTACATTATTTACGGCGTCGTCAAATGACTTGATGAGGCGCTTGTCGTCAAGCAGGCCTTCGTCTTCGACCTCATCGCCTTTCATAATTCTTAGAACGTGTAGCAGAAAGGCCGGAAACTCAATAGTCGAACGAAACCGCTCGTTGCCCTCGTCTTCAGTGGAATTTGACTCGAGCTCTTTAGCGTATTTTGACAACGCCTCATCCAAGGACAACGATACCCCTTCGGAGGATTGCCTTGATGAATTGATGCCGGATTGCGGACGACTTTCCATTAGCGAAGAGAAGCTGGTCACCTCCAGCCAGGACCATTCATCACCAAATACTTTGTTTCGCAAACTTGTGTCACCACGGGTCAGAGACATCTGGACATAAGAATCCATGTCAGCACAGGAATCCCAAACCCACGCAAAGCATTCGCGTTCATATTGATTGGGCAGTTTGCTCATCAGGCGAGCCTTAACAATATCAACCTGCTTGAGTTGCTGCCCACGAGTGTTCATGATCTCGAAGTAGCGATTGAGGTCGGTATTGGGTGGCAGCGAGGCACGGACGACAGTCACCTTCGTTAGCAAGAAATCGGAGAATTTTTCGCGTGAGCGATTAAGGTTTTCATTTTGTTTGAAGAACTGATTGATGATGCTGTAGCCTTCATGAATGCCAGCATCTGCATTACTCGTGGAGCCCTGCGGTCGAACGTGCTCCTTAGCCGCCTCCTGTGCTACTCGCAGCAGGGCCTCAGTTGCCCGTGCGCGCGACTCATATTGCAAGTGGCCTGCATGGCCAACCGACGGCTTCTCACCCTCACCGTCTTGCTCCAGGAAGGTAAGAAGCAGATAGAGGGTTGTAAGTCGTTGTTGTCCATCTATGACCTCGAACTCATCCTCTCTACCCCGCTTGATTACAACAAGGTTCCCAAGAAAATAGTTGTCCTGGCCCCCTACCACCGAGTCTTGAATATCGCTAATAAGTTGCTCAATCTGTTCGGCCCGCCAAGCATAGTTCCGTTGATAAATAGGAATCAGATAATTGTCAGTGAATAACTTGCCTACTGTTAACAGTTCAGGTTTCAACTCCTTCTTGCTCATTGCAGCCCCTTGATAAAAGCAACGAGTTCCTTTTCGTGGTTATCGCTGTATGGCTTACTTGTTATTGGAAGTTTGCGGACAACACTTCCAGTCATCGCATTACGTAGCAAAACAAAAGGCGATTTATTTGCATCGTTTTTACCTCGCGCTCGGTTGTCAGCAGATACAAATTGCACACGAAGTAACTCGACCCGCAAGGCATATGCCCATGCGAATAACCTATTTCGCACTTCATCTACATCTTCATCGCCAAACTTGTTTGTATAGCAAAGCAGCGCGGCAATGAACAATTCGTACACGTAGCGGTAGCGACTTTGAGATGGGCCAAAGTTTTTGAAACCTCTGTCAATAACCTCTTGTTCCAGTATCTTCAATTCGTCAAGCATGAATGTCACCATCTCGAAAAATGAGCGTCCTGCGATTATCGGGGCATCAAGCTGAAAGCGGCTGCGCCCGGCGTTTCGTGCATCATGTGTAGAGGATACCGACCATGCACTTAGAAGTGGCATAGCGGCTTGTGCTGCAAGGTGATATCGCAGATTTGGCGAAAATGACCTGTGGGATCGTGATGAAATGCCCTTGAACATGCCGATGTCCCGAATAGTAAATTCGAGCGAGCTTTCGCCTCGTGACCACTTGGATATCCGGTATAAAAAAGTAGAAAAAAGCCTGTCCAGATCCTCATCGTTTACGGCTTCCCAAGCCTCAACGACAGCCACTTTCATAGCAGCGGACTCATCGTGCATTTCGCGCAGGTGGTGTGCTTTGAGCAAGTCGTGAGGGGCAAGCGGTTTGCCGCGATAGTTCTGGGAATCAAAGACACGAAATGCCTCATCAATATCGTCCGTCACAATACGCACCAACTGACATTTGTGACAGATAAAATCCAAAAACTCTTTTTTATCTTCCAACTGCGACAGGCGCCTTTGAAGCTCTATCCAAACTAGGGAGACAGGAGTGTCGCTGTTACCAGACATCGAAATTTGATGATTTATCGGATCTAAGGCCGCAAGAATCATTCGCAAAGTCAGCAGGCGCTGCTGCCCGTCGACTACATTGAGATACTCACCATCATCGTGAAGAATGATTGCACCCAAAACATAGGGAATATCTTTTCGTTCGGTATCTCGAAGAGCTTCGCTGATATCATCCACCAGTTGTAGAGCAGTCGATACATCCCAACTGTATGGGCGTTGATAGTTCGGTATCCGAAGGCCTTGCTTGAGTAGTTCATCCACGGTGACTGCACTAACACCGTTCTCTCCGTTAATCGCCATTCCTATGTCCCTTCATTGACGCTTTTCTATTTTCTCAGCGTATTTTCCGCAAACTTTATTCACCTATATGGATACTTCGATTCCGAGTGGCGGCTGTCTTGTTCACAATTTCTATCACGAGGTGCTCCTCTGGCGCATATTTAACGATCTGGGGCAAGGGTCGAGAGAGCGGTTCTGATCAAAGCGAGCATCGATGGCATCAGCACAGCGCTGCAATGCACCCGGTTGTCGATACCATGGCATTTGCTGATACGGTCACATGGTATTTGCTATATCTTCGATTCAGCGTCGGCCTTAAACCATAAAAAATGCCATTGATAATGCAGTCATATCATCAATGGCACTCACTAAATCAAATAAAACAATAGGCTAAATAATAGCCTCACTCCCACTCTATTATCAACTGCCTATATATCATATTAATTTACTTAGATTAAATATCAAATAAAATATCAATGCCATGACTAATGCCATATCTAAAAAATATGAACACAGGGTACATCTCCTGCTTATCTCACGCAGCCTAGAAACAGCATTACGATCCGATAAGCTGGCTCATAGCAAGACAGTACCCTCGGGTCGGGGTCTACTTCGCCGTGTAGTAGGGCGTTTCGCATAGCGTAGATCGTTTCAATCAATCCCGACAATAGCTCTTCAGGGGAGCACTGAAACTCCATCGCCCCGACTTGCAGGCGATCGGCTCCACCACGCAGTAGGTCGCGCCTCGGGCGCGGGTTGCAGCCGTCATAGAGCTGCCGCAGCGTCGTTTGCTGGGCTTTAGAGAGGTTCGCAGTAAAGTCTGCATGGCCATAGATCGTGTTCGGCTCATAATGCACCTGAACGTGCTGGAATTTCACGTTTCCATTGCGAACTGAGGTGACGGTGATCTGGATGTTTCCGCCCGCGATCTTCGGTGATGCTGCCAACTTACTGATTTAGTGTATGATGGCGTTTTTGAGGTGCTCCAGTGGCTTCTGTTTCTATCAGCTGTCCCTCCTGTTCAGCTACTGACGGGGTGGTGCGTAACGGCAAAAGCACCGCCGGACATCAGCGCTATCTCTGCTCTCACTGCCGTAAAACATGGCAACTGCAGTTCACTTACACCGCTTCTCAACCCGGTACGCACCAGAAAATCATTGATATGGCCATGAATGGTGTTGGATGCCGGGCAACCGCCCGCATTATGGGCGTTGGCCTCAACACGATTTTACGTCACTTAAAAAACTCAGGCCGCAGTCGGTAACCTCGCGCATACAGCCGGGCAGTGACGTCATCGTCTGCGCGGAAATGGACGAACAGTGGGGCTATGTCGGGGCTAAATCGCGCCAGCGCTGGCTGTTTTACGCGTATGACAGGCTCCGGAAGACGGTTTGCGCACGTATTCGGTGAACGCACTATGCCGACGCTGGGGCGTTTTATGAGCCTGCTGTCACCCTTTGACGTGGTGATATGGATGACGGATGGCTGGCCGCTGTATGAATCCCGCCTGAAGGGAAAGCTGCACGTAATCAGCAAGCGATATACGCAGCGAATTGAGCGGCATAACCTGAATCTGAGGCAGCACCTGGCACGGCTGGGACGGAAGTCGCTGTCGTTCTCAAAATCGGTGGAGCTGCATGACAAAGTCATCGGGCATTATCTGAACATAAAACACTATCAATAAGTTGGAGTCATTACCCTCAGAACCATTGTTAAAGCGGTACTGGGTAGATTTGAAGTCAATATCAGACCCCTCACTCTTATAACGCAGCATATTTAACAATTTGTCCATTTCAGTTCTCTTGCTTAGGTTTCATTAACATATTTTAAATAAGCCACTGTCTGAGTGATTGTGTCTGGTACGCAGAACAAACAGGACCTTCATTCAGTTGCTCCACTCAAACTGTGATTAGCTACTTCCGCTTTTTTCACAAAGCGGACGATATCCCGTTAAAGCGCTTGCATATACTGTAAAACAAAATTCAATACCCGGTAAAAGAAAGCTTGGCTTCCAGCCAGTAATATGAGGTCCTGTTTGCTTGTTGTACTGTCCCCTCATCCGTAGACAAATTTCATCCTCGCAGAGAGGCCTATTAGAAAGTCTTCGGGCTTAATCCATAGAGGAAGTTGTGGCGTCAGATATGATTGCAGGGCACTTCAATGTAATCAAATATATCCTGCCGGGCCATGGCCCGGGCTTGATATATTCACTTCCTTACACGCACTTATATGAGTAAACAAGAAACGATGCTGCCTTAGCATTATCCCAGCAATTGCTACTTTAGACATGCTTTAGCTCTAACATTGGAACAATACTACTCTTTTGTACCTTTGCCGATGTCGGCATGGTACTCACCTTCACAAATTCAATGACAGCCATATGGTAATTTTTTACTAATTTTTGGCGCGCCATTATGAAGTTAGTCGAGTGACCTGCCCCCAGGATTAGATACAACCGTCAGTTAGTAAGGTCGGTTTGTTTACCTTCACATTTTACATTTCGCCACCGTGCTGCAAACTCTGATGGCGTCTGATAATTCAGTGCTGAATGTGGACGACACTCGTTATAATCCTGCCGCCAGTCATTAATGATTTTCCTTGCGTGAACGATATCGCTGAACCAGTGCTCATTCAGGCATTCATCGCGAAATCGTCCGTTAAAGCTCTCAATAAATCCGTTCTGCGTTGGCTTCCCGGCTGGATTAAGCGCAACTCAACACCATGCTCAAAGGCCCATTGATCCAGTGCACGGCAAGTGAACTCCGGCCCCTGGTCAGTTCTTATCGTCGCCGGATAGCCTCGAAACAGTGCAATGCTGTCCAGAATACGCGAGACCTGAACGCCTGAAATCCCAAAGGCAACAGTGACCGTCAGGCATTCCTTTGTGAAATCATCGACGCAGGTAAGACACTTGATCCTGCGACCGGTGGAAAGTGCGTCCATGACGAAATCCATCGACCAGGTCAGATTGGGCGCCGCCGGACGGAGCAGCGGCAGACGTTCTGTTGCCAGCACTTTACGACGTCTTCTGCGTTTTACGCCCAGGCCACTGAGGTGATAAAGCCGGTACACGCGCTTATGATTAACATGAAGCCCTTCACGGCGCAGCAACTGCCAAATACGACGGTAGCCAAAACGCCTGCGCTCCAGTGCCAGCTCAGTGATGCGCCCTGATAAATGCGCATCAGCAGCCGGACGGTGAGCCTCATAGCGGCAGGTCGACAGGGATAAACCTGTAAGCCTGCAGGCACGACGTTGCGACATACCGGTCGCATCACACATCAGCATCACGGCTTCCCGCTTCTGGTCTGTCGTCAGTACTTTCGCCCAAGAGCCACCTGAAGCGCCTCTTTATCCAGCATGGCTTCGGCAAGCAGCTTCTTGAGTCTGGCGTTCTCTTCCTCAAGCGACTTCAGGCGCTTAACTTCAGGCACCTCCATACCGCCATACTTCTTACGCCAGGTGTAAAACGTGGCATCGGAAATGGCATGCTTGCGGCAGAGTTCACGGGCGGGTACCCCAGCTTCGGCTTCGCGGAGAATACTGATGATCTGTTCGTCGGAAAAACGCTTCTTCATGGGGATGTCCTCATGTGGCTTATGAAGACATTACTAACATCGGGGTGTACTAATCAACGGGGAGCAGGTCACGAGCTATATATTGGCAATGTGAGAGTCAAGAGGCTGGATTTACATCATAAGTCTTTCAAGAAGCTACCCACATGTATATCCCCGTCACTGTGGATAAACAATCTATTGAGTCTTATTCATCTGCATAACCTGTGATAAGTAATGTCTCTGAAATCCCCAGATCATACAGTGTGACGAAATGCATGATGTGGCTATGCTGATGACGGAATGATGTTATTCACCCTGGGTTGTGAAAATAGCCTGGATTGGTTACTTGCCGGACGAAGGTCTGAACAGCGCGTAGCGGCAGCAATTGACCTTTAAAAACTGGAGGAGATTAAACCGAATACACTGCGAAATTTGACAAATTGTACTCAGTATACTCGGCTCTAATCCCGATCCATTACTATTCAATCGCCAGATATTTCAGTTCTGCTGCAAGATTATTCCGCTCTTCGTGATGCAATCATGTCAAAAATCAGTTCGTCATTGACATCAATGCAACCATGGTCCCAGGCTGATAACCTGACCAACGATGCAGGTGGGACCGTGGTCCCAGGCTGGAAACCTAAACAATGATGCAGGTGGGACCGTGGTCCCAGGCAGCTAAGCTGACCGACGACGCAGGTGGGACCGTGGTCCCAGAAAGATAACCTGACCGACGATGCAGGTGGGACCGTGGTCCCAGGCAGCTAAGCTGACCGACGACGCAGGTGGGACCGTGGTCCCAGAAAGATAACCTGACCGACGATGCAGGTGGGACCGTGGTCCCAGGCAGCTAAGCTGACCGACGATGCAGGTGGGACCGTGGTCCCAGAAAGATAACCTGACCGACGATGCAGGTGGGACCGTGGTCCCAGAAAGATAACCTGACCGACGACGCAGGTGGGACCGTGGTCCCAGGCAGCTAAGCTGACCGACGACGCAGGTGGGACCGTGGTCCCAGAAAGATAACCTGACCGACGATGCAGGTGGGACCGTGGTCTCAGAGAGAATATTTAGGCCAGTTATGTTTTCTGGCCTGTGAGAAAGGAAATGAAGTAAAGGGAGATAACCGTAGACTAAAGCGTGTCCGCATCAGACTCCTGGTTTCTCAAGCTCCTTAAGAATGGCTTCTATTTTCTCTATACACTCCACAGGAATGCGGGACCTATCCAGATTAAGCACCATTTTATCGCCCTTATACAATGCTGTTGCCCCTGGAGCAAACTGATGACGTGAGCTCAGATTAACCCTTGGAGAGGGAGATTGTTTCAGTACGGATGTTAAAAGACTAATGACCTCTTCAGCTTCAAAGATTAGTCCCGCTTTCTTCTGATCGTGGAGAGTCTCAGCCTGCTGCTTCAGTAATTCTTCTTTATCTGCAAAAGCCTTCTGAAGGGCTTCACCTGACCGGGCAGACAGTTCTCCAGGATGTGCAAACAGGGCAACAACGGATTTAGGCAGTTTGGCCGTATTAATACAGCGGGTAATGATCTTACGAGAGATGTTTTCCGCATCGGCAAGCGCAGAAATATTTCCTGCAAACTCATTCTGCAGCCGGCTTGTATAACGCAGGCCACGTTCATAAGCACTCGTCGGCCGATAATCGTTACCCAGTCGGGACAATGCAGCCATCTGCTCATCGTCCAGTTCACCAACCAGAACGCGATAATCACTTTCCGTCAGGATTGCGGCTTTACGGCGACGGCTGCCGTCTGCAATTTCTATGACATCAGAAACCCGGCGGCCGAAAGCTGGAGTCTGCTGACCGGTCAGTAAAAATGAAGGAATGAGATCATCCAGAGCATCTTCGGTAAGTAGTTCCTGATCGCGCTCATTGCCTGACCATACGCGTGAAGCGCTCTCAACAGAGTCTCCCCGGAGCACCTCAAGGGTAAATTTTACTTCCCGTCCACATACCGGAAGAGAGATAGCATTACCTCGGGCCATAGCACCCACGCGCGCAATTAATGAATCCACCATAGGTGCGGCTGGCGCCGGTGATGAAGTATCTTCAGTCGATTGAGTATGTGTGGTATGTCTTGGAATGACAGGAGCACGCTTCATTATCTAATCTCCCAGCGTGGTTTAATCAGACGATCAAAAATCTCATTGCAAACAGGTTCCCATATAGAGAGGGCATTACGCCAGGCGCCAGTTGAAGAACGTTGATCAATAGCCTGTTCAAAAACGGTTCTCATACGGATCTGACCTTTACCGACTTCATCCGTTTCGCGCACAACATTTTTAAGGACCATGCTTCCCCAGGCATCCCGAATTTGTTCTTCCATCCACGGGGACTGCGAGCCGTTATTATTACTGTATTTAGTAAGCAGAATACGGACATCTGGCTCAAAGCCTTTAAGATCCACGTTCTTAAGCAGGTCACGCAGCATATCGAAAAACTGCAGTGCGGAGGTGTAGTCGAAAAGCTCTGCCGGAGTAGGGACAATCAGTACATCAGCAGCGCATACAACATTTATCGTACCGATACCAAGGTTGGGTGCACTGTCGATAACTATCACGTCATAATCATGAGCGATAGTTTCAATGGCCAGACGGAGCATCAGGTGCGGGTCAGCAGGTAATTTGCCTTCGTCAAATTTCCCCATCAGCTCGGTTTCAATGCGGTGCAGTGCCAGACAGGACGGGATGATATCAAGGCCAGGCCAGCAGGTGGGCTTTATAGCGTAGCTGGCGTCATCCTTTTCCCCAAGATAAAAGGGCAGGAGAGTGTCCTCAGCATGAATATGAAGATCGGGCACCCATCCGTGATACATAGAAGCAGTTCCCTGTGGGTCATTGCCTTCAACAAGCAGAACACGGAGTCCTTTCAGAGCAAGATCCTGAGCCAGGTGAACGGATACTGAGGTTTTGTAAACACCACCTTTGTGAGCAGCAACACCAATCACCGGCGGAAACGCATCTTCAGCACGGCGCAGTCGTGTACCAAATACATCCCGCATGTGATTGATTTGCTCGATGGTATAACCAACGCGTTGCTCAACTCTCCCACGGGTTTCCATATCAGGGTGCGGCAGCCGGCCAGCTTTCTCGGCATCCCTGATAGCCTGAGATGACACGCCAACTAAATCAGCTGCTTCACCAATCCTCCAGCGCCGGGTTATTTTCCGGGCTTCCGGACTGTCATCATTAAACTGCGCAATGGCGATTGCTTTCGTCATTTCATGACCAGCACTTATGCACTGGTTGAGTGTATCCATGAGTCCCATACTGAACATCCTTTAATCTTCACTTTGCATTATTTTATTAAATCTTGGAATTTATTGCAAAGCAACGATAAAAACGCAAAGTGCACGAAAAAGTGCAAAGTGAACCGCATTGGGTGATGCAAAGAACGCAGGGGATTACAAAAGAGTACATACCGCAGTCAATATTAATCACTGCCGCTCGCCGCAGTAAGCGATCTCACGGAGTGAGAAAGCGGCGAGGAAGCGGAAAATCACAGAATTCACAGATTGCACGTACGTCGGGTTGCTAAAGATGGCTCTGGATAAGCCAGTTATAATGAAATTGACTGCGGTATGTAATATATTGACTATGGTATGATGCTTACCGCATCTGTGTCGAGAAAGAGGAAAGACGACTCAGCATACCGCAGTCAATGTTTCATTGTTGTACCTGTAGATCTCAATCTTCCAGAGCGTATTCAGGAAAATCAGGCCAGGGTTCTGGATATCTGGTATGGCGCTTCCGGCCTTGTATCTGGGTTATTCATGGTCTCGATCCAATAATTGATCCCAAGGAGATCATAGTGAGATCCAAAAGAGATCCCCGGATCGCTCCAGCATGCGCTGTAACTGGCTTTAACGTCTGTCTGGATCGACTGCGGAATGTAAAATGTTGACTGTTATATGCATAATCTAATACTGTGATATGCAACGGTATTTACAGAGGTATGTATATCCGTTGACTGCGATACGTATTACTACATCCTTTTGTGGATAACCGTTGAGGATCAAGATGACGAGCGAAAATAACAGCTTACTTCTGAACCTTCAGGAAGTTGATAAGACAACCGGCGAAGTTGTTAAGCTGGATGTCAACAGCACCAGTACCGTGCAGCCAGTAGCGCTCATGAGACTCGGTCTCTTCGTCCCAACTCTGAAATCAACAGGGAAGAGCAAGGCGAACCGGAAAAACGTTACAGACGCGACTGAGGAGCTTGTACAGCTGTCCATTGCCAAAAGCGAAGGGTACACTGACGTTAAGATCACCGGTTCGCGTCTTGATATGGACACGGATTTTAAAGTCTGGCTGGGGATAATTCGCTCCATGTCGGAGTATGGGGTAAAAAGTGACACCCTGGAACTGTCGTTCGTCGAATTCGTTAAGATGTGCGGATTTGACTCCCGTCGTTCAAACAAAAAAATGCGCGATCGCATCAGTAATTCCCTGTTTAAACTCGCCTCGGTTACGTTGAAGTTCCAGAGCGAGACCAAAGGATGGACCACCCATCTGGTGCAGTCAGCCTATTATGACATCAACGAGGATATCGTTGAGATCAAGGCTGAACCTAAGCTGTTTGAGCTTTACCACATGGACAGAAGGGTACTGCTGCGGCTGAAAGCCATTGACGCCCTGCAGCGCAAGGAATCAGCCCAGGCGCTTTATACCTACATCGAAAGTCTTCCCCAGAATCCTGCACCTATTTCCATGAAACGGATGCGTGAGCGGCTGAATCTCACCTCAAATGTCTATACGCAGAACCACACGGTGCGTAAGGCGATGGAGCAGCTGCGGGATATTGGTTATCTGGATTACACCGAGTTTAAACGTGGCCGAGCCACCTATTTCAGCGTGCATTATCGCAACCCCAAACTCATCAGTGGCCCTGTGAAGGTTCCGCGCAATGAGGAAGAAGAGAAGGCGCCAGAGCAAAATTATGACGAAGTCATTAAGGCGCTGAAGGCTGCGGGCATCGATCCTCTTAAACTGGCTGAAGCCCTCTCAGCGATGAAGCCAGAAAATTGACTGCGATATGCATATCATGACTGCCGTATGCCGCTAAGGACATTCCATTGACTGTGATATGCATCACGCATACCGCAGTCAATATTTATTCTCTATCATGTCTGCCCGGATCGAACAATATTGACTGTAATATGTGATTTCGGGTCTTGATACGCAGATATTGACTACGGCATGCGGGTTTAACGGGGGTATTCCCTGGTCTGTTCACTATTTCATGGGTGATAACATGCCACAGTCAATTTTTCAGTAAAGCTCTATACCCCTTACGAAGATCTCAATCGGATGCTGAGACGGTCATGTTACCTGATGGTATCCGTTCCCCTGTGTACTGCAGATTTAGCCCGGCAGGATGAGACTGCAGCTGTTTGTATAACCCGGCGCCAGCTTCACGCTGCTAAATGCGATCAGGAAACGGGAGCCGGATGGCAGAAAAATGTGGGCCACAGATGGTCAATGACTGTCGCAGTTAACGGGATGATTCGCTGAGCTTTCAGGAAATAACGCACCGTGGGATGCACGGCCAGAATGCCTGCATTGTGCCCTGTCTTGTCTGCGGTATGTTGATGCCTGCAGGATTGCAGGTCACCGGGTAAGACCACGGCGGTTCAGTCATCAGCATGATGGACTGGTGTGCTGGAGCAGGGAGGGGGCTGAATGCGCTCTGCTCCTGTATTCCGTATTAGCGGAATACAGGACGTCATGCCAGGCGTGCCAATCTCAGCCGGCCGGGGGCAGGGAGCGAAGGATCTCCGCGGCATCGCGACCGTCACCGGTAAAGGGAACGGCCAGGGTGGCAGCCATGTCCAGCGCAAATACCCGGGTATAGACTTCCATCGAGCGCGGATCCTTATGCCCGGCCAGTGCCTGGATGACCTTCCTGGGCTGCCGGTGATAAAGCATGTGCATAATATAGCTGTGACGGAAAGTATGCGGCGTCACGGGGATCGAAAAATGCACGCCGTCAGCTTCAGCCCGCTTCACCGCCTGTTTCAGCCAGTTGCGCATTGTCTCATCCGTGACCGGCCATAACGGCTCACGCCGGCGGGGGCGGGTGGTGACCATCCAGCTTTCCATCTGACGCACAAAACTGGCATCCGTCAGCGGCACCAGTCGCACTTCATCTTTTGGTGGCCGCCCGCGCCGCGCGCGCACTTTCTCCGACAGCACCCTAACAAACGGGCGCAGACCATCCAGGTCGAACGATTCCGGGGTGAGCGTCCGGGCTTCACCGATACGGATCCCGGTATTCCACATGGTGGCGAACAACATGTGGTGACGCTGGTCAGGCATATACCAGAGGAGGGCGCTCACTTCCGGCGCCAGGAGGTAAGCCGGCGTGGCACCTGTTGAGGTGGCCATCCGCCGGAGTGCCACCGCGGTCGCAAAATCAACGCCCGGGGCGATCGGCAGCAGGGAGACGCGTTCTGGTGAATTCTGCAGGGGAATGATGCTGTTCATGAGTTATTTTTCACGTAGCGCACGCACTGTTTATGGATACAGGTATTTTGCACCTGACGGGCCGATCCTGCCATGACAATAAATCGCAGCGCGCGGATCCTTTTGTTGTCTTATCCCGCATTATTGCGGGTAAAACCAAATACGTAAAGGATCCTTTTTCTGCTCAGATCCTCCATGAAGCCAGTAATGACGCGGGTTGATGGCTGTTTTACGGTTTTTGGGAGAATTGGAGTAATGCCAGGATGTACATGTTAGGCAGGAAACAGAAGAGAAGAGAGCGCTACGCGATTTCCGGCCTGGTACACCCCTGTAACCTTGCGGGATTTCGCGTAACGCTTTCATAAGTTTACAACAGAAGAGAAAAGATAATTGCTGAAAAATGAAGTCCGTAAGTTAAATAAAAAATCATGATCCGTCCGGCACTATGTACTTAGCTGTCGTTTAGGTCTTAGGTGTTTTTGCTAAATTACGATGGTATCCCTTGTAAGAGTAATCTGGCTTGTCCTGCACATCTTCAGGTGACAATTCAGTGCAATTTCAGGGATTAATCCTTTTGTCGTCTGCAGAATCTCTCTATAAACGGGCTGTTTGTTGGTTCGCCAGAAGGAAAAAATTTAGCGTCGCGCAGATTCAGGCTGTGTTGAACTTTTCTGTTCTGTATCAACAGTTCCTGTCTTAAGCTGATACAATATACCCTCAGTAGAAAATATTGGATAAGGAAACTATGTACCTTCCTGGACAATTTTCTTGAACCTTTCATGCCGTCTCGTCTTGTTCAGATTCAGAACTGCCATACGTTTCTTCAGCCACTGGTTTTCATAAGAAACCATGAAGATCAAGCATTAATGTCTTTACATTTATTTGAACAGATGCGCTTTAATTGTGCCACAAAAAATAAGTCATTGTAAGTTATGGCGATTTTTAATATACAAATCATTATGCATTCTGAATACATGGAAGTGTATAATGAGCGCTTCAGGTCACAGATGATTAGATGTAACAGTTCACTATTCATCATGATTTATTGGAAACTTGTTAAGTTTTATATGATTATGAGATATTGGGATTATTGAGTTCCAGGACAATTCTGATAAGATAGCGATAACCAACACTACCCTGCAATAACCACTCAAGATGAAAATTATGACAAACCATAAAGAAGAGAACAGGTTATTATCATTATATTCTATGGGGATCCTTGATACAAAATATGAAGAACGATTTGACAGATTGACGAGGATTGCCACCAAACTCTTTGATGTACCAATAGCACTTGTTTCATTAATTGATAGAGACAGGCAATGGTTTAAGTCATGTTATGGGCTGAAGATAAAAGAGACAGATAGAAGTGATTCATTTTGTACAATAGCAGTAGATCTTAGTGAACCATTAATAGTGCCCGATGCAAGCCTTGATCCAAGATTCAAAGAAAATAAATTAGTTAAAAATGATCCTTATATCCGGTTTTATGCAGGGCATCCCGTAAGACTGCCAGATGGTGAGATAGCTGGAACAATATGTATTATTGATACAGAACCAAGAATATTAACCAGAGATGACTTCTTATTGCTTAAAGATTTAGCAGAAATCGTAGAGGATGAGTTTAGAATAATAAACGAAGCAACTACTGATCCTTTGACAGGTATATGTAACCGGCGTTCTTTCGCCCTAATGACGGATGAATCGTTAAGAAAAGCCAAAAAAAAGAAAAAAACATTCTGTGTTCTGATCATAGATCTCGATAATTTTAAACCAATCAATGATAACTTCGGTCATTCAGAAGGTAATGAAGTACTTTGCAATTTTGCAGATATGCTGGAAGATCTTAGTAGTTCAAAAAGCGTTGTTGCAAGATTAGGAGGTGATGAATTTGGTGTTCTATTACCCGAGTCAACCTATAAAGAAGCAGAAGAATTCCTTCATAAATTGAGGGCCGGGATTACCAGCTACAATCTTAATTCTCAAAAAAAATACAACATAGATTTTTCTGCAGGGATTATTGAATATGATGAGGAAATTCATACTGAATGCTCTGCTATCATGCAGGATGCAGACGAAAGAATGTATGAAATTAAAAAGGGAAAACGATAGTATATGAAAAAATAGGACATACAGCCCTATTTTTTTTGGCCCCTCAAAAAATCAATCAGTTGATCACCTGACAAAGGCTTCGAATAATAATAACCTTGAAATTCATCGCAATTCATATTTTTTAGCAATTCAAACTGTTCATTATTTTCCACACCTTCTGCGACTATACCTAAACTGAAAGCTTTTCCAAGAGACACTATGCTTCTTACAATAGATAAGTCCCGTGCAACGTGGGCAATACCACTAATGAATGTTCTGTCTAACTTAATCGCATCAAATGGAAATTCTCTTAGATAGTTGAGAGAGGAATATCCAGTCCCAAAATGGCTTTGTTGAATAAATCGAACTTTTGCTGAGTTGAAGGATCAGATCACGTATCTTCCCGACAACGCAGACCGTTCCGTGGCAAAGCAAAAGTTCAAAATCACCAACTGGCCCACCTACAATAAAGCCCTCATCAACCGTGGCTCCATAACTTTCTGGCTGGATGATGAAGCTATTCAGGCCTGGTATGAGTCAGCAACACCTTCTTCACGAGGCAGACCTCAGCGCTATTCTGACCTTGCCATCACGACTGTGCTGGTCATTAAACGCGTATTCAGGCTGACCCTGCGCGCTGCGCAGGGCTTTATTGATTCCATTTTTTCTCTGATGAACGTTCCGCTACGCTGCCCGGATTACAGCTGTGTCAGCAGGCAGGCAAAGTCGGTTAATGTCAGTTTCAAAACGCCCACCCGGGGTGAAATCGCACACCTGGTAATTGATTCCACCGGGCTGAAGGTCTTCGGTGAAGGCGAGTGGAAAGTCAAAAAGCATGGCCAGGAACGCCGCCGTATCTGGCGTAAGCTGCATCTCGCCGTTGACAGTAAAACACATGAAATCATCTGCGCTGACCTGTCGCTGAACAATGTGACGGACTCAGAAGCCTTCCCGGGTCTTATCCGGCAGACTCACAGAAAAATCAGGGCAGCATCGGCAGACGGCGCTTACGACACCCGGCTCTGTCACGATGAACTGCGGCGTAAGAAAATCAGCGCGCTTATCCCTCCCCGAAAAGGTGCGGGTTACTGGCCCGGTGAATATGCAGACCGTAACCGTGCAGTGGCTAATCAGCAAATGACCGGGAGTAATGCGCGGTGGAAATGGACAACAGATTACAACCGTCGCTCGATAGCGGAAACGGCGATGTACCGGGTAAAACAGCTGTTCGGGGGTTCACTGACGCTGCGTGACTACGATGGTCAGGTTGCGGAGGCTATGGCCCTGGTACGAGCGCTGAACAAAATGACGAAAGCAGGTATGCCTGAAAGCGTGCGTATTGCCTGAAAACACAACCCGCTACGGGGGAGACTTACCCGAAATCTGATTTATTCAACAAAGCCTATAAAAGAAATAAAGAAAAAGATGAAACTGGCTAGCACATATGAGTTGTATCAATTCGCGTATATGTTAAAATCACTCACGGACTCGACCTAATCTCCTTTTTTAATTGTTAACACAGGTATTTTTATGTTATTGTATGTTGTTTTGTCTATTTCGCTGGTTTTATTATATGGGATGATAATAAAATATAAAGTGAAGTCAAGGAAATCACAGGGTACTGTAAAAAAGCCTATGGCAATCAGAAATAATAGAAATCTAAAGTAGATTCAAAGAGAATAGCTTTCGGGTATAAATGTAGTTATTCCGTCTTCAGTAAGTTAATGATAAATGCTTTACTCTACCTGATGTTATACAGGACGAGTTTTTCTCACTTTTATCTAATGTGTATATTGTTTTTTCTTTATATCTAAAACTGAAGTCATTGATTCCAGACAGGGCGCGATGACGGTAGTTATCCCGCCTTGTCATCGCACAAGAATACTGAAACTCTACGGCCAATCCGACTGACCAGAATAATCAGAATTATTATTGCACAACAAATTTCATTTTCCTCACGTCAGTGATTCCGGCGGGCGTTAAGTAAAAACGGAGATGTTCTGCCAAATAATTTATGATTTAATGTAGCTCTATATTATTTTTCCCGGAAATTAGTTGCAACAGATATATTCTGTCTTTCTCAATGAGAGCTGGAAATGTATCGCCAGCAGCTGCCAGCAGAGACCATACTTCCAGGATAGCATAGGCCTTTGTATATTCAAGTGCGAAACCTAACCCTTCCAGAGAACCTGCTCTGCGAATATGTTCACATATTGCATTTTCACATACCCGTGTTAAGGCTTCATAACTGAGCGAAAAATCATATTTTTTATCCATCTTAAGCTATCTTCACCCAAATGCAGATATCCGGTTACACGTTGCAATGCGTAACATTATCAATAATAACCCGATTATAACATGAATTTTCGTTTTGTAATGCCGATGTCACACAACATTTTACTCTTTTTTTTTCAAAAAAGAGTGTCTTTATTTTGGTGTACACCTTAGTGTGCGATCGCCCAGCAAGAAATGAATATTCGTTCTATACTAGTGGGTAAAAAACCGCATTACATGCATCGCTTAAAAGTTGCACCATGCATCTGGAGCCTTCACGAGGCTATTAATAACGCATGAATTATCTCTGTAAATCATAACCAGTATCTATCCGAACCATGTCACATTATTTGATTCATACCCGGGATGAGTAAGGCAAGAATAGGTATACTGGAATAGTATGTTCAGTGCCAGCTAATCGGTCAGTGAAGTTGGCGAAAATATAGCTTTATATCTTTTCAATTTGAGGGGAGATCTGCATGGTTAGTCGTAAGCTGGAACGTTTGATTAGCCCTGGAAAGTGGATACATAATCTATCAGTCCTCTCTTTATCGATTCTTTCAGCTGGTATATTTTTTTTGTATTATCTGAGAGCGTATCTTACCTGATTTTTCGGGATAAAATTAAAGACTATACTTCCGATGTGCTTGTTCGCTCTGAATCGCTCCTGGTTCAGACTGAATCTGTCAAGACTGCTGCAAAGTCACATTTGAATATAGGAGACAGTCCATGTACTAATGAAAATATCCTACATCTTCGGGTTGTAGTATGGCCCTATCCGTTGATTAAAGATGTTGGCTACATCATAAAAGGAGAATTAGCCTGTAGTGCTCTGTGGGGGAGTTTACGTCCCACCTTAAGTCTGGAACATTTTGATAAAAAATGGACTTCGCGGGAAGGAGTGTGGCTTTTTGGTATTAAGCTTATGGATGATATATCCGTCAATGGATATATTTCTGAAGGTATTATGGTGACCCTATCACCATTTGTCTTCAGACGATTCGAAACTGATATGTATTCAAAAAACTTTAGCGCTGTTGTCGGAAATAGTAAGCATGACAGGCATTACTTCAATATAGGACCTGATGCTCCTCTTCTTGATCGGCATGATAGCGTTCCACTAAGGTTTAGAGTGTTTAGGGCATGTAGCCTACATTATGATCTCTGTGTTGCAGGAGGTGGGTATTTTACGGGGATATTTTCAGAGCACTGGAGCATACAAATGTTATTAGTAACAGTGTCACTACTTTCCGGTTTAATGATTTATATTATCATTATGAACAGAGCAGAACTCAATAGTTCACTATCTGCAAGGTTTGTAAAGGCTTTGAAAAATGAAGCCCTGTCGCTGGTCTATCAACCTATTTACAGAATTGAAGACGGACAGATCTGCGGATTTGAGGCCTTGCTCAGATGGAAAGATGAAAGACTCGGGAATATTAGCCCTGAAGTATTTATACCGCTTTCTGAAAGGGAAGGGTTGCAGGAGGATGTGACTTTATTCGTCATTAACCATGCTATCCGAGAATTTATCCATACTGCTATTCAGAATGAAATATTTTTGAGCGTAAACATTAATCCAAGCGATCTTGATTCAGAAAAATTCAGGGATAAACTACTAGGATTAATTTCTGAATATAACATCCCATATAAAACAATCCTTCTTGAAATTACGGAGCGTCAAGGAGGGGATTTTGAAGGTATGAAAATTCACATTGATAAATATAAAAATCATGGTGTCAGGTTTGCCATCGATGACTTTGGGACAGGATATTCTAATCTTAATCTGGTAACTGCGCTTGATGTAGATGAAATAAAAATAGACAAATCGCTAACTAGTGCTATTGGTACTGAATCTTTACGATATGATCTTCTTCCCGGACTGCATGAGATGTTCCGCTCCATTGCAGATAAGATTGTGTTTGAGGGTGTAGAGACTCAGGAGCAGGTGAACTATCTGAAGACGTTCTGGCCACAGAGTTATGCTCAGGGCTGGTATTACTCCAGAGCGCTTCCGCTGGAAGAAGCGAGAAAACTTACCATCCGGGAATTGAACTGACCGGCACTTTCAGCGCAAACACTCAGCAATTGCTTGCCGATCAGCTGGTAGAAATTGAAGGGCAGTGTAATCACCTGCTGCTGGCGCAGGGGAAAGCGTTACTGAAAAGTCGTTCTGAACTGCTTAAATAACAGAGAAACCAGGATGTGATTTGATGCAAAACACGGAACAGCGAATGTAATATTTACTGAGATGAGCGAGCTTTGTCTCATAGTACAGAGGAGTCGGGGCTGCCAGTATCCGGTAGACAGCATTATTCGTCTGCAACATAACTCTGCTGGTTGCTGCGGATAACTACTCAGCGCCTTCCAGAGATGGCATTGATGAAAGTAGTAGAAAAAACCTGGAATCTTTGAAGATGTGTCCCTACCTCAGGGGGCTGGAGTGCCATCTGGCCCTAATTCAGCACAGTGCTGCAGATATGTGTTATGTACAAGTAGACACTGTCTTGAAAATCAGAAGTCGTTGAGGGTTGAATGCAATTCCAATATTTGCTTCAGCAGATAACGAGGACCGCTATCTATTGCATCTAGTGAATAGGAAGCCGTTTCCATTTTTCTCTAAAGCAACTGGTGTTGACATCCTGAATTCCTTCAAATGTCTGATATTCCTTTTTTCAAAGCACTAGAAAAATACCCGAAAGCTGTTAATCTAATACATTGACTGACCATACAGTACAGCGTTATTTTGTTGGGTTTACTTCACGTACTTTTTATTGTCGGATACTGTTGGGAAAAGACACAAAGAAGCAAGCCATTAAGCGGAATACTGCGTAGGGTTAGAATATACAATTAACTTTTCCGTGATAGGACTAGTGATAACAATATTTCCAGCATGGGCTGACAGGAGTATAGATGGAACTGCTCTCCATAGGTTAATACATCTCGCAATTAACACGCCCGCATATGCCACAAAACTGACGCCCATTCTCGGAATTTTTTTTGCCATTATCTTTCCTGCGGCCTAATTACTTTCCCCACAACTATGGTTTTTTATTAGAGTCTTCACCACTAAATAAATTATAATAAATTGATTTTATTAGACATCTGTCAGAATCTATATGGTCAGCACGTATTGCATGCTCTAATGTTTCAAATGCTAAATTATGCGCGGCCTCAGAAAATATCCCAGGCCAACCCTTACTCAGCATAGACAGTCCTTTAAGGACTCTTATCTGTATCTCCCTCATACCGGCACCATCGCGCGCGACAGGTGAGAAAAAGTCTTCCAGTAGATCGTTATTCTGAAGTGGTGCAACATGAACTGAAGGATATTTCACTTCTATTTCATCAGATTTATTCTGCGCGTAAGTGGAAAGTATACGAACACCTCTGCCAATGACATCAATGGCGGTTCCAGGATCGTTCACTGCGGGGGAAAGTGCCCGGCAGGCTATTTCGGCCATGACGCTAAGACAAAATCGGGGATCCTGAGCAAATGAACGTACATCCGAGACAATAATCGTCTCAAGTAAATCGGCGCTGATTGATGACTCCTGGCCTTGACTCAGGTACAAAACGGGCATGGATGGATGGATGAAACTGCCTGGCTGCGCCACGAGGTATACATGACGGGGATCATTGGTCAGCAGCTTGCTAAGTTTCACCATATTAATATATTCAACATAGCCAATCTTCTTCGGATAAACTGCAACCGTTCCTTTCGGCTGTTCATTGTTCTCAAGCCATGGATATCCGCCGAGACAGGGATTTCTTGCTCTCGCAATAAATGTTTCGATGGCCGCCTGTTCTACTTTTGCCGTTGTCTCACCTACCCTTCCCAGAGAGGTCAAATGCTGTATCCAGCGAAGCAATGTGATGAGGATTAAGGCAATGACAACCAGTGTGACAATGAATAAAATGACTCTCCCCCTTTCTCCATAAGCTCCCATACTGAGGGCAATAATCCCTACCAGACTGAAGAGAAAAGAACCGATGAAGGTGGCCAGTACATTTTGTGTGGTTACGTCTTCAACAACTAAACGCGTAGCTCTGGGAGTCACATTAGTAGTGGCTGAACCGTAGGCTGTGACCATGATACTCAACGAAAAAGTGGTCACTGCCAGCATACTCGATGCCAGTATGTTCAGAATGTTATCGACTGCTTCCGCACCAACCTTCACGGAAACCGACTCAGGTATCATTGATTTAAAAAGAATTGATAAAAGGGCCGTTATTATCGCGACAATGGCGAATAACGTTGCCCTGAACCATAGCTTTTTAACTGTCTGCTTCAGAATCCATTTCCAGCGTGAAATCATTCTGCATTCCTCATATTGCGGCCGGGATAAATAATTGCCGCCCCCAGGACGGCATGTTGCTATTAACGAACGAGGTGCAGGAAGTGCAGATGTTTTTCGTACTGGTCCAGTATGTCATTAATCAGCTGCTCCTGGTTCCAGCCCATCACATCATAATTTTGACCGCCTTCTTTGAGATATACCTCAGCGCGATAATATCTATGTTGTTCAGTCTGCTGCTCATTATTATCCATCGCGGCGAGCGCGAAGGTCGGTGAGCTATACCCGCGAAGCCTCACTTCATATATAAAATTCAGCTCGTTACCCAAATCGACTTCAAGACGAATACGATCCTCGACTGCGTCACTGATGTGGCTTATCGTCCCCTGCTTGTTCAGCTCTTCCTGAACCAGCGTCATGGCGGGCTGGATGACGTCGTCCATAAAACGTTTCACAAGAGATCGCTTCGGCAGATACGCGATATTGCGTAACCTTCTCTGCCAGGGAATTGGGTTACGTGCAGCCGTAGGAGCAATTGTCGCCATGCTCAGGCTTTCACGCTTGGTCAAATCCCGGCGCAAAGCTTTTAAAAGTCCGTATATGGATATCAGTAAGATCACTGAGAAAGGCAATGCACTCGCTATTGTCACTGTTTGCAGCGCACTTAGCCCTCCGGCAAGGAGAAGCGCAATTGCGACAATGCCCATGAGCGAGGCCCAAAATATTCGCTGCCAGACGGGTGTGTTTGCCACTCCACCTGTTGCCAGAGTATCAACTACCATTGCCCCCGAGTCAGCAGACGTGACAAAGAAGACGATGACCATCGCCATTGCGATGAATGACAGCACGGAAGAGAACGGGAAATGCTCCAGGAAATTAAACAGGGCCAGCGCCACATCCTGCTGAACAGTATTGGCGAGGTCTGTGGCCCCCTGGTTCATAATGAGATAGATCGCGCTGTTACCAAACACTGTCATCCACATTAGCGTAAAACCCGCGGGAACAAACAGCACGCCGGTGACAAACTCGCGAATGGTTCGCCCGCGGGAGACCCGTGCGATGAACATCCCCACAAACGGCGACCATGAAAGCCACCATCCCCAGTACAGTAATGTCCAGCCCCCCAGCCATTTGCTCGACTTAGGCTCATACGCGTAAAGGTTGAACGTTTTACTCACCAGTTCCGAAAGATAACCGCCCGTATTTTCCACAAATGACTTCAGCAGAAGCACGGTTGGTCCCAGACACAGGACCAGCGCCAGGAGCAACAACGCCAGACCCAGATTGAGCTCAGACAGGATACGTATTCCCTTATCCAGGCCGGACACCACTGAAATCGTCGCTAACCCCGTGATGACCACGATCAGAATAACCTGCACCGTTTCATTGATGGGCACCCCGAAAAGATGGTTCAAACCGGCATTCACCTGCAAAACGCCGTAACCCAGCGATGTCGCGACGCCAAAGACCGTGCCTATAACAGCGAAAATATCAACCGCATGGCCTACAGGCCCGTATATGCGATCGCCAATAATGGGATAGAGTGCGGAGCGCAGAGTTAAAGGCAGACCGTGACGGTAACTGAAGAACGCCAGAATCAGCGCCACAATGGCATAAATTGCCCATGCGTGCAGTCCCCAGTGGAAGAAGGTCAGACGCATTGCTTCCTTGGCTGCCGCAACGGTTTCTGGCGTGCCAACGGGAGGCGAAAGATAATGCATTACAGGTTCGGCAACGCCAAAGAACATCAGGCCGATCCCCATCCCTGCCGAAAAAAGCATCGCAAACCAGGAATGGTAGCTGAAATCAGGCTGCGCATGGTCCGGGCCCAGCTTGATATCACCGTAGCGTGAGAGTCCAAGGAACGTGACACTTAGTAAAATCAGGGCCACAGCAAGGATGTAGAACCAGCTGGCATTCGTGAAGATTTGTTGCTGTAGTAGTTTAAAATTTTTGTCGGCGACATCCGGGAATACGGCGGCAAAGGCGACAAGAAGGAAAATTAGCAAAGCAGATGTAAAGAATACCGCTTTGTTAATCTGGCTTGTAGACTTCTTCGGGATTGTATCATTATCACTCATAATCATTTATTCCATTAATTAAATCCGCACTGGATAGACGGTACTACCTTTCACAGAGTAGCAAAGTTCAACTGGCTATGCGGCGTTAATCGGAACGCATGGTGTAATGAGTTCCGATACAAATCATCCGATATTCGGTAATGACTCCAACTTACTGATAGTGTTTTATGTTCAGATAATGCCCGATGACCTTGTCATACAGCTCCACCGATTTTGAGAACGACAGTGACTTCCGTCCCAGCCTTGCCAGATGTTGTCGCAGA
>NZ_JAIFJY010000023.1:0-74577 GCF_051835185.1 Klebsiella sp. K5-306
ATGGTGGAAAAAATAGCCTAAATAGGCTAATTCGATGTGTTTGCGGGAAAAAAATCGGCCCAGATCCGCGAAATTTTAATCAGCGAGTCAGCTTGGGAAGAAATGACCTGCTTATTCGCACCTTCCCAAAGCCAATGGTTCTCTCACCATGACCACAGGGACTGTTAAAAATGGCGGCTACCGCTGCGGCTTTTTAAATCTGGCAACCTGCGGTAAAGGCTCTATTTCCGCTAACAAGCTGGTCCTTAACTCTTATCATAACTATGCCTCTGAAATGGGCGGGCAACAGCAGTATAAATATGCTGAAATAAATACTATTCGTTAAAAAATAAGCGATGCGCTGGTAACGGCGCATCGCCAATAATTAACCACAACAGGCCACGCCTTGCATCAGGCAAAGCCCATCCACCTTTAGCAAGCGATCGCCATCGTCACCTCGTGCATCGAGCATCTTATTGCAAACTAATTGGGTCAATAGAATATGCGGTGATACCTGCGATGGGCTGCACGATAATCCGTAGCTGAGTGAAAAAATGTGTAGCAAACCAGTTGAGATAAAAAAGATGCACGACGAATTCTTAAAACGGAAGCCAATATATAACTTATATTGGCTAAAAAATTTACAATTAATCATTTTTAATCGGGCCCGATGCAATAATTATGCACCAGACCCGATCGATCAGGGCTCGAATGGACGACGCTGGAACTGATCGTGCCCGCATTTTGGACAACGCGGCAGCACGTCCGGCGTATAAACCGGCAGATGATAATGACACTTCTCACAAACCAGATTGCCGAGTCCAACCACTTCGCCGCTGTGATAAACGCCGTGGTGGCTGAGATCCTGGAAGACTTCGCGCCACTCAAGCTGGGTTTTGTCAGTGATATCCGCCAGCTCCTGCCACAGACTCTCCTTAATCACGCGCATAAAGACGCTATCGGTGAGCTCCTCCTGGCTCTCTTCATAGCTGAGAGCAAACTCTTCCAGATCGCGTCTGACGGCGCGAATGACGTTGTCGATTTCACTCTGCGTTAACTCGCCGGACTGGCTAATTCTTACCCTGGCCTGCTCCACCAGCGCATCGATATCGCGTTCTCCATTGCGTAACCGCTCGCTGAGCGTCGACACCAGCTCTCGGTAAAACTGAGCTACCTTGTTCATCTTTTCGCCTCCGGTGTGGTTAACTTCTTCTAATGATAGACGTTATCTGCGCATAGCTCTGCCCGTCATGCCACAGAGTCGTGAAATATTCTCTGGCGCTTTCCTCGCGGTAAGTGTGTGAAAGGCTGTTTTGACGTTGGCGTTTGGGCTATGCTATGCCGATCTGAAATAACACATCCATTGGCTACATTTTGTAGCTGTATTGAAAACAGGACCACTGGCTGCCATGCAAGAGCAATACCGCCCGGAAGAGATAGAATCAAAAGTCCAGCAACACTGGGACGAGAAGCGTACCTTTGAAGTTACCGAAGACGAGAGTAAAGAGAAGTATTACTGCCTGTCGATGCTTCCCTATCCTTCTGGTCGACTACACATGGGCCACGTGCGCAACTACACCATTGGCGACGTGATTTCCCGTTACCAGCGCATGTTAGGCAAGAACGTGCTGCAGCCTATCGGCTGGGATGCGTTTGGCCTGCCTGCGGAAGGCGCGGCGGTGAAAAACAACACAGCTCCGGCACCGTGGACCTACGACAATATCGCCTACATGAAGAATCAGCTGAAAAAGCTGGGCTTTGGCTATGACTGGAGCCGCGAAGTGGCGACCTGCACCCCGGAATACTACCGCTGGGAGCAGAAGTTCTTCACCGAGCTGTATAAAAAAG
Organism: Klebsiella sp. K5-306; assembly: GCF_051835185.1. NCBI lineage: Bacteria > Pseudomonadati > Pseudomonadota > Gammaproteobacteria > Enterobacterales > Enterobacteriaceae > Klebsiella > Klebsiella sp. K5-306. The sequence goes on from NZ_JAIFJY010000023.1 coordinate 1,828, forward strand.
GCCTGGTCTACAAAAAAACCTCCGCGGTGAACTGGTGCCCGAACGACCAGACCGTTCTGGCGAACGAGCAGGTTATCGACGGCTGCTGCTGGCGCTGCGATACCAAAGTTGAGCGTAAAGAGATCCCGCAGTGGTTTATTAAAATCACCGCCTACGCTGACGAGCTGCTGAACGATCTGGACAACCTGGATCACTGGCCGGATACCGTGAAGACCATGCAGCGTAACTGGATTGGCCGCTCCGAAGGCGTCGAAATCTCCTTCGATGTTAACGACTACGCCGACAAGCTGACCGTCTACACCACCCGCCCGGACACCTTTATGGGCTGTACCTATCTGGCCGTGGCGGCGGGTCACCCGCTGGCGCAGCAGGCAGCAGCCAATAACCCCGCGCTGGCGACGTTTATCGACGAATGCCGCAATACCAAAGTTGCCGAAGCCGAAATGGCAACTATGGAGAAAAAAGGCGTCGATACCGGTTATAAAGCGATTCATCCACTGACCGGTGAAGCGATCCCGGTCTGGGCGGCAAACTTTGTCCTGATGGAGTACGGCACCGGCGCGGTAATGGCCGTTCCGGGTCACGATCAGCGCGACTACGAGTTTGCCAGTAAATACGGTCTGGAGATCAAGCCGGTCATTCTGGCCGCCGACGGTTCCGAACCGGATCTCTCCGAACAGGCGCTGACCGAAAAAGGCGTGCTGTTCAACTCTGGCGAATTCGACGGTCTGGATCACGAAGCTGGCTTTAACGCCATCGCCGATAAGCTGGCTTCACTTGGCGTCGGCGAACGTAAAGTGAACTACCGCCTGCGCGACTGGGGCGTTTCCCGTCAGCGCTACTGGGGCGCGCCGATTCCAATGGTGACGCTGGAAGACGGTACCGTAATGCCGACTCCGGAAGATCAGCTGCCGGTAATTCTGCCGGAAGATGTGGTCATGGACGGCATCACCAGCCCCATTAAAGCCGATCCTGAGTGGGCGAAAACCACCGTAAACGGCCAGCCGGCGCTGCGTGAAACCGATACCTTTGATACCTTCATGGAATCCTCCTGGTACTACGCGCGCTATACCTGCCCGCAGTACGACCAGGGCATGCTGGACCCGGAAGCGGCGAACTACTGGCTGCCGGTGGATATTTATATCGGCGGTATCGAACACGCCATCATGCACCTGCTGTACTTCCGCTTCTTCCACAAGCTGATGCGCGACGCGGGCATGGTTAACTCTGACGAACCGGCAAAACAGCTGCTTTGCCAGGGCATGGTGCTGGCGGATGCCTTCTACTACGTTGGCGCGAACGGCGAGCGTAACTGGGTCTCTCCGGTTGATGCGATCGTTGAGCGCGATGAGAAAGGCCGCATCGCGAAAGCGAGAGATGCTGAAGGCCATGAACTGGTCTATACCGGCATGAGCAAGATGTCCAAGTCGAAAAACAACGGCATCGACCCGCAGGTCATGGTTCAACGTTACGGTGCCGACACCGTGCGTCTGTTTATGATGTTCGCCTCGCCGGCTGACATGACGCTGGAGTGGCAGGAGTCCGGCGTGGAAGGGGCCAACCGCTTCCTGAAACGCGTCTGGAAACTGGTTTACGAGCATACCACGCAGGGTGAAGTTGCCGCGCTGGACGTTGCCAGCCTCAGCGAAGATCAAAAAGCGCTGCGCCGCGACGTACACAAAACGATCGCTAAAGTGACCGATGATATCGGCCGCCGTCAGACCTTCAATACCGCGATCGCGGCGATTATGGAGCTGATGAACAAGCTGGCGAAAGCGCCGCAGGAAAGCGAACAGGATCGCGCGCTGATGCGTGAGGCTCTGCTGGCGGTCGTTCGCATGCTCAACCCGTTCACCCCGCACGCCAGCTTTACCCTGTGGCAGGAGCTGGGCGGCGAAGGCGATATTGACAACACGCCGTGGCCGGTTGCGGACGAAAGCGCTATGGTTGAAGACACCACGCTGGTTGTCGTCCAGGTAAATGGTAAAGTTCGTGGTAAAATTACCGTTGCGGTAGATGCAACCGAAGAGCAGGTGCGCGAGCGTGCGGCTCAGGAGCATCTGGTCGCGAAATATCTCGACGGTGTGACCGTGCGTAAAGTGATCTACGTTCCGGGTAAACTGCTCAATCTGGTCGTTGGCTAAGCGCGGGAGGAAGCGTGCGATATCTGGCAACATTGTTGTTAACTCTGGCGGTGTTAATCACCGCCGGTTGTGGCTGGCACCTGCGTAGTACTACGCAGGTTCCGACCGCAATGAAAACCATGATCTTCCAGTCGGGCGATCCAAATGGTCCATTAAGTCGCGCTGTCCGTAATCAGCTGCGCCTGAACGGCGTCGAGCTGGTTGATGCCAGTACGCTGCGCAAGGATATCCCTTCCCTGCGTCTGGAGTCATCGTCCATTCAGAAAGACACGGCATCTATTTTCCAGGATGGCCGTACTGCTGAATATCAGATGGTGATGACGGTGAATGCCAGCGTCCTGATCCCTGGTCATGATATCTATCCCATCACGACCAAAGTCTACCGTTCGTTCTTCGATAACCCGCAGGCGGCGCTAGCGAAAGATGCCGAGCAGGACATGATCATTCAGGAAATGTACGACAAAGCAGCCGAACAGCTGATCCGTAAGCTGCCGAGCGTACACGTTGCGGATGTCGAAGCCACCAAAGAGGATGAGAAGCCGGTGAACGCCGCTTCCACCTCCGGCAATCGCGTCTCCACCACGCTGGGTAACTGATGATTCGGTTGTACCCGGAACAGCTCCGCGCGCAGCTCACTGAAGGGCTGCGCGCGGCCTATCTGCTGCTTGGCAACGACCCGCTGCTGTTGCAGGAAAGCCAGGACGCCATCCGCGAAGCCGCTGCCGCCCAGGGCTTTATCGAACACCATACCGCCAGCATTGATGCCAGCACCGACTGGTCTGCCCTTTTCTCCCTCAGTCAGGCGATGAGCCTGTTTGCCAGCCGCCAGACGCTGCTGCTGATCCTGCCGGAGAACGGCCCCAATGCGGCAATCAACGAACAGCTCGCCACGCTTGTCAGCATGCTGCATGACGATCTTCTGCTGATCGTGCGCGGCAATAAGCTGACGAAAGCGCAGGAGAACGCCGCGTGGATCGCCGCTCTTGCCAGCCGTGCCGTTCAGGTTAGCTGTCAGACGCCGGAATATGCCCAGCTGCCGCGCTGGCTTGCCGCGCGCGCAAAGCAGCATCATCTGCAGCTTGATGACGCAGCCAGCCAGCTGCTGTGCTACTGCTATGAAGGCAATCTGCTGGCGCTGGCGCAGGCTCTGGAGCGCCTCTCGCTACTGTGGCCGGACGGTAAACTGACCCTTCCGCGCGTTGAGCAGGCAGTCAACGACGCCGCGCATTTCACGCCTTATCATTGGGTTGATGCGCTGCTGGCGGGTAAAAGCAAACGCGTCCTGCACGTTTTGCAACAGCTGCGGCTGGAAGGCAGTGAACCGGCTATCCTGCTGCGCACCCTACAGCGTGAACTGCTGCTGCTGGTCAACCTGAAGCGGCAATCAGCCCATACGCCGCTGCGTACCCTGTTTGACAAGCATCGGGTGTGGCAAAACCGACGCCAGCTGGTCAGCGACGCGCTGGCCCGCCTGAGCGCCGACCAGCTGCGCCAGGCCGTCACGTTGTTGACCCGCGCCGAGCTCACCTTTAAGCAGGATTACGGGCACTCCGTCTGGCCCGAGCTGGAAAGTCTCTCTTTGTTGCTCTGCCATAAAGCGCTGGCAGACGTTTTTATTGATGGTTGATATGACTCAGTTACAGGCGATGTACGGCGGCACCTTCGATCCGGTGCATTACGGTCACCTCAAACCGGTGGAAATTCTGGCCAACCAAATCGGCCTCAATCGCGTCACCATTGTGCCTAACAACGTGCCGCCGCATCGCCCGCAGCCCGAAGCGACCAGCGACCAGCGACGGCATATGCTGGAACTGGCTATCGCCGATAAGCCGCTGTTTATCCTCGACGATCGTGAACTTAGGCGCGACACGCCGTCCTATTCTGCGCAGACCCTGCGCGAGTGGCGCCAGGAGCAGGGTCCGGGACGGCCGCTGGCGTTTATCATAGGCCAGGATTCGCTGCTGACTTTTACCTCCTGGCACGACTATGCCAGCATCCTTGATAACGTTCATTTGATCGTCTGCCGACGCCCCGGCTACCCGCTGACGATGGCGTGCGAGCAGGATCAGCAGTGGCTGGACAAGCATCTCACCCATGACGTCGAGCGGCTGCATAGCGCCCCGGCAGGCGTTATCTACCTGGCCGAAACGCCGTGGTTTGATATCTCAGCAACCCTTATTCGCCAGCGTCTGGAAGCAGGCGAGTCCTGCGCGGACATGATGCCGGAAAGCGTGCTTGAGTATATCCACCAGCAAAAGCTTTACTGCTAGCCTGGCAGCCAGGACGGTCTCAGAGACGCCTTTCGAGAGGGTCATCATGAAATTATGGTTAGTTCGGCATGGTGAAACCGAGGCCAACGTCGCAGGCCTCTACAGCGGGCATGCCCCCACTGCGTTAACGAAACGTGGAATCAGACAGGCCCAAACGCTCGGACAGCGTCTGCATGCCGTTCCGTTTGAGCGCGTGTTTTGTAGTGAGCTTGAGCGCACCCAGCGCACGGCCAGCCTGCTGCTGGGGGAACGGAGCATCCCCCGTCATACCTTCGCTGAGCTCAATGAAATGTTCTTCGGCGACTGGGAAATGCGCCACCATCGCGATTTGCAGCAGGAAGATGCTGAAAACTACGCCGCCTGGTGCGCCGACTGGCAGCATGCGGCGCCTACCAACGGAGAGGGCTTTCAGGCCTTTTCCGAGCGCGTTTGCCGCTTTACTGCCACCCTCTCTCAGTGTCAGGAACTTAATCATCTGCTGATCGTCGGTCACCAGGGGGTTCTGAGCCTGTTAATCGCTCATCTTCTGCACATGCCGGCTTCGGCGATGTGGCACTTTCCCATCGAGCATGGTGCGTGGAGCCTGATCGATCTCCAGCCTGAATTCACCACTCTGCGGGTGCTAAATAGCCGGGCCGTTTGGCTGGCGGAAGAAGAATTGCGCGCAGACCATTGACAGTGCAAAGCAGGCTGCTATTCTCCGCAGCCAGGCTGTATCCGCCATTTGAACTTTGCAGAAATTGTTTTACAAAAATGGCGATGCAATCATCGGCGATGGATGGGATGATAGCCGCCTTCACCGCCCGTTTATCGACATTTATCCCGACTTTGCCAACAGTTCGGGTATACTGTCAGGCTGTTTATTGTTTTTCACTCTTCACACACCCAGGGGGAACTCTTGCAGGGTAAAGCACTCCAGGATTTTGTTATCGACAAAATTGATGACCTGAAAGGTCAGGACATCGTTGCCATTGACGTTCATGGCAAATCCAGCATTACAGATTGCATGGTCATCTGCACAGGCACTTCCACGCGCCATGTTATGTCCATCGCTGACCACGTCGTGCAGGAGTCTCGCGCCGCCGGGATGCTGCCGCTGGGCGTTGAAGGCGAAGCCGCCGCGGACTGGATCGTGGTCGATCTCGGCGACGTTATGGTTCACGTCATGCAGGAAGAGAGCCGTCGTCTGTACGAGCTGGAAAAACTCTGGAGTTAACGCGTGAAGCTGCACCTGGTAGCCGTTGGCACCAAAATGCCGGACTGGGTTCAGACCGGCTTTAGTGAATATCTGCGCCGTTTTCCAAAGGATATGCCGTTCGAACTGGTGGAAATCCCCGCCGGTAAACGCGGCAAAAACGCCGACATCAAACGCATTCTTGAAAAAGAGGGCGAAATGATGCTGGCGGCAGCAGGCAAAAACCGCATCGTCACCCTGGATATTCCGGGGAAACCGTGGGATACGCCGCAGCTGGCGCGCGAACTGGAACGCTGGAAACAGGATGGCCGCGACGTCAGCCTGCTTATCGGCGGCCCGGAAGGCCTTTCACCCGCCTGCAAAGCGGCGGCGGAACAAAGTTGGTCGCTCTCAACGCTCACCCTACCTCACCCGCTGGTTCGCGTACTGGTGGCCGAGAGTCTGTATCGGGCGTGGAGCATTACCACCAACCACCCTTACCACCGTGAGTAATGATGACCAGGGTAGACTAAGCAGCGAATGAAATTACAGAATTCTTTCCGCGACTATTCGGCTGAATCCTCGCTGTTCGTGCGCCGGGCGCTGGTCGCTTTTTTGGGGATTTTGCTGCTTACCGGCGTACTGATCGCCAACCTTTATAACGTGCAGATTGTGCGTTATACCGACTATCAAACGCGTTCAAACGAAAACCGCATTAAACTGGTCCCGATTCCGCCGAGCCGCGGCATTATCTACGATCGCAACGGCACGCCGCTGGCGCTTAACCGCACGATTTACCAGCTGGAGATGATGCCGGAGAAGGTCGACAACGTTCAGCAAACGCTGGATGCGCTGCGCGACGTTATCGATCTCACCGATGACGATGTGGCGAACTTTAAAAAAGAGCGCGCCCGCTCGCATCGTTTTACCTCCATTCCGGTCAAAGTTAACCTCAGCGAAGTGCAGGTTGCCCGTTTCGCGGTCAACCAGTATCGCTTTCCCGGGGTGGAAGTTAAAGGCTATAAGCGCCGCTACTATCCCTATAACTCCGCTCTGACCCACGTTATCGGCTACGTCTCTAAAATTAACGATAAAGACGTCGATCGCCTGGATAAAGAGGGCAAGCTGGCAAATTACGCCTCCACGCACGATATCGGCAAGCTGGGGATCGAGCGCTACTACGAAGATGTCCTGCACGGGCAAACCGGCTATGAAGAGGTTGAAGTGAACAACCGCGGCCGCGTGATTCGTCAGCTCAAAGAGGTGCCCCCGCAGGCCGGGCGCGATATCTATTTAACGCTCGACCTTAAGCTCCAGCAGTATATTGAAACCCTGCTCGCCGGCAGCCGCGCGGCGGTCGTCGTCACTGACCCGCGAACCGGCGCTATCCTCGCGCTGGTTTCGACGCCAAGCTACGACCCTAATCTGTTCGTTGACGGTATTTCCAGCAAGGATTACTCCGGACTCCTCAACGATCCTAATACGCCGCTGGTCAACCGCGCGACCCAGGGCGTTTACCCGCCGGCTTCGACGGTTAAGCCATACGTTGCGGTCTCAGCGCTCAGCGCCGGGGTCATAACCCGCAACACCAGCCTGTTTGACCCCGGCTGGTGGCAGCTTCCCGGCTCGGAAAAACGCTACCGTGACTGGAAAAAGTGGGGCCACGGCCATCTGAATGTCACCAAAGCGCTGGAAGAGTCCGCCGATACCTACTTCTATCAGGTTGCCTATGATATGGGCATCGACCGCCTGTCTGAGTGGATGGGTAAATTCGGCTACGGCCACTATACCGGCGTTGACCTGGCGGAAGAGCGCTCCGGTAATATGCCGACTCGCGAATGGAAGCTCAAGCGCTTCAAGAAACCGTGGTACCAGGGCGATACCATCCCGGTCGGGATCGGACAGGGCTACTGGACCGCAACGCCTATTCAGATGAACAAGGCGCTGATGATCCTGATTAACGACGGAGTAGTTAAAGTACCGCATCTGCTGCAAAGCACGGTGGAAGACGGTAAACCGGTGCCCTGGGTTCAGCCGCATGAACCGCCGGTCGGAGACATTCACTCTGGCTTTTGGGAAATCGCTAAAGACGGGATGTATGGCGTAGCCAACCGAGGCAACGGTACCGCGCATAAATACTTTGCCAGCGCACCTTATAAAATCGCGGCCAAGTCGGGTACCGCCCAGGTCTTTGGCCTGAAAGCCAATGAGACCTATAACGCGCACAGAATCGCCGAACGCCTGCGTGACCATAAACTGATGACGGCGTTTGCCCCTTACAATAACCCCCAGGTTGCCGTAGCCATTATTCTTGAGAACGGCGGCGCAGGTCCGGCAGTCGGTACCATTATGCGTCAGATTCTCGATCATATAATGCTGGGCGATAACAACACCAATCTGCCGACTGAAAATCCGGCGGTAACGGCTGGGGAGGATCAATAATGACTGATAATCCGAACAAAAAATCGCTATGGGATAAAATCCACCTCGATCCCACCATGCTGCTTATCCTGCTGGCGCTGCTGACCTACAGCGCGCTGGTTATCTGGAGCGCCAGCGGTCAGGATATGGGCATGATGGAGCGTAAAATCGGCCAGATCGCTATGGGGATTGTTATTATGATCGTCATGGCGCAAATCCCGCCGCGGGTCTATGAAGGCTGGGCGCCCTATCTCTATATTTTCTGTATTATTCTGCTGGTGGCGGTTGATGCCTTCGGCGCCATTTCCAAAGGGGCGCAGCGCTGGCTGGATCTCGGCATCGTTCGCTTCCAGCCGTCGGAAATCGCTAAAATAGCCGTACCGCTGATGGTGGCGCGCTTTATCAACCGCGACGTGTGTCCGCCATCGCTGAAAAATACCGCCATCGCGCTGGTGCTGATTTTCCTGCCCACGCTGCTGGTCGCCGCGCAGCCTGACCTCGGAACCTCGATTCTGGTCGCCCTGTCCGGTCTGTTTGTCCTGTTTCTCTCTGGCCTGAGCTGGCGTCTGATTGGTATTGCGGTGGTGCTGGTCGCCGCCTTTATTCCAATCCTCTGGTTCTTCCTGATGCATGACTATCAGCGCCAGCGCGTAATGATGCTGCTCGACCCGGAAACCGATCCGCTCGGCGCGGGTTACCACATTATTCAATCAAAGATCGCTATCGGCTCCGGCGGGTTGCGCGGTAAAGGCTGGCTGCACGGTACCCAGTCGCAGCTGGAGTTTCTGCCAGAACGCCATACCGACTTTATCTTTGCGGTACTGGCGGAAGAACTGGGGCTGATTGGCGTACTGATCCTGCTGGCGCTGTATATACTGCTTATCATGCGCGGACTCTGGATCGCCGCCCAGGCGCAAACCACCTTTGGCCGAGTGATGGCCGGTGGTTTAATGTTGATTTTATTCGTTTATGTCTTCGTAAATATTGGTATGGTAAGTGGTATTTTACCGGTGGTGGGGGTACCTTTGCCGCTGGTCAGCTACGGGGGCTCTGCCCTAATCGTATTGATGGCCGGGTTTGGTATCGTCATGTCGATCCATACTCACAGAAAAATGTTGTCGAAAAGCGTGTAAGGGGTTCGCGATGCGTAAGCAATGGCTGGGGATCTGCATAGCAGCAGGGCTGCTGGCGGCATGTTCGGGTGAAGACGTTCAACAGAAAACGGTCAGCACTCCACAGCCGGCCGTTTGCAATGGCCCAACGGTGGAGATTAGCGGCGCCGATCCGCAGTACGAAACGCCTAACGCCACGGCGAATCAGGATTATGAACGCGACGGCAAAAGCTACAAAATCGTTCAGGATCCGTCCAACTTTACCCAGGCCGGTTTCGCCGCTATCTACGACGCCGAGCCCAACAGCAATCTGACCGCATCGGGAGAAGCGTTCGATCCTACGCAGCTCACCGCTGCCCATCCTACGCTGCCGATCCCAAGCTACGCGCGGATCACCAACCTGGCGAACGGCCGCATGATCGTCGTGCGCATCAACGATCGCGGGCCTTACGGTAACGATCGCGTGATCTCACTGTCGCGCGCCTCAGCCGATCGTCTGAATACATCAAATAATACCAAAGTACGTATCGACCCTATCATCGTCGCACCGGACGGCTCGCTTTCCGGGCCGGGCATGGCCTGTACGACGGTAGCCAAACAGACCTACGCCCTGCCGGCGCGCCCGAATCTTGACGGTGACGGCAGCGCGGCAATGGGGCAACCCGCGCCAACTGACGTGCACGCCATCAGCAACGCAACGCTGAAGCCGGAAGATAGCACCGGCGCACCGGTCAACAGCGGCGGTTTTCTCGGCGCGCCGACGCCGCTGAATAACGGTGTGCTGGAAGGCAGCGAGCCCGTGGTGCAAACCGCGCCGGTTACCGCGCCGGGTTCTGTTCAGGGAAGCGTAGCGCCCGCCGCCGTCGCGACCGCAGCAGTGACGCCAGCCGCAGCGGCAAGCGCCAACGGCGATTTCGTCGTACAGGTCGGCGCCGTCAGCGACCAGTCCCGTGCGCAACAGTACCAGCAGCGTCTGAGTCAGCAATTTTCCGTTCCGGGCCGCGTCATGCAAAACGGCGCGGTATGGCGTATTCAGCTTGGCCCATTCAGCAGCAAAGCGGAGGCCAGCACGATCCAACAGCGCCTGCAAAGCGAAGCTCAGCTGCAATCATTTATAACTCGCGCCAACTAAAGGCATTGGTCCAGCCGCCCGGTTCATTGCGTATGACAAAGTCATTAACAAAGTCGTACGCAATGTCGGATGCTGGTTCGTAGTGCATTTGTTATAGTAAGGCACTTTTTTTAACTCCATCACGGATGCCGTTGTTCAGACCATGAAGACCTCTTTTACCGCTCGTTTACTCGTTACGGCGCTCTCCGTGGCAGCGCTGTCCTCCGCTGCCCGCGCCGATGACCTGAATATCAAAACTATGATCCCAGGCGCCCCGCAGATTGACGCCGAATCCTGGATTCTTATCGATTACAACTCAGGCAAAGTGCTGGCGGAAAACAACGCTGACTCCCGTCGCGACCCGGCAAGCCTGACTAAAATGATGACCAGCTATGTCATTGGTCAGGCCATGAAAGCGGGCAAATTTAAAGAGTCCGACCTGGTCACCGTAGGCAACGACGCGTGGGCAACCGGTAATCCGGTGTTCAAAGGTTCTTCGCTGATGTTCCTCAAACCGGGTATGCAGGTGCCGGTATCCCAGCTGATCCGCGGTATCAACCTGCAGTCGGGCAACGATGCCTGCGTGGCGATGGCCGACTACGTCGCCGGTAGCCAGGACGCCTTCGTCAGCCTGATGAACAACTACGTTAACGCGCTGGGCCTGAAGAACACCCATTTCCAGACCGTTCACGGCCTGGATGCCGATGGTCAGTTCAGCTCAGCGCGCGACATGGCGCTGATTGGCCAGGCGCTGATTCGCGATGTTCCAAACGAATACACCATCTACAAAGAGAAAGAGTTTACCTTCAACGGTATTCGTCAGCTCAACCGCAACGGCCTGCTGTGGGATAACAGCCTCAACGTCGACGGCATTAAAACCGGCCACACGGATAAAGCGGGCTACAACCTCGTGGCATCGGCAACTGAAGGCCAGATGCGCCTCATCTCCGCCGTGATGGGCGGTCGTACCTATAAAGGACGCGAGTCCGAAAGCAAAAAGCTGCTGACCTGGGGCTTTCGCTTCTTTGAAACCGTTAACCCGATTAAAGCCGGTAAAGAATTCGCCTCTGAACCTGCCTGGTTCGGCGATAGCGATCGCGCCTCTCTCGGCGTGGATAAAGACGTTTATCTGACGATTCCTCGCGGTCGGATGAAAGATCTGAAAGCCAGCTACGTGCTGAATAATGCCGAGCTGCACGCGCCGCTGCAGAAAAACCAGGTTGTGGGCACCATTAACTTCCAGCTTGATGGCAAAACCATCGATCAGCGTCCGCTGGTGGTCCTGCAGGAAATCCCGGAAGGCAATTTCTTCGGTAAAATCATTGATTACATTAAATTAATGTTCCATCACTGGTTTGGTTAAAAACCGAACGCTTGAAAGTGTGATTTACATCCCCATATACTAGATATCCTGATAACTCCCACACGTCGTGGGAGTTATTATTTTTTGTTGTAACACCGGAGCTGACATGAAAACCAAACTTAACGAACTGCTTGAATTCCCTACCCCATTTACTTACAAAGTAATGGGACAGGCGTTGCCGGAGCTGGTTGACCAGGTGGTTGAAGTGGTACAGCGCCATGCACCAGGTGATTACTCTCCGACGGTAAAACCCAGCAGCAAAGGCAACTACCACTCTGTCTCTATTACCATCAATGCAACCCATATTGAGCAGGTAGAAACTCTCTACGAAGAGCTGGGCAATATTGAAATCGTTCGGATGGTGCTGTAAATCTCTTCCCCTGACCCGGCGTCCACGCCGGGTCATTCTCGCTTTCTTGCTGTGATATACTTTCCCACTCAAATCATTCTCTCTCTGCGGAGACGTTGTTTTGCAGCACAATAAAATTCTCATCCGCCAGCTCGGCCTGCAACCTTACGAACCTGTCTCGCAGGCAATGCACGAGTTTACCGACACCCGCGACGAGACTACGCTGGATGAAATCTGGCTGGTAGAGCACCATCCCGTATTCACTCAGGGGCAGGCAGGCAAAGCCGAACATGTTCTCGTTCCCGGCGAAATCCCGGTAATTCAGAGCGATCGCGGGGGGCAGGTCACCTATCACGGTCCCGGCCAGCAGGTGATGTACGTTCTGCTGAACCTGAAACGCCGTAAGCTGGGGGTGCGCGAGCTGGTCACGCTTCTGGAGCAAACCGTCGTGAACACCCTGGCGGAATATGACATCGAATCACACCCGCGCGCCGATGCTCCCGGCGTCTACGTGGGCGATCGGAAAATCTGCTCTCTGGGTCTGCGCATTCGTAGAGGTTGCTCATTCCACGGCCTGGCGCTAAATATCAACATGGATCTGTCGCCGTTCCTGAGAATTAACCCCTGCGGCTATGCCGGAATGGAGATGACGCAGATGCGTCAGTGGCAGCCAGATGCCCAGCCGGAAAACGTATCGCCACATTTGGTCGCTCATCTGCTGGCGCTCCTGAACGATCCGCCCTCGGAATACATTTTATCCCGCTAGCCATCACGTCCCGTTGCCGCGGGACGTCTCGTTTTTCCTCGGGCCGGATTAAGCCTTTTATTTGCAATCTATCATCACTAATAAAATAAATGTGACCGCTATAATGGTGCTAATTATCACTAGCGGAAATAAAGAGTGGACGACAATAACTCTCAGGCAGAATCAGGCGATCGGCTTGACGATCGCCACGGTCGGCAGATGTTTCGCATTCTGCGTACGATAGACCTCAATTTACTCACTATTTTTGAAGCGGTTTACGTCCATAAAGGCATCGTTAACGCGGCAAAGGTACTCAATATCACGCCGTCGGCGATAAGCCAGTCAATCAACAAGCTGCGCGCGCTCTTCCCTGACCCGCTATTTATTCGTAAGGGACAGGGCGTGACCCCCACGGCCTACGCTACGCATTTGCATAAGCATATTAGTCAGGGGATGGAGGCGTTTCTCAACGCGCTGGATCTCACCGGCAATACGCAGCGGGAGCGGGTGATAACGATTGCCACTTCCCCGGCTATTGGCGCGTTAATCATGCCGGTTATCACCCAAAAACTGCGGGCCGTCTTTCCCCAGATACTGCTGCACAATATCGCTATCAACGACGCAGTCAGTCAGCTAAACCAGCGTCAGGTGGACCTGCTTATCGACAGCTATCCCCACAGCGGGCAGACGATTACGCACCATGTGCTTTACCAGGACAGCGTGCACATCTTCTGCCGGGCAGGACATCCGGCTCTCGCCTTGCCTGCAACCGCAGATAATCTTAGTCAATATGAATTCGCTCTGCTGCAGCCAGAGGGGCAGCGCTACACCACCATCCTGCGTCGCCTGCAGGAACACCTCGGCGAACGCCGCTGCGGTTTTAGTAGCTACAATCTGTTAACTCAGGCGGCGCTGGTCAGCGAAAGCGATATGCTGGGGCTGATAACTTCCGGGATGTTTTCTCTGGTTGACAGAATATGGCCTTTGAAAATGATCGACTTCGCCCCTCTGCGCGAAGAAAAAATTGATATTGCGTTGCACTATAACAAGCTCAGCGCGCAGGAACCCTTGTTGAAAGAGATCGTCGGGACAATTCGTCAGGCTTTCTAGTCGATAAGGCACGTGTGGGAAAAGCATAAAACAACAACTATTTTACAATTTGCCCGGCAAGCAGGCTGCTTTATGCCCCGTATCAATGATATACTGCCTGCGTTTAATTCAAAAATAGTTGATAAATGCAACATTTACTTGAATTGATTCGCTTTCCTTCGTCACTCGCAACTGGAACACGCACGCTATGAGTAAACCCATTGTGATGGAACGCGGTGTTAAATACCGCGATGCCGATAAAATGGCCCTTATCCCGGTGAAAAACGTGGCAACTGAGCGTGAAGCTCTGCTCAGAAAACCGGAATGGATGAAAATCAAACTTCCGGCTGACTCGTCCCGTATCCAGGGGATCAAGGCAGCGATGCGTAAGAACGGCCTGCACTCCGTGTGCGAAGAAGCCTCTTGCCCTAACCTCGCGGAATGTTTTAACCACGGAACGGCGACCTTTATGATCCTGGGCGCCATCTGCACCCGCCGTTGCCCGTTCTGCGATGTTGCCCACGGACGCCCGATAACGCCGGACGCCAATGAGCCGCAAAAGCTGGCGCAAACCATCGCCGATATGGCGCTGCGCTATGTGGTTGTAACCTCCGTGGACCGCGACGATCTGCGCGATGGCGGCGCTCAGCATTTTGCCGACTGCATCAGCGCGATTCGTGAAAAAAGCCCGACGATCAAAATTGAAACTCTGGTGCCGGACTTCCGCGGCCGTATGGATCGTGCGCTGGAGATCCTCCAGGCCACGCCGCCGGACGTGTTTAACCATAACCTGGAAAACGTTCCGCGCCTCTATCGTCAGGTTCGCCCTGGCGCCGACTACAACTGGTCCCTGAAGCTGCTGGAGCGCTTTAAAGAAGCGCACCCGGAGATCCCGACGAAATCGGGACTGATGGTGGGTTTAGGCGAAACGAATGCTGAAATCATTGAAGTCATGCGCGATCTGCGCCGCCACGGCGTGACGATGCTGACTTTAGGCCAGTATCTGCAGCCGAGCCGCCACCACCTGCCGGTACAGCGCTACGTGAGCCCGGATGAATTCGAAGAGATGAAAGCCGAAGCGATGGCGATGGGCTTTACCCACGCCGCCTGCGGACCCTTTGTTCGTTCGTCCTATCATGCCGACCTGCAGGCCAAAGGTATGGAAGTGAAGTAATTCCTGTTGCGACCGCGGCGTTATATTTGTAGCGCAGCGGTCTTTCCTGCCACTCATTTTGCTCGCCAATAATAAAACCCAACGCGGTAACAGTTAGTTGCATCTTTTTAAGCAAAATCCGTGCAGATGACAAAAAGAGGCCGCAGCGCTATCGCTGCGGCCTCTTTGCCGACGCGGTTTCCCCGTCGGTAGCGAGCCTCCTTCAGCGGGAAACTCGTCGCGAATTACTCTTTATGAGAGAGCTTCTGCGCCGGAGCCTCTTCGGCACTGGTCTTTTTCGCACTATCATCGTCATCGCTCATGGCTTTTTTGAAGCCTTTGATAGCCGAGCCCAGGTCTCCACCCAGCGTGCGTAACTTTTTGGTACCAAACACCAGGATAATCAGCGCTGCGACTACCAGCAGTTTGGTAATACTAATCTCACCCATAGCTAACCTTCTTCTCTAATACAAGCTGCGAATACGCCATCATACACGCATACAATTAACGGCTATTTGACGCGCGGACACAATAGCAATCTGTAACAAGGTGAATCAAGCCTTGTTTAAAAAAACGTCATAATAATTGCGGTGGCGCAAAGCGACGATTCTGCAGCACCGGCAGGCGCTCTCTTACCTGCTGAATATAATCGGTTGAAAGCTCCGCGAAAATCAGCTGCGGCTGCTCCCCTGCCCCGGCAATCGTCGTTCCTAAAGGATCGACAATTCGACTCTGACCAATATTACGCGTTCCGCACTCCCCCGCAGCGACAATATAGCAGGTGGTATCCAGCGCCCGTGCCGCCAGCAGAGTCGCCCAGTGATGCTCTTTCAGCGGCCCTTTTACCCACGCGGCGGGCAGGACAATAAGCTGCGCGCCGCTGAGCGCTAAGGATAGCGCCAGCTCAGGAAAGCGTAAATCGTAACAGGTCATTAACCCGACTCGCATCCCGTCGACCTCAATGAGCGGCGGAATTTGCTGACCGGCATCGACCAGCCGGGATTCCTGAATATTGAAAGCATCATACAAATGCAGTTTCTGATATTGCGCAATAATTTTCCCGTGACGTAACGCCACCAGCGTATTCGTTGCCCGCCCTTCTGCAGAAGGCACGTGCAGGGTCAGCACCGTCGTCAAGGGACTGTTTTCGCTTTCCGCCAGCAGAAGCTGTAAAAAACCGCCGTCCAGCTGCTGGGCGGACTTGACTGATAAATCCGCATCGGCGTCGTTTCGCGCCAGCAACGCCTCGGGTAGCACCAGAAGCGTTGCTCCGCGCTCCCCGGCCTGACGCATCATGCTCACGCAGGTCTGAGCATTGACCGTCCAGTCCGGCGTTACGGCAAATTGTCCGGCAGCAACAAGCATCTTTTCTCTCCCGTCAGGTAATTCATAGCCAGCAAGGTATTTCGCGCGCTACACTCGAAGTTTAGTCGCAATCAATAAGCAGAGAACAATCGTGTTGCAACTCCTTTTGGCTGTATTTCTTGGCGGCGGCACCGGCAGCGTTTTGCGCTGGTGGCTGGGTATGAAGTTTAACCCCATGCACCATGCTATCCCCATTGGTACTCTCACCGCTAACCTGCTAGGGGCATTTATTATCGGGGCCGGTCTGGCCTGGTTTAATCGCCTGACGGACGTCGATCCGATGTGGAAGCTACTCATCACTACCGGCTTTTGCGGCGGGTTGACCACCTTCTCCACATTTTCCGCTGAAGTGGTGTTTTTGCTGCAGCAGGGGCGCGTTAGCTGGGCGCTGCTGAACGTTTTCGTCAATCTGTTAGGTTCATTTGCCATGACGGCCGCTGCGTTCTGGCTGTTTTCGCAAGCCGCCAGCCGCTAGACGCAGGCAAAAAAAAACCCGCTGAGAGCGGGTTTTTATATTCTGCTGACGCGTTGCTTAGATAGGCATTACGTTTGCAGCAGAAGGGCCTTTGGCACCGTTAGTGATTTCGAACTCTACGCGCTGACCTTCAGCCAGAGTTTTGAAACCGTTGGACTGGATTGCAGAGAAATGTACGAATACATCTTTGCTGCCATCTTCCGGAGTAATGAAACCGAATCCTTTGGACTCATTAAACCACTTAACGTTACCTTTAATCTTAGACATCAAAATTACCTTTATATGAAAAAATCGACACTAATACTGTGTCGGGTATCAGTACACCAATTGTGGTACCTTTTGTCCAGCGCAACTTTGCTAAAAAGTGATAAAAGTCTCTATCTTTTTGGGCAGGGTTCACTTTAGTCTTTGTTTTTCCTCAAGACAGCCTGCTTATCTCTTTTATTGCTATGGAAAATCGCCTCAAAACTGAATGCGTGCCCATGCGAAGTAAACGTTTCCGTTGTTATAGGTGCCGGGAATATAGGTCATCTGGAAGGTGGCCGGGCCGTAGCCGATGGAAGCCAAAGGCAGCACTACCGGGATCGGGATATATTTCCAGTTGTCACGCGCCGTGACGCCGAGCGTATAGCCTAAGCCAAGATGGAAATTATCATCTGCCAAAGGACGCCAGGTCTTCTCCCAGCCATAGCCGCCGATGGGCTCCCACTTATTATAAGAATCCTTAAAAGCCATCAGATAGATGCCATGCCAGTTCCCTTTATCATCCCAGCGTGAAACGCCAAAACCGGCACCCCAGGGGCGCTCGTTGTACCTGTCGGTTTTCTCCTTGTCATAGGCAAAACGCGCATGCCAGGTCACCGCAGGGATATAAAGATCGTAGTGCTCAGGCTCATTCCAGGTCTGCGCAACGTTATCAGTCAGCGTGTTGTAACCATCGCGAAGCGTCGAGCTGAACGAAGCGTTAGCAGAAGTAGACGACAGCAGCAGCCCCAGGCACCCAAGAAAAAAACCTATAAATCGACGATGCATTAACACTTTTCTCTTACCAGTATCATTTTTTGAGCGGGTTAAAATAGCAAGGATAAGCTTAATACTTCCTTAACGAAATTAGGCAAACTCTTGATTTGCCCGCTACAAAAAATCTGAAAAACTCTCCGCGCGGTTTTGCCGGTTACGCCAGTAAAGCCCAACCATCCAGGGATTCTCATCGATTTATTGATTTGCATCAGCGAGTTTTGCCCGTTTTTTAGGCACATTCCCTCACTAAATTTTTCCTTCGCTTTATTTATCAGTAGATTCTTTGGGTTAATGGTTTAGGGGTTTAAGAATGCTTACGCTAGTAGAGATCCTGATTGGGATTGTGGTCATTGTGGGCGTCGCCCGCTATATCATTAAAGGTTATTCCGCCACCGGAGTGCTGTTCGTCGGTGGCTTAGTATTACTCATCGCCAGCGCGCTAATGGGGCATAAGATTTTACCTGGCGACGCAAAGAGCACCGGCTACTCTGCTACCGATATCGTTGAGTATATTAAGATACTGCTCATGAGCCGCGGCGGCGACCTCGGCATGATGATCATGATGCTCTGCGGTTTCGCCACCTATATGACGCATATTGGCGCCAACGATATGGTCGTCAAACTGGCCTCAAAACCGCTGCGCTATATTAACTCCCCTTATCTACTTATGATCGCTGCTTATTTCGTGGCCTGCCTGATGTCGCTGGCTGTTTCCTCAGCCACCGGCTTGGGCGTCCTGCTGATGGCCACGCTGTTCCCGGTCATGGTCAACGTTGGTATCAGCCGCGGCGCCGCCGCCGCAATCTGCGCCTCCCCGGCGGCGATTATTCTCTCACCGACTTCCGGCGACGTCGTGCTGGCCGCCAAAGCCGCCGAAATGCCGCTGATTGACTTTGCCTTTAAAACCACGCTGCCTATCTCTATCGTGGCGATTATCAGCATGGCGATTGCTCACTTCTTCTGGCAGCGCTATCTGGATAAGAAGGAAAACGTCGCGCATGAAATGCTTGATGTGAACGAGATCACCACCACCGCCCCTTCTTTCTACGCCATCCTGCCGTTTACGCCGATAATCGGGGTGCTGATTTTTGATGGCAAATGGGGTCCGGAGCTGCACATCATTACCATCCTCGTACTCTGCATGCTGCTGGCGGCAGTTCTGGAATTCTGCCGCGGCTTTAATACTAAAAATGTGTTTAATGGGCTGGAAGCGGCATATCGCGGGATGGCCGACGCCTTTGCCGGTGTGGTGATGCTGCTGGTCGCCGCTGGCGTCTTTGCGCAGGGGCTGAGCACCATTGGCTTTATTAACGGCCTGATCTCCATTGCAACTTCTTTCGGCTCCGCCAGTATTATTCTGATGCTGGTACTGGTCATTCTGACCATGCTGGCGGCGATGACCACAGGCTCTGGTAATGCCCCCTTCTATGCTTTCGTTGAGATGATCCCGAAGCTGGCGCACTCGTCCGGCATTAACCCGGCTTATCTTTCGATCCCGATGCTGCAGGCGTCTAACCTTGGCCGAACCATTTCTCCGGTCTCCGGCGTCGTGGTCGCCGTGGCCGGTATGGCAAAAATTTCGCCGTTCGAAGTGGTGAAACGCACCTCTGTCCCGGTACTGGTTGGTTTATTAGTGGTTATTATCGCCACCGAAGTCCTCGTTCCCGGTAGCGCAATCCGCTAACGCTGAAACCGTGTGAAAAGGCGCCTGCTGGCGCCTTTTTTATGCTTTAATAACTCAAAGTTATTAATGACCATTCGTCATCAGGAATAAAAATGTTCAGGAAGGATTTCGTCGCTCTCGCTCTTTTGCTAAGCGCTCCTCAGGTCAGCGCCGATCCGCTGATCGCAACGCAATACGGCGATTTCGATCGCTACGTGCTGGCCCTCTCCTGGCAAACGGGGTTTTGCCAGAGTATGCAGGACCGAAACCGCAGCGAGCCGGAAGAGTGCCGCCTGCAGCAGGAACCAGACAACAAAGCCGATTTTCTCACCGTTCACGGCTTGTGGCCAGGCCTGCCCAAATCTATCGCCGCGCGCGGAGTGGACGAACGCCGCTGGATGCGTTTTGGCTGCGCGACCCGCCCTGTTCCCAATATGCCTGAAGCGAAAGCCGGGCAAAAATGTCGGGCGGCTGAAACCGGCCTTTCGCTGGAAATGGCGAATAAGCTTAACGGCGTGATGCCGGGATCCGGCGGCAATTCATGTCTTGAGCGTTATGAATACGCCAAGCACGGGGTTTGTTTTGGTTTCGATCCTGACAGTTATTTCGGCACCATGGTGCGCCTGAACGGCGAGATTAAACAAAGCCCCCTTGGTCATTTCCTGGCCAGTCACTATGGGCAGACCGTTAGCCGGGATGATTTCAACGCCGCGGTCGCAGAGGCCTATGGAAATCAGAACGTTAAGGCTTTCAAGTTAACCTGTAACGGCAATCCCGCCTATCTGACCGAGATGCAAATTTCCATCAAAGCGGCGGCCATCAACGCGCCTCTCGCGGTAAATTCATTCTTACCTCAGCCTCATCCCGGGAACTGCGGTAAACAATTTCTGCTGGATAAAGCCGGCTAAGTTTCATACGGTTTAACTATTGTTCGTTGATGAATGTGCGTTTAATCACTTCAAACCATCCGCAAGTCTCAGTATGATGAGAGAACATTAACCCTTGCCATTTTCGGTGAGGGTTTTCTTTTACGGACAGGTTCCTGGATAACATGGAGTATGAGATGACCAGACCCGCAATCATCATTAATGAACTGGATGCAGAAC
Source organism: Klebsiella sp. K5-306 (assembly GCF_051835185.1). Classification (NCBI taxonomy): domain Bacteria; kingdom Pseudomonadati; phylum Pseudomonadota; class Gammaproteobacteria; order Enterobacterales; family Enterobacteriaceae; genus Klebsiella; species Klebsiella sp. K5-306. The sequence goes on from NZ_JAIFJY010000023.1 coordinate 22,388, forward strand.
GCATCGACAGGCTGCTGGAACAACCGGCATTCGCTAACTCGCCGGTAGCGGGCGCACTGAACGACGAGCTTGACCGCGCGCAGATGCTGGCTCCGGAAGCCATGCCGCATGATGTTGTCAGCATGAATAGCCAGGTGAGATTCCGCGATTTAACCACCGGCGAAGAGCGCATCCGCACGCTGGTTTTCCCGGCTCAGGTGACCGATAGCGCCACCCAGCTCTCGGTTATGGCGCCGGTTGGCGCAGCGTTGCTGGGGCTCAAGGTCGGCAGCGCCATTCACTGGGAGTTGCCCGGCGGCACCTCAACGCATCTTGAAGTGCTGGAACTGCTATACCAGCCGGAGGCCGCAGGCGATTTTCACCGTTAATCTCCCCGCTGCCTGAAGCGTTTCGCGCTTTATCCAGAGGATGTCGCTACATCCTCTTTCTGCACCTTCTCCTCCACGCCTCTCTTTTGACAAACTTTTACGCCACCCTCTAACCGATCTGACAATTTTGCGACCTGAATGGCACAATATTTTCCTATAATGTGTTGATATAAAAGCAGACGAACAAGGAGGAATGCATATGTATAAAACAATCATTATGCCCGTTGATGTCTTTGAAATGGAGTTAAGCGATAAAGCCGTTCGCCATGCGGAGTTTTTAGCCCAGCAGGACGGGGTTATCCATCTTCTCCACGTACTGCCCGGTTCATCAAGCTTTACCATGAGCCGGTTTACCGCCGATCTGCGCCGCTTTGAAGAGCATTTGCAGCATGAAGCAGAAACGCGCCTGAAAACAATGGCCGGGCATTTCAGCATTGACCCGTCGCGAATCAAAATGCACGTTCGCTTTGGCAACGTGCGCGATATGGTCAATGAACTGGCCAATGAAATTAAAGCCGACGTAGTGGTGATAGGCTCGCGTAATCCGTCTATCAGCACGCATCTGCTCGGCTCCAATGCCTCAAGCGTGATCCGCCATGCGCATATTCCGGTGATGGTGGTGAGATAGCGTCAGAGAGCTAAAAAAAAGAGGCTACCCAGGGGTAGCCTCTTTGCTGTGCAGGTTCGGTCTTACTTTATTATGAATTATGCCGTTTTAGTGCGGATCAGATAATCAAACGCGCTCAGAGACGCTTTTGCACCTTCGCCGGTGGCGATAATAATCTGCTTGTACGGTACGGTTGTGCAGTCCCCCGCCGCGAAGACGCCCTTCACGTTAGTTTCACATTTCGCATCAATGATGATTTCACCCATGCGGTTGCGCTCAATCGCCCCTTCCAGCCAGTTGGTATTCGGCAACAGGCCAATCTGTACAAAGATCCCCGCCAGCGCGACGTGATGCTCATCGCCGCTCACGCGGTCACGATACTGCAGGCCGGTCACTTTACTGCCGTCGCCCACCACTTCTGTGGTCTGGGCATTGAGGATAATATCGACGTTCTTCAGGCTGCGGACTTTATCCTGCAGAACCTGGTCGGCCTTCATTTCCGGCGCGAATTCAAGCAGCGTTACATGTTCAACAACGCCTGCCAGGTCGATGGCCGCTTCCACACCGGAGTTACCGCCGCCGATAACCGCCACGCGCTTACCTTTAAACAGCGGGCCGTCGCAGTGCGGACAGTAGGTTACGCCCTTCGTGCGATACTGATCTTCACCTGGAACGTTCATGTTACGCCATTTCGCACCGGTGGCAATGATAACGCTACGCGCTTTCAGCACCGCGCCGGAGGCGGTTTCAATCTGGTGCAATCCGCCTTCAACCGTCGCAGGAATCAGCCTGGAAGCGCTTTGAGAATCAATAACATCAACATCGTATTCGCTGACGTGCGCTTTTAATGCGCCAGCCAGTTTCTGACCTTCGGTCTTCGGTACCGAAATATAGTTTTCGATATCAACAGTATCCAGCACCTGGCCGCCGAAGCGTTCACCCATCAGACCGGTACGAATGCCTTTACGCGCTGAGTAAACGGCAGCCGCTGCGCCTGACGGGCCTGAGCCGACGATTAAGACATCATAGGATTCACGTTTATTCAGCTCTTCCGCCGCACGTTTTTCCGCACCGGTATCCACTTTGGCCACAATTTCAGTCAGCGTCATGCGACCCTGGCCAAACTCTTTACCGTTCATGAATACCGCCGGTACGCCCATCACGTTGCGTTCGGTGATTTCATTCTGATAAGTGCCGCCGTCAATCGCCGTGTGCTTGATACGCGGGTTCAGTACCGCCATCAGGTTCAACGCCTGAACCACATCCGGGCAGTTATGACATGAAAGTGAATAGTAGGTTTCAAATTCAAAATCACCGTCGATATTGCGGATCTGCTCCAGCAGGCTCTGGGCTTCTTTTGACGGATGGCCGCCGGTCCACAGCAGAGCCAGAACTAAAGAGGTGAATTCATGTCCCAGCGGAGAGCCGGCAAAGCGCGGCCCCTGGCTGGAGCCTGGGTTGGTAATGAGGAATGACGGCTTACGCACCGCCAGGCCGTTATCTTCTTTGAAGGTGACTTTATCTGACAGTTCAGCAATTTCAGCCAGCAGTTCCCTGATTTCTGCCGATTTAGCGCCGTCATCCAGCGTGGCAATCAGCTCAACAGGTTTGGTCAGCTTCTCAAGATAGGCCTTGAGCTGGGTTTTCATGTTGGTGTCGAGCATTTTTATCTCCTGGGCTTAAAACATCATCATGCAAGCGGCCTCGTTCAGGCAGCCTGAATGCGCTTGCATCATGGTGTTGGAATAAAACGGGCGCAGATGCGCCCAGATATTACTACGCAATTTCCTCAGCATTTCACGCAAGAGCAAGGCGGCTAGCCTGAGAATCCCCGGAAGCTTACCTCAGTAAGTGACCGGGGTGAGCAGGCGACGCCAACGCAGCAATTGCGTGAAAGGAGACGGAAATTTAGATTTTGCCGACCAGGTCCAGAGACGGAGCCAGAGTCGCTTCACCTTCTTTCCATTTAGCCGGGCAAACTTCGCCTGGGTGAGAAGCTACGTACTGAGCTGCTTTGATTTTACGCAGCAGGTCAGACGCGTCGCGGCCGATACCTTCAGCGGTAACTTCGATAGCCTGGATGATACCCTGCGGGTCAACAACGAAGGTTGCACGATCTGCCAGACCTTCATCTTCACGCATGTTGTCGAAGTTACGGGTCAGGGCGCCAGTCGGGTCGCCAATCATCGCATATTTGATTTTAGCGATGGTTTCAGAGCTGCTGTGCCACGCTTTGTGGGTGAAGTGGGTGTCGGTAGAGACGGAGTAAACGTCTACGCCCAGCTTCTGCAGTTCTTCATAATGATCTGCCACGTCGCCCAGTTCAGTCGGGCAAACGAAGGTGAAGTCAGCCGGGTAGAAGAAGAAGACGCTCCAGCGGCCTTCAGTATCTTTCTCGGTTACTTCGATGAATTCACCGTTTTTGAATGCCTGGTTTTTAAAAGGTTTGATTTTGGTATTAATTAAGGACATCTATACTTCCTCCGTGTTTTCGTTGAGGTCTAAGTTAACGAATTTTTCCTGACTCGACCAATGCGTTTGCATTATCGAATCAATAAGCGTTATCTAACAACCGGAACAAGACAACTTTGTGAACCTGTCAACGCGATGGCAAACTTCTGTCGCGTTTCGCATTATATGCGCTGAAAAGTAAAAAGGCCGCCCTCGCAGGCGGCCCCGTTACCTGAAACACCCGCAGGTAGGTTCAGCGCCAGTAGCTGGCAATGTGTTGCGCTCTACACCTTAATGTAACAGCTCAGGGATTACATCACCCACAGAACGAAAGGGCAATCCGCCCGGCCGCAGGTCTTACCTATGGCTGTAATAGGTTTTACCGCTACACTTACTCTTCTCTTTGATTTTACAAGGCATAATTATGTTAAAACGACTGTTCTTTCTGAGCTTATTACCTTTTTACTGCTCTGCAGAGGAGCTTCCCGCCCCCGTAAAAGCGATAGAAAAACAGGGAATTACCATTATTAAACCCTTCGAGGCGCCCGGAGGGATGAAAGGCTGGTTAGGGAAGTATCAGGATATGGGCGTCGCCATCTACCTCACGCCGGACGGCAAACACGCCATCTCGGGCTATATGTACGACGAAAGCGGTACTAATCTTAGTGAACAACTCTTCCAGCAAGAGCTCTATACCCCCGCGGGCCAGGAGATGTGGAAAAAGCTGGAAAGCGCTCGCTGGCTGCTTGACGGTAACGAAAACGCGCCGACGATTCTGTACGTTTTTGCCGATCCCTTCTGCCCCTACTGCCAACAGTTCTGGCAACAGGCTCGTCCGTGGGTAGAATCAGGGAAAGTTCAGCTGCGCACCCTGCTGGTTGGCGTCATAAAACCGGAAAGTCCCGCAGTCGCGGCGGCCATCCTGGCCAGCAAAGACCCGGCGAAAACCTGGCATCACTATGAGCAGTCTGGTGGCAAAACAGCGCTAAATATTCCCACCAGTATTCAGCCAGAGCAAATGAAGATACTTAATTTCAACCAACAGCTGATGGACGAACTCGGCGCCAGCGTCACCCCTGCTATTTATTACATGAATAAAGAAAATATGCTGCAACAAGCGATCGGGCTTCCAGATAAAGAAAAACTACAGATTATGATGGGGGCAAGATAAGCATTTATAAACTAACTCCTCCGCCGGGTTTAGCAGTACACAAAAGGATCTGGCGGAATGCGCCGCTGTAGTATATATTTAGATAAACTTAATAAGGCATTAGCAATTAATAATAAAAAATGAATAATCACGTAATGTATATAATGCAGACATATAATAACCTCTTTTTCTACTCGCCAGCTTAACAGGACGTTGAAAATGGCTAATCTTTACGATCTCAAGAAGTTCGATCTGAACCTACTCGTTATTTTCGAATGTATTTACCAGCATTTAAGTATCAGTAAGGCTGCAGAAACGCTATTTATTACGCCGTCTGCGGTAAGCCAGTCGCTTCAGCGGCTACGCAACCAGCTCAACGATCCGCTATTCGTGCGTTCAGGTAAAGGGATTACCCCAACTACCGTCGGCGTTAATTTGCATCACCACCTGGAAAATAACCTTAATCAGTTAGAACAAACCATCAATCTCACCAATCGTTCTGAATTAAGGAAACGCCTCGTTGTCTATGCGCCGCAGCTTTTTATAACGCCCAAAACCACCAGCCTGATTCATATGTTATTAGATGATTCAAATCTGCAGGTTGAACATCATGATCTGCTCGCTTCAGGTGAATCGATAGAAAGTTTGTTATCCTACCGGAAGGCCGATCTGATATTTAGCACCACGGCGCTGTCATCACGAGCGACCGTCTGTAAACGCATCCAGGAGCTGGACATTTCATTAGTGTGTAATGAAAACCATCCGCGACTGGCGTCGCTAACGACGACAAAAGCCATAATGCAGGAGCGTTTCACCTATTATATTTGTAACGATCAGGGTACAAAATCCTTTCAGAGTCAAACTGCAGGTATGCTTTCTGACAGAAAAATCTCTTTCAGCAGCGATTCATACATAGCCATTCTTAATGTTATTCAACAAACGGATATAATTGGTTTCGTTCCGACATGTATTTTAGAACACATTAGCTTTCAGAATAAATTCAGGATCATTGAGACTCCCTTCAAAATTCCATCTATCAATATTTATATGATTTACAACCGGGTGAATCTTGACGACCCCAACTTCGCAAATTTTATCGAAGAGTGTGAAAGAAATAATATTATTGAATAGTTAAAGTGATTTCATTGAATTGGTGAATGATAACTAATCTCTTGATTAAGAAACGAATATGATATAAGTACACAGTCTCTTTGGCATTAAAGGAATAATGGCTGTGTCTTTTATTAAAATTCCATTACCAGAATCTGTTCTGCAAGCCAGTCAGCAAAGAATAGAGTGGGTTATGGAAAACTTCTCCCGCGTTTGCGTCTCTTTTTCTGGCGGTAAAGATTCAACAACCATGCTGCATCTCACGGCGCAGCATGCCCGCCAGGCCGGTAAAAAGATTTGCGTCCTGTTTATTGACTGGGAAGCGCAGTTCTCCTGCACCATTGCTCATTGCGAAAAGATGCGCGAGGAGTATCGCGACGTTATTGAGCAATTTTTCTGGGTGGCGCTACCTCTCACCACCCAGAACTCGCTAACCCAGTTCACGCCGGAGTGGCAGTGCTGGGAACCCGGCGCGCCCTGGGTGCGCCAGCCGCCGGAGGATGCCATCACCGATCCCGACTATTTCTCGTTTTATCAACCCGGAATGAGTTTTGAAACCTTCGTCCGCGAATTCGCCGATTGGTTCTCGCAAAATCGTCCGGCCGCGGTAATGGTCGGCATCCGCGCCGATGAATCGCTTAACCGGTTTATCACCATCTCCTCGCAGCGCAAACTGCGCTTTGCCGACGACAAACCCTGGACCACGTCGGCGCCGGGCGGACACGCCTGGTATATCTATCCCATCTATGACTGGAAAACCGCCGATATCTGGACCTGGTTCGGCAAAAGCGGTCTTTCCTATAACCCGCTCTATAACCTGATGTATCAGGCGGGGGTACCGCTGCGTTATATGCGCATCTGCGAACCCTTTGGCCCGGAGCAGCGCCAGGGTCTGTGGCTCTACCACGTCCTGGAGCCTGAACGCTGGGCCGCCATGTGCCAGCGCGTCAGCGGCGTTCACTGCGGCGGGGTTTACGCCGGTCACGACAATCAGTTCTACGGCCATCGAAAGCTGGATAAACCCGAACATCATACGTGGAAAAGCTACGCCCTGTTTTTACTCGACAGCATGCCGGAGAAAACGGCGGAGCATTACCGCAATAAAATCGCCGTCTATCTCCACTGGTATCAAAAAAAGGGCATGCTGGATATTCCGGACACCCAGCCGGCGGATATTGGCTCCAAAGACGTCCCGTCCTGGCGGCGCATCTGTAAAGTGCTGTTAAACAATGATTACTGGTGCCGCCAGCTCTCTTTCAGCCCAACCAAAGCGACTCAATATAAACGCTATCGCGAGCGGATGAATAAAAAGCGCCAGCAATGGGGAATACTATGCAACGACAATTAATCCAGGAAATAGAACGCTATCTGCAATCGCTGGAAAATGAAGAAGAAAAGATTACTGCGCTTAACGCCTTTCGCCAGATTCTGCATGAATATAGCCCCTTCAAATCCCAACCGGTTGATTGCGTACTGTGGGTAAAACAGGAAGCCGTTTCGCCTAATGATTACAACCCAAATAACCTTGCACCACCGGAAAAACGCCTGTTGTTCACCTCGCTGGAGACGGATGGCTTCACCCAGCCTATCGTGGTGCTGAAACAGGGGCGGGAGCGCTATTCGATTGTCGATGGTTTTCATCGTCATGAACTGGCCAACGGCAAAGCGGCGCTGAAAAAACGGCTGAAAGGCTATCTCCCCGTCACCTGTCTGGAAAGGAGCAGCGCCAGGCGTGATTCACTGATGGCCGCCACCATCCGCCATAACCGGGCGCGCGGGCGTCACCAGATTCATGCGATGTCGGAAATCGTTCAGGAACTGGCGCGTCTCGGCTGGACCGATGAGAAAATCGGCAAAGAGTTAGGGATGGACGCCGACGAAGTATTACGCCTGAAGCAAATCAACGGTCTGGTGGAGATGTTCGGCGACCGTCAATTTTCTCAGGCGTGGACCGTTAAATAACTACAGACGGCACAGGCGTTCCGCAGCAGCCAGCAGCGTGGCTGGCTGTTTGGCGAAGCACAGGCGTATCAGCTTATGCGAGAACGGATCGGCACAAAACACCGACAGCGGGATCGCCGCGACGCCGATCTCGGTGGTGAGCCAGCGGCAGAAGTTGACGTCATCCAGATCGGAGACTGCGCTGTAGTCCGCCAGCAGGAAGTAGGTCCCTTCGCAGGGCAAAATTTCCAGACGGCTGGAACGCAGCGCATCAATAAACAGGTCCCGACGCTCGCGGTAAAACGTCGGCAGCTGGCGATAATGCTCCGGCTCGCTGCGCAGCATATCGGCGATCGCCAGCTGAGCGGGGGTGTTGACGGCGAAGGTCAGATACTGATGCACTTTACGCAGCTCAGCGCTGATAGCGGCAGGCGCCACGCAGTACCCCACCTTCCAGCCGGTCATATGAAACGTTTTACCGAATGAAGAGACCGCCACCGCGCGCTCGCGCAGCTGCGGATGCGCCAGCACGCTGGCATGCCCTTCGGCAGCAAAGCAGATATGTTCATAAACTTCATCGCTAAGTACGTAGATTTCGCGATCGGCAATCGCCTGCCACAGCGCGGCAAAATCTTCACGCTGCCACACCGTCGCTGACGGGTTGTGCGGCGTATTGAGAATAACCAGACGAGTTTTGTCGCTGAGGGTAGCGGCGAACTGCTGCCAGTCAACGCGAAAATAAGGCGGCTGTAGAGCAATGCGCTTCAGCACGCCGCCCGACAGCTCAACCGCCGGGGCATAGCTATCGTAGCTGGGGTCAAAGCAAATGACTTCGTCGCCGGAACGGACCAGCGCGGTAATCGCCGCATACAGCGCTTCCGTCGCCCCGGCGGTGACGGTTACGTCGCTATTGGCATCGGGGCGATAGCCGAACAGCTCTTCGGTTTTATTGACAATCGCTTCGCGTAGCGCGGCGACGCCGGTCATCGGCGCGTACTGATTGGCCCCCTGCGCGACGTGATACGCCAGACGCTCCTGCAGATAGCGCGGGCCATCGAAATCCGGAAAACCCTGCGACAGATTAATCGCCTGATGCTGCTGGGCCAGGGCGCTCATCTGGCTAAAGATAGTGGTGCCCAGTGAAGGGAGTTTACTCTCAGGAATCAGTGGCTTATTGCTCATTCTTTTTGTACCGTCTGTGATGCTGTTGTTGAAGCCACTATAACACGATGTTAATATTTGGCAATCAAGACGCTTAGACGTCTAAATGATAATGTTATTTCGCTTAGGCTTTAATAACAGCTCTCAACACAACGCCACCGTCAGCACGACCCACCGCTCACTCTGGAGAACTCATGATCCGCGCTATCGTGACCGATATTGAAGGCACCACCAGCGACATACGCTTCGTCCACAACGTCCTGTTCCCGTACGCCCGCGAACGTCTGGCTGGTTTTGTGACCGCTCAGCAGTTTGGCGAGCCGGTCAAGACCATTCTCGATAACCTGCGCCAGGAGATCGCCCAGCCGGCGGCTGGCGCCGAACAGCTTATTGCTACCCTGTTCACGTTTATGGATGAAGACCGCAAATCCACCGCCCTCAAGGCGCTCCAGGGGATTATCTGGCGCGAAGGCTACGTCAACGGCGACTTCACCGGCCATCTCTATCCGGACGTTTTGCCGGCACTGGAAAAATGGAAGTCACAGGGTATTGATTTATATGTATATTCCTCAGGCTCTGTCGCTGCGCAGAAATTGTTATTTGGCTACAGCGATGAAGGTGATATTACTCATCTGTTCAACGGCTATTTTGACACCCTGGTAGGGGCCAAGCGTGAAGTACAGTCCTACCGCAATATTGCTGAACAACTGGGGCAGCCTCCTGCCGCCATCCTGTTTTTGTCCGATATCCATCAGGAGCTGGATGCCGCTGAAGAGGCCGGTTTCCGTACCCTGCAGCTGGTACGCGGCGACCGCGACCCGGCCAGCCATCATCCGCAGGTTCAGCGTTTCGACGATATTCACCCGGAGCAGATCCCAGCATGAGCGCATTAACCATATTTTCCGTAAACGACCCGCAAAACTCTCTCTGGCACAGTACTAACGCCGAAGAGATCCAGCAGCAGCTCAACGCTAAAGGCGTGCGTTTTGAGCGCTGGCAGGCCGACCGCGATTTAGGCGCGGCGCCAACGTCTGAAGCGGTCATTGCCGCCTATCAGCACGCGATTGATAAGCTGGTTGCAGAAAAGGGCTATCAGAGCTGGGATGTGATTAGCCTGCGCGCCGATAATCCGCAGAAAGAGGCGCTGCGGGAGAAGTTTCTCAATGAGCATACCCACGGAGAAGACGAAGTGCGTTTCTTCGTCGAGGGCGCCGGTCTGTTTTGCCTGCATATTGGCGACGAGGTGTTCCAGGTTCTGTGTGAAAAGAACGACCTGATTTCGGTCCCGGCGCACACGCCGCACTGGTTTGATATGGGCTCGGAACCCAACTTCACCGCCATCCGTATCTTCGATAATCCGGAAGGCTGGATTGCCCGGTTTACCGGCGACGATATTGCCAGCGCCTACCCGCGGCTGGCGTAACGCGCCCTATCCGGGCTACCGATCTGCAGACAACTGTGAACATGTAGCCCGGGCAGGCGCCCTGCGCCGCCCCCGGGAGCAGAACGCAGCGTGGCTGATTTTCCCGGAGGCGATGCTGCGCATCTGTTCGGGCTATCCGCCCGCGGAGGGCTTTGATTCCGTAAGCCGGGTATTACCGGGCGCCTAACCCTCAATAAACCTCGGCGGATCGAAAGCGGTTACCGGCGGCAGCGCGTCCCGCCACGGTTCGATCTCCACCCAGCAGCTTTGAGCGCTACAGCCCTGCCCCAGGCGCGAGCTGCCGCGATCCTCGGTTAACACGTTGGGATTGCCGTGCTTATCCAGCGAGCCTTTTTCATTCGGGTCCAGCGGATCGTACCAGGCCCCGGTCGACATCTGCACCACTCCCGGCAAAATCTGCTCGCTGAGATGGACGCCGGCGAGAATCGCTCCGCGCGCGTTAAAGACCTTGACCACGCTGCCTTCGCTGATGTCCCGCGCCTGTGCATCCTGCGGATGCATCCACAGCGGCTCGCGTCCCTGAATTTTCGTCGCCCGGCTGACGCTTCCGTGATCGTACTGGCTGTGCAGGCGGGTACGCGGCTGGCTGGAGAGCAGATGCAGCGGCCAGCGCGCAGCTTCCTGCCGCCGCCAGGCCGCTTCCTGCTCATCCCACCACGGATGGCCCGGGCACTCGCGATAGCCAAAGCCGGCAATGGTTTCTGAAAAGAGCTCAATCTTGCCGGAAGGCGTAGAGAGCGGATAGCGCTGCGGGTCGGCGCGAAAATCCGCCAGAAAAACCTGCGGCTGCTCAGGCGCGCTGTACTCCAGCACTCCCTGCTGCCAGAACGCCTCAAATGACGGCAGCGTAATCCCCTCTTCCTGCGCGCGCGGTCGCGAGGCTTCGTAAATCTCCCTCAGCCACTGCCCGGCATCGCGCCCCTCGCTAAAACGTTCGCCGCAGCCCAGCCGTTCGGCAAGATCGCAAAAGATGGCGTAATCATCACGCGCGTCGCCCACCGGCGGGATCTGTGCGCTCATGGCGATCATAAAACCGTCGTGACCGCCGCTGCCAATATCTTCCCGCTCCAGCGACGTGGTGACCGGCAGGACGATATCGGAAAATTTAGCCTGCGCGGTCCAGTACTGTTCGTGCACCACCACCGTTTCTGGTCGCCGCCAGGCTTCGCACAGGCGGTTAATATCCTGATGATGATGAAACGCGTTGCCGCCGGCCCAGTAGACGAGGCGGATGTCGGGATAGCGCAGATGCTGGCCGTCAAACTCATACGCTTCGCCCGGATGCAGCAGCATATCGGAGAGGCGCGCCACCGGAATCACCTGGTTCACCGCGTTCTCCCCGGCGGGAAGGCGCGGCCCGGAAAAGGCCTTACGCCCCGCCCCCGCCAGATTGGTGCAGGCATAGCCAAATCCCAGCCCGCCGCCCGGCGTACCGATTTGCCCCAGCAGCGCGGTGAGCGCCACCGTCGCCCAGTAGGCCTGCTCGCCCTGGCGCGCCCGCTGAATCGACCAGGAGATATTGACCATCGTACGCTGGCTGGCCATCTCACGCGCCAGCGCGACAATCCGCTGCGCGTCAATACCGGTTATCGCCGCCGCCCACTCCGGCGTTTTTGCGACGCCATCGCTCCCCCCCATCAGGTAGGCGCGGTAAGGTGCGAAACCCACGGTATGGCTGGCGATAAAACCGCTGTCGTAGAGGGATTCATTAATCAGCACGTAACACAGCGCCAGCAGCAGCGCGGTATCGGTTCCGGGACGGACGGCGAGCCACTCGGCGCTCTCCACGGCGCTCAGATCGTTGCGCACCGGACTAATATTGATAAAGCGTGTCCCCTGCGCCTGCATCTTTTCCAGCCAGTATTTCAGCATATGGTCGTTGGCGCCGCCGCCGTTGACCTGCGCATTACGCAGCGGCAGGCCGCCGAATGCGACGAACAGCTGGCACTCCCGCGCCAGCTCGGAAAAATGGGTATGCTGACGGTGCAGCGGGCTCAGCGGCCCGAGAATATGCGGCAGGATACGCTCCCCCGCCGCGCTGCTGTAGGTATTAGTGCTGGCGGTATAACCGCCAAAGCATTTGAGGAACCGGTGCAGCTGGCTTTGCGCGTGGTGAAAACGGCCGGCGCTGGCCCAGCCATAGGAACCGCCGAAAATCGCCTCATTACCGCAGCGCGCTTTGACCGACTGCAGCTCGCGGGCCAGCAGATCGAGCGCCACTTCCCAGCTCACCTCAACAAACGGCTCTTTACCGCGCCCGTCGCGGGAAGCCGGGCCATTTTGCAGGTAGCCGGCGCGCACCGCCGGACGGCGAATGCGCGTCTTGCTGGTGACCGCATCAGGGAGCGACTGACCAATGCGCGAGGGATTTTTATCCCAGGGCACCGGCGTCACCGCCTCAATTTTGCCGTCACCGGCCTGTACTCGCCAGGTTCCCCAGTGCATTACGGTCAGATTATGTTGTTTTCTCATGCGGTTTTTTCTCACCTGCTAACGGCCGCTATAATAAAGCGTGCGAATCCTGGGAATAAAATACGTATCACCATACAATCTGCTGCTGAGAAAGGATTTTCCACGCAGAATAGTTCTACGCTATTCCGGGATGCGATATATTACAGCGACAGAATAATTTTAATTAAGCAGCAATCTTTATTTGAATAAATAAGAGTTGCAAGCAAATTAAGCCCACAAAATAAAAAGGGATTAAACTGCATCATGAAATATTTTCAGGTTGCAGATGACAAATTTACGTTTTCCTCAGGCAAATCTGCGATATAACATTGTTGATATAACTTAGACATATTTTGTATTTGAGGTTGTGTAGTTGTTGTTGTCATGCTACTGCTCCGCACAACCACCTCCATTACAGGACCATAATAAGAATGTCGCAGAAAAAGAAATTATTGCCCATCGCGCTGGGCCTGCTCTCGCTTGCCTCCGTTAACGCTCTGGCAGCAGAGGCTTTATCGCTTCAGGGAAAAACCATCGGTATTGCCGTCGTCGGCACGCAGCACTTCTGGGATCGCGAAGCCTATAAAGGCGCCAGCGAAGAGGTTGAGAAACTGGGCGGTAAAGCGATCGGCGTCGACGGCGGACGCGATAACCAGGTTCATGCTAATAACCACGATATTTTACTGTCGCGTAAAGTTGATGCGGTAATTAGCATTCTGGGCGACAGTTCCGTTGAGCCTAAATTTAAAGCGCTGCGCGATGCCGGCATCCCGGTATTTACCGTTGACCATGTCTCAAAATACTCGGTCAATAACACCACCTCCGATAACTACACGCTGGGGTCAACCATTGGTCGCTATATGGCCGATGAACTGGGCGGCAAAGGCAACGTGGCGGTATTTAACGCATTCTCCAGTTCCCTGCGTATTTGCGGGATTCGTTACGACCAGTGGAAATATGTCCTTAAGGATTACCCGGATATTCATATTATTCAGCCAGAGCTGGCCGAACAGTTCGCCAACTCGCCGGAAGATGCGCGGAAGAAAACCCTCGAACTGCTGAGCCAGTATCCGAAAGGCAAACTCGATGCGATTCACGTTGCCTGCTGGGATCAGCCGGCTATCGGTATTGTCCAGGCTCTGGAAGAGACCGGCCGCGATAAAGACGTCAAGGTTACCGCTATTGATGCTGGCCCGGAGACGCTGGAGATCATGGCCGAGCCGGGTAGCCCGCTTGTCGCCAACGTCGCCCAGCAGCCGCACCTGATCGGCCAGACTTCAGCCGATAACGTCGCTCGCTACTTCGAAAAACAGAAGCTGCCGCTGCAAACCTTTATCCCGGTGGTCCCGGTGAAAGGCCCGCAGGAGGCGAAAGCGGTCTACAAACAGCTGGGATATGGCGAACTGCAGTGATCACTCAATCCTCCGGCGGGGCGAATCCCGCCGCTGGTCTGGCGATGAACCAGATCGGCAAAAGCTTTGCCAACGTGACTGCATTAAATGCGGTCACGCTGCTTCTGAATCCCGGTGAAATTCACGGTCTGATTGGCGAAAACGGCGCGGGAAAATCGACGCTGATAAAAATCCTCGCCGGGGTCTACCAGGCCGATAGCGGCAGCGCCACCCTTGACGGCGCGCCGCTGCCGCTTGGCAATCCAGCGGCGATTGAAGCGCTGGGTATCCGCGTCATTCACCAGGAGCTCAATCTGATCCCCCACTTTACGGTGGCGGAATCGGTGTTTCTCGGCCAGGAGTACCGCACCCGCTGGGGCGCGCTGGACCGGCGGCGGATGAATGCCGCCGCCGAAGCGTTTTTCCGCGACAGCTGGCAGCTGGACATCAATCCCCGCCGCCTGATTCGCGACCTCAGCCTCGCCGAACGCAAGCTGGTGCAGATCGCCAGGGCGCTGATTGACGGCGCGGCAAAGCTGGTGGTCTTTGATGAACCCACCGCGCCGCTGGAAGCGCAGGAGGCCAGCCTGGTTTCCTCAGCGATTTTGCGCCTGCGGGAGCAGGGGATCGGCATTCTCTATATTTCCCACTACCTCAACGAAATCGCCGCCCTCTGCGATCGCGGCACGGTACTGCGTAACGGCGAGGTCGTTGGCTATCCCGACAGGGCGCTGCTGCAGGACACCGACGCGCTGATTAAAATGATGGTCGGTCGCGACATCGAACAGCTCTATACCCCGCGCCAGATCAGCGCTCAACGGGTAGATGCCGCCGCGCCGGTTCTTTCGGTTCGCCATCTCAGCGACGGCGTCCATCTGAATGATATTACCTTTGATATTCAGCCGGGCGAGATCGTCGGCGTCGCTGGCCTGCTGGGCGCCGGGCGCGACGTACTGGTCGATCTGCTTTATGGGCTGCGCCGCGCGCGCAGCGGCACAATAAGCATCGACGGCCAGCCGAAGCGGCTGCGCACGCCGTATCAGGCCACCCGAGCGGGGATGGCGTTGGTGCCGCGCGACCGCCGCCATCAGGGGCTGATTCTCCCCTTCTCCACCGCCGACAATATCAATCTGGCCTCGCTAGCGGAGACCGCCACTTTCGGCTGGGAGCATCGCGGCCGGGCGCTGGCAAAAGCGCGCAGCTGGATTGAGCAGCTCTCCATCCGCCCTGGCCGTCCGGAGCTGCCGGTGCGCTTTATGAGCGGCGGCAACCAGCAAAAGGCGATACTTGCCCGCTGGCTCGGCACCGATGCGCGGCTTTTTATTCTTGATGAACCCACTCTCGGGGTGGATATCGGCGCGCGCAGCGATATTTATCAGCGCACCCGCGAGCTGGCGGATCGCGGTCGCGGCGTGCTGGTCTCATCCAGCGATGCGCCGGAGCTGCTCGGCCTTTGCGACCGCATCCTGGTGATGTGGCGCGGCGAGCTGGTGGCCAATCTCCCGACCCGGGGGCTGACGCTGGACGCGCTGCTGGTGACGATTAACGGTGGACAGGAACAACAGGTATGAGTGCAGATATTCAGCGCCGCCCCCTTCCGGGCATCACGACGCTTATCGAAAAATTCCCCCTGATTCTCTTTTTTGCGCTGCTGGTCTGGCTCAGCCTGCAGTCGCCTTTCTTTTTAAGCTGGCAGAATATCAGCATGATGCTGGTGCAGAGCGTGCCGCTGGCGATCCTCTGTTTCGGCCTGGTCTGCGTGATTGCCGTCGGCGGCGATGACGTGGTTTCCGGCGGTATCGATCTGTCGCTGCCCGCCATCGCGGTGCTCGGCGTCGCGTTACTCAGCCTCGGTATGGCGGAGTGGAACACCCCTTACCTGGCGCTGATTCTGCTGCTGGTCGCCGTGAGCCTGGCCTGCGGCGCGGTCAACGCCGTGCTGGTGCTGGCGGCAGGCCTGCCGCCGCTGCTGGCGACCCTGTCGACCTCGGTAGCCTTCACCGGCCTGACCGACCTGCTGACCGGCCAGCGACGCATCGCGGTAAGCGACCCGCTGATGGTGGCCTTTCGCGATAACGCTCTCTTTGGCATTCCCTGGCCGCTTCTCTATCTGCTGGCGGTCTTCGCGCTGTTTCAGCTTTTGCTCCACCACTCCCGCTTCGGCCAGCATTTACAGGCGGTGGGCGGTAACCGCGATATGGCGCAGATGAGCGGGCTCAACGTTCGCCGTTTAACCCTTCTCGTCTGGCTGCTGGCGGGCCTCGCCGCCGGTCTGGCGATTTTACCGCTGCTCAGCCAGGGCTCAGGCAGCTCGAGCGGCACGGCGACGCCGCTACTGCTGGAAACCGTCCTTGCCACTTTTATCGGCGCGGCGTTCTCGCGGCGTCGCGTGGTCACCATCTGGGGAGCGCTGCTCGGCGCGTTGCTGGTCAACGCGCTCTCTAACGGGCTCGGCCTGCTGGGAGTAAATATTTTCTGGATGGGCGCGATCAAAGGCGGCCTGATCCTCGTGGTGCTGGCGGCGTCAGCGGTCAGACATAAAGGAGGCAACTGATGAGCCAGATGACGCTCAAGACCCCCGCTACGGGACAAACCGGCAGCAGCCCGCTGGCGTGGCTATCACGGGCAGGGTTCGGCATCATTACCCTGCTGGCGATTGCCCTGTTCGGCTGGGCGAACCCGGTATTTCTGACCTTCGACAACTGGGCCAATTTGCTGCAGGGTAGCGCGATTCTGCTGATCGTGGCGATGGCGATGACCCTTATCGTTAGCGCCGGAGCGATTGACCTCTCCGTCGGCGTGGCGCTGGATTTCGGCGCCGCCTTTGCGCTGGTGGCGCTGAAAACCTGGCACCTGCCGTGGCAGGCGGCGGTGGGCTGCGCGCTGCTCGGCGGGGTGATTATCGGCCTGCTGAACGCCTTCCTGATCCTTGTCTGCCAGATTCGCCCGTTCCTCGCCACCCTCGGCACCTGGTTTATCGCCAGCAGCGCCGAGCGCATCTATACCGACGGCGGCGGCTCTATCTCCTACCGCCGGATGGCGCCGGAGTATCACGATCTGGCCGTCGGCACCGTCGCCGGAATTCCGACGCCGGTGGTGATAGTTCTGGCGCTGTGGTTGGCGGCCTGGCTGCTGACCGAACGCACGCTGTTCGGCAAGTACGTGCGCGCTATCGGTCAGAACGGCGAAGCGGCGCGTATCGCCGGGATCCGCGACCGCCGGACCATGCTGTGGGTGCTGGTAGCGGCCTCCGCGCTGTGCGCCGTCGGCGGCGTCATTCTCTCCGCCAACCTGCGCCAGTTTACGCCGCTGGCCGGCCAGGCCTACCTGATGGATGCCATCGCTGCGGTCTTTATCGGCACCGCCTTTAACCGGCTGGGCCGGGTCAGCATTGCCGGCACCCTCGGCGGCGTGCTGTTCCTCGCCATTATTGATAACGGCCTGAACCTGATGGGGCTGAACTACCTGGTGAAAGATGCGCTGGTTGGCGTAATCCTGGTGGTGGCGCTGGCCCTCTCCTTCTGGCAGGCGCGTTTGCGCCAGACCCACCGTTAAGCGGAGCACCTATGGCAGCTTTTGACGCCGTCTTTGTCGGCCTGACTATTCTGGATATCGCCGGTCGCCCGGTGATCGACATCCCGCCGCGCGGCGGGGTGGCCTTTATCGAACAAATTCGTCTGAACCCCGCCGGAACCGCCGCCGGAGCCAATATTAATGCCGCTAAGCTGGGCATTCGTACCGCCGCGGTGGCCTGCCTCGGCGAAGATGAAAAGGCCGATTTTATACTCGCCAGCTATGCGCGGCTGGGAATCGACTGTTCTCTGGTCCAGCGTACCGCGCAGCAGGAAACGTCGGCGACGATCCTCCCTATCCGCCCCAACGGCGAGCGCCCGGCGCTACACTGCCGGGGCGCTTCCGATACGCTTTTTATCCGCGAAGAGGAGTTTGATGCCGTCCTCGACTGCCGCTTCCTGCACCACGGCGGCACTGGCCTGCTGGCGGCGATGGATCGCGGGCAGAGCGCCCTTCTGCTGCAAGCGGCGAAGGCTCGCGGCGTCACCACCAGCTTCGATTTGATTGCCCCCAATGAACATACCCTGGAACTGCTGCGCCCGCTGCTGCCGTCGGTGGACTACTTTATGCCCTCCCTTGAAGAAGCGGCGTATCTCTCCGGGGAGACCCAGCCGGAAGCGATCGCCCGCTTCTTTTTTGCCCTTGGCGTCGGGACCTGCATTTTGAAGGACGGCGAGAACGGTTCCTGGCTGCTGACCCGCGACGGCGCCGTTGAACATATCCCGGCGTACCGGGTCGATGCCGTGGATACCACCGGCTGCGGCGACAGCTACTGCGGCGGCTTTATTGCCGCGCTGGCCCGCGGGCTAAGCGTCAGACAGGCATGCGAGGTGGCTTCCGCCGTCGCCGCGCTGGTGGCGACCGGCATGGGATCGGATGCCGGCGTGGTGGACTGGCCGCATACCCGGCAGTTTATGGCGGCAAACCGGCGCGGATAACAAGCTTTGCCGCCGCATCGCGCGGCGGCAAAAGCCGGTTAACGCCACTGATAGAGCAGCGGCTCGCCGGCGACATAGCGCTGAAGGTCGGCGGCAATCATCGCCGTATGCTTAGCGATGCTCTCCCGCGTCGCCCCGGCAATATGCGGGGTGATAATGACGTTATTCAACTCGGTGACAAACGGATGATCGCGCCACAGCGGCTCGCGATGGTAGACATCCAGCGCCGCGCCGCCCAGCGGGCCGTGGCGCAGGGCGTGAATCAGCGCCTCTTCATCCACGACCGCCGCGCGCGAGGTATTAATCAGCAGCGCGCCCGGCTTCATGCTATTCAACAACGCCGCGTTCACCAGGCCATCGCTGTGCGGGCCGCTGCTCAGATGCAGACTTACGATATCCGCCTCGCGGAACAGTCCCTCAAGGGTCGTTTTTTGCAGCCCCGGCTCGTTAATCTCTTCGGCAGCGACAAACGGGTCCACCACCAACACCGCCATGCCAAAGGCGCGAGCGATGCGCGCCACGCGGCGGCCAATATTACCGTAGCCAATCAGCCCCAGGGTTTTGTTACGCAGCTCGCTGCCTTTAAACACTTCGTAAGGGCTTTGCGGACTGACGTCCCACACCACATCGCGGCGCAGTCCGCTCTGGGTGGCCTGCGCCGCGTTTTCGGCGTGGGTGAATTCGCCGCGCTTCAGCGCCGCGTGCGATTGCGGAATATGCCGCGCCAGGCTCAGCATCAGCCCCAGCGTCAGCTCGGCGGCGGCGTCCGCGTTACGACCCGGCGTATAGAGCACGCGGATACCGCGCGCCAGGGCGGCTTTGGTATCGATGTTCACCGGATTGGCGCGCGTGCAGGCGATCACCTGCAGACGCGGACAGGCGGCGATCACCGCTTCCGTCACCTCATCGTAGCTGGTCACCAGCACCTCGGCGTCGTGGGCCAGCTCGATCAATTGGTCTGCGCTCAGCTTTGGCTTGCCCAGCGCCCAGCCTTCCACCCGCAGTTCGCCCAGTTGCTGAAAAGCGCTGAGGTCGCCGGCGTGTTCGGCGGTAAAAACAATTTTCATATGCGTTGTTCCTGAGAAATACGTTGAAGCGCCTCGCGGCGGGCGTGCCACACCGGCAGCATCTGCTCGCGTAGCAGGCGATAAACCGGATAGAGCGCGACGTAGCGGCTGTGCGCCTGTGGATTGGGCCGATAGCGGGTCTGCTCCAGCGCCGGATAGCGGCTGAGGGCATCAACGCTGCGCGCCGCCAGAATCGCCGCACCGCGCGCGCTAAGCTCGTTGAAAGTACTGGAAACCACCGTTCTGCCGGTACAGTCGGCAATAATTTGCAACCAGGTCGCTGAAGCCGCGCCGCCGCCGGTCAGGTACAGTTCGCCGCCCTGCGGGTAGCCCTGAAGCGAGTCGACGATAGCATAAGCCAGACCTTCAAATACCGCCCGCTGCAGCTCTGCGCGGGTAGTGTGCTGGCTAATGCCGAAATAGCCTGCCCGCGCCTCGGGGCTGAAGAACGGCGCGCGTTCGCCGTTGAGATAAGGCTGCCAGAAGACGCCGCCGCTGCCCGGTTCAACGCTGGCGATATGCTGTTCCAGCTGCTGTAAATCCGGATCCAGCGAAATCTGCTGCTGGAGCCAGTCGATGTTCGGCGTCCCGGCCTGCATCGGAAAAAGGTTAATAAAGCTGCCCGCTTCGGTGTGGGTAACGTAGCGCGTCCCCTCATTGACCGTCTGGCGACCGTGACAGACGATGCCGGTGCAGCAGGTGGTGCCGAGAATAGTATAAATGTCGCCATCATTGACCGCGCCGCAGCCCAGCGCCGCGCTGCAGACATCCAGCGCGCCGGCCGCTACCGGTGTGGCAGCGGGAAGCCCGGTCAGCGCCGCGACCTCTTCACACAGCGCGCCAGCCTGCGCGTCCGGCGCCAGCAGCGGCGGAAACAGAGGTTGTAAATCTGCCAGCCCCATCTCGTTGAGCACCACCGCGGATAGCTTCCCGCTCTGCTGATTCAGCAAAGAGGTGCTGGCATCGGTGAGATCCAGCGCCGCGACGCCGGTGAGGCGAAAGCGGATCCAATCCTTGGCGAAGAACAGATAGCGGGCCGCCGCCAGCCGCTCCGGCTGATGATGCTTGAGCCAGCACAGCTGCATGCTGGTGTTGCAGGGCTGAAGATGGGTACCGGTATCGTCAAAGAAACGGCGGTCAAAACCGGGGCGGCTGAGGAGTTCGTTCATCAGTTCCCGGCTGCGGGTGTCGCTCCACAGGATACCCGGCCCGACCGGTTCGCCCTCGGCGTCGCAGAGCCAGACGCCCTCCCCCTGCCCGGCGAGGCCAATGGCGCGTAAACGCCCGTTTTGCAGCGCCGGATGCCGCGCGATATCGCGCAAAATCGCCACCACCGACTGCCACAGCTGGGCCATATCCTGTTCGGCTTCACCGTTGGCCGACAGGCGCGGGCCGGTGTTCTGCGCCGCGCTGGCGCACGCCTGAAAATGTTGATCAAACAGCACCGCCTTCACGCGCGAAGTGCCGATATCAATTCCGAGATAAAAATCCATGCCTGACCCGTTGATGGAGGGAAATTTAGTCGCGCTCGTAGCGGCGGCGCATCAGCTCGCATTCGAAAAGAAACTCCAGTCCTTCCAGCTGGCGACGGGCTTCGGGAATATCTTTGCCCCAGCAGGTCAAGCCGTGGCCGCGCAGCAGGAAGCCGTAGCGCAGCGGGTGGGTCTGCGCATAATCTTCAATGCGCGCCGCCAGGGCGTCGATATCCTGGTCATTATCAAAAATGGCGACCGGCACGGTATCAAGATGGCTGTGCTGGCCGGTCAGGGTTTTCTGCATCTCATAACCCTGTAGCGCCAGGGTGGAGCTTTTTTCAATCCGCGACAGCACGGTCGCGTTGACGGTATGCACATGCAGTACGACATTCGCTTCCGGGAACAGGCGATACACCAGGGTATGCAGGCCGGTTTCAGCTGAGGGTTTACGCCCGGAAGGCGCTTTATTGCTGGCGATCTCCACCTGCAGGAAATCCTCCGTCGTCAGGCTACCTTTATCGCGCCCCGACTCGCTCAGCCAGCACCAGGTCTCATCCTGACGCACCGACATATTGCCGCCGGTAGCGGGCGCCCAACCTTTCGCACCGATCCAATGACAGGTGGTGACCAGTTGCGCGAGTCTTTCTTGCCACATAGCAGTTCCTTAGTTTAGCGATGTTGTATTTAGCCGTCTAAATGGCTATTTACCCGATACTAACACCGCCGACGTAAGCGAACAATATTTCAGGAAAGACTTACATTGAGAATGGTTATATCAGAAATGCATATGTAATTACGATTTTTAACAACAATACAACTACACATTTTCATGACGCCAAAATTACCGGCTGCGGAGTGTTAAAAAGATGGCTAATCGTTCCAGCGGGAAAAGGCGCAAAATTGACATCATTTGTCGATTCGGCACGGTCTTTCAGGGCGGGTGAGGCGCCAGCCGCCGCCCGGTATTTATGCGGCTACCGTAGCCAACCCCCGCGCCCCGCGATGGTGCAAAACATGGCACTGTGCACAGATTGATGGCAATCGACGACCGAGAAATACGATTTTATGTGCAGATTGCCCACCCTATTGTGTTATGCCTGCCTTGATTTTTTTGGCATACCTCTTGCTACCCATCAGCCATCGCTATTCGGATAGCCACTCAGAGGTTCCACCATGTCAAACAGCAATGATTTTCCACTCGTCGAAGCGCCCGCTTCCGGGCGCAAGGGCGTATTTTCCATCTCGATGGTTCTGTTCAGCTTTACCTTTTTCACCGGCACCATGTTCGCGGGCGGCAAGCTGGGCGTCTCTTTCTCCATCGTTAACCTGCTGTGGATTGCGGTAATCGGTAACTTTCTGCTGGCTCTGTACGCCGCGTCGCTCGGCTGGATTGCCGCGCGCAGCGGGCTAAATACCGTGCTGATGGGGCGTTTTTGCTTCGGGGAAATCGGCAGCAAGCTCGCCGATTTTATCCTCGGTTTCGCCGAGCTGGGATGGTACGCCTGGGGTACGGCGACGGTCGCCATCTCGCTGGTCAAAATCCTCGCCCTTCCTGAGGCGCTGACGACTCCGCTGATGATCCTGTTCGGTATCCTGTTTTGCGTCACCGCGCTGGTGGGCTACAAGGGGCTGGATGCGCTGTCGCGCGTATCGGTGCCGCTGATGTTTATTCTGCTGGTGGTGTCGATGTACCTTGCCGCCCATCACGCCGGCGGCTGGCAGGCGATGACCCAAATCGAACCCGGCGAAACCATGAGCTGGTCTGCGGCCATCACCATGGTATTCGGCACCTTTGCCAGCGGCGCGACCCAGGCGACCAACTGGACGCGGCTGGCCAACTCCAGCCGTACCGCCATCGTCGCCAGCATGAGTAGCTTCCTGATCGGCAACGGGCTAATGATTATCGCCGGCGCCTGGTGCGCCATCGTTTACCAGCAGGCTGATATCGTGGAAGTGCTGATTTTGCAGGGGCTGTCGGTCGCCGCGGTGGTGATGCTGTGCCTCAATCTGCTGACCATTCAGGGGCCGACGATTTATAACGTCTCGGCGGCGGCCTGCCATCTGCTGCGCAGCGAGCGTCGCCGCACCCTGACCGTAGTCGCCGCCGGGGTCGGCATTCTGCTGGCCATTGGCGGTATGTATGAAATGCTGATTCCTTTCCTGGTGCTGCTGGGCAGCATCATTCCCCCCATCGGCGGCGTGATCCTCGCCGACTACTGGTTTTATCGCGGCGGCCGCTACCCGCTGCTGCACACCGCCCGTTTGCCGCGTTTTAACTGGCTGGGGCTTAGCGCCTACGCCGTGGGCGCGGTGGTGGCCTACCTCTCGCCGTGGATCGCCCCGCTGGTCGGTATCACCGTTTCCGCGCTGGTCTATATCGCGCTGACTCGTCTGAGCAAACGCCAGCCCGCCGCTGATTCCGTCGTGGAACAGTAGTCATGAGTCTGACGGTGGGCGAAATCCTCGCCCTTGATGGGCTTTCCGCCATGCGCCTGCGCGCCGGTAAGCAGGGGCTACAGCTGGCGGTGCGCTGGTACTACGTGGCGGAAAATGAAAATATCGCCGAATGGATTATGGGCGGGGAGCTGGTGTTCATCACCGGGATCAACCATCCCCGCGATGAAGACAACCTGATCCATTTGCTGATGGAGGGCAAGCAGCGCGGGATTGCCGGGATGGTGATCCTCACCGGCGATGCGTACATTCAGGCGATCCCGCCGCGCCTGATTGCGCTGGCCGATGAACTGGGCATACCGCTGATCGAACAGCCCTATCTGCTGAAAATGGTGATCGTGACCGAACGCATCGGTACCGCGCTGGTGCGCAGCGAAAACGCCCTGCAATCGCAGCGCGATATTCTGCTGCAGCTGTTAACCGGCGACTTTCCCGACCTGCAAATTCTGCATCAGCGCGCGCTCCACCAGCAGCTGGACTTTACCCGGCCGCTGCGGGTAGCGGCGCTGCGGCTGGAAGGTATCCAACGCCTGTTTCGTCAGTTTCCGCCGGAGCAGGCCGAGGCCTGGCTGCAGCAGGCCCGCCGCACCGTACGCCAGCGCCTGCAGCAGCAGCTCAATCAGCAGGGCAATCCCTTTCCGCTGGTCGAGCGCGGCAATATGTTTCTCTTCCTGCTGCCGGATGAAGAGGGCGAGTTTTATCAGCAGAAAGCGTGGCTCCAGACGTGGCTGCATGCGCTGGCGGAGGGCGACGACGGGCTATCGCTGCTGTGCGGCCTTTCGGCGCCGGTGCAGCAGCTACAGGAATATCAGCGCGCGCTGTCGCAGGCCCGTCAGGCGCTGGACCTCAGCGATAGCCTGCGTCCGGCCCAGCGCATCAGCGACTACCAGCAATTGGGCTTTATCAAGCTGCTCTCCGCCGTCGGCGACCCAGGGCTACTGAGCGATTTTATGCACGATACCCTCGGCTGTCTGATCGAACCCGATCGCAAAAGCCCATGGCTGCTGATGGAGACGCTGGAAACGCTGCTTCAGGAGAGCGGCAACGTGGTCCGGGCCGCCGAGCGGCTGGGTATCCACCGCAACACGCTGCATCAGCGTATCCAACGCATTGAAAAGCTGACCCGCTATCCGGTCAGCCACCCGCAGTTTCATCTCAACGCCTCGGTCGCCCTGGCGATCTGGCGTATGTCGCAAAACCATTTACGGGAACAACCATGAAAATTATCAACGCGCGTCTGCGCCAGCAAGAAGCGCTTTATACCCTTGAGCTAGAGGACGGTCTGTTTAAGAGCATCACCGCGCAGACCGCCGTGCAGACGGCTGACGCCGACGATATCGACGCAGAGCAAAAGCTGGCGATCCCGCCGTTCGTCGAGCCGCATATTCATCTCGATGCCACCCTGACGGCGGGCGAGCCGGAGTGGAATATGAGCGGTACCCTGTTTGAGGGCATCGCCCGCTGGAGCCAGCGTAAAGCGAGCGTCACCGTCGAAGATACCCGCCAGCGGGCGCTGAAAACCATCGGCATGCTGCGCGACAACGGCGTGCAGCACGTGCGTACCCACATTGATGTTACCGACCCTTCCCTGACCGCCCTTGAGGCAATGCTGAGGGTGAAAAAGGAGGCGGCTCATCTTATCGATCTGCAGATCGTCGCCTTCCCGCAGGAGGGCATTGAGTCCTTCCCCGGCGGACGCGAGCTGATGACCCGCGCCATCGAAATGGGCGCCGACGTGGTGGGCGGTATCCCGCACTACGAAAACACCCGCGATAAGGGCGTCAGCTCGCTGGTTTTTCTGATGGACCTGGCCCAGCGCCACGGCTGCCTGGTGGACGTGCATTGCGATGAAACCGACGATCCGCAGTCGCGCTTTCTGGAGGTGCTGGCGGAAGAGGCCCGGGTGCGCGGCATGGGCGCGCAGGTCACCGCCAGCCATACCTGCGCTATGGGTTCTTACGATAATGCCTACTGCTCGAAGCTGTTCCGCCTGCTCAAAGCGTCGGGCATCAACTTTATCTCCTGCCCGACCGAAAGCATTCACCTGCAGGGGCGCTTCGACAGTTGGCCGAAACGCCGCGGCGTGACGCGGGTGGCGGAGCTGGACCGCGCCGGGATCAACGTCTGCTTCGCCCAGGACTCCATTCAGGACCCGTGGTACCCGCTGGGCAACGGTAACATCATGCGCATTCTCGACGCCGGGCTGCATATCTGCCATATGCTGGGATACGAAGATTTGCAGCGCTGCCTCGATCTGATTACCGATAACAGCGCCCGCACGCTGTGCCTCGGCGATAACTACGGTATTGCCGAAGGGCGCCCGGCGAACCTGCTGATCCTCGATGCGGAAAACGACTATGACGCGCTGTGCCGCCAGGCAAAAGTGCTGACCTCCATTCGTCACGGCAAAATCATTTTGCAGCGCCAGGCGGAGCAGATTCGCTATCCGGCATAAGCCTGACGTTGGCGCGGTACCTGTGCCGCGTCAACCCGCTGCTCGGCCGAGGATTTATGTGGTACCTTCTTACTACTTTTTCCGTGCCGACGATGGGCTCCTGCGTCGGCGCGGGCTCACTGAGGACAACCCGTACCCTGATACTATGAGCGAAAAAAAATGGATTAAGGCAGAGGACGTTGCCCGGCTCGCTGGCGTCTCCCGTTCCGCAGTTTCCCGCACCTTTACCCCCGGCGCGTCGGTGGCGGAAAAAACCCGCCAGAAGGTTCTCGCCGCGGCGGAAACGCTGGGTTATCAGGTGAATATCATCGCCCGCACGATGAACACCGGCAGCAGCAACTTTATCGGCATCGTCACCGCCGGATTTGATAACCCGTTCCGCAGTAAGCTGCTGTCGCCGCTGGTCCACCAGTTGGCGCTCAACGGTTTTATGCCGCTGCTGATGAACGCCGACGATCCGCAGCAGCTCGCCCCGTCGCTCAGACAGTTGCTGAGCTATCACGTCGCAGGCGTCATTATTACCTCCGGGGCGCCGCCGCTGTCGCTGGCGGAGGAGTATCTGGAGCGAAAAATCCCGGTCACCCTTATCAACCGCCACGCCGACCTGGCCGGCTGCGATCGCGTGTGCAGCGACAACGCGCAGGGCGCGAAGCTGGTCGCCGACCTGTGTACTCAGCGCCAGTGGCGCCAGGCCGGGTTTATCGGCGAAAGTCTGGATAACTTCAGCACCCGCCAGCGCTACGAAGCGTTTGTTGCCCATAGCCAGGGCATGGAGATCGCCGCGCACTTCTGCGATAGCAGCGGCTATCAGGCGGGATTTGCCGCCGCCAGACAGCTGCTTGCCGCACATCCGCAGCTGCAGGCGCTCTTCTGCGCCACCGATATGCTGGCGCTCGGCGCCCTGGACGGTCTGCGGGCAGACAACCCCGCCGCTTCGCTACCCGCTATTATCGGCTTCGATGATATCCCGCAGGCGGACTGGCAGCCCTATCAGCTGACTACCGTGCAGCAAAATACTGCCCTGCTCGCCCACCATGCGGTGGATCTGCTGGTCACGCGGATCGCCAAATTCAGTCTGCCGTCACGCCATCGTGAAGTGCCGGTGAAACTGATCGTTCGTCAAAGTGCAAAATGAAAAATTCATTTTATGCTGGAGCGATCACAGAATAATTTTTTTAATCCATCCACACTCATTTTGCCCTTCGGGGCTGTTTTTTTCAGGCAAATTGCACACGTGTGCAAAATAGGGAGTTACGATGAAATCACTGGAATTACATGAACTGCAGGCCCGCTACCGCCTGGCCTGCGAGCTGGCGCAGGCCGGCGCGGAACTGGCGTTCGAATTCTATCAGCAGCGCGACCGGCTGGCGGTGGATCATAAAGGCGATGACCTGCAGGACGTGGTCAGCGTCGCCGATAAACAGGTCGAAGCGTTTGTGAAGCAGCGCATTATGGACGCCTTCCCGCAGGACGGCTTTCTCGGCGAAGAGAGCGGAACGCAGATGCCGGACGCCCGCGTCCTGTGGGTTGTCGATCCTATCGACGGCACCAGCTGTTTTCTTAACGGCCTGCATACCTGGTGCCTGTCGCTGGCTATCGTCGCCGACGGGGAACCGGTTATCGGCGTGGTGTACGACCCCAACCATCGCGAGCTGTTCCACGCCCTGAAAGGCCAGGGCGCATGGCTTAACGATGCGCCTGTCGCGCCGCATCCGGGTGCGACGGTCAAAGAGGGAGTGATGGGCGTCGGCACCTCGCACCGCGTGACGCCTGCGCTCTTTCTGCCCTTCCTCGATGCGCTGCTGAGCGACGGCGGGATGTTTATCCGCAACGGCTCCGGAGCGCTGATGAGCGCCTGGGCGGCGGCAGGCAGGCTTATCGGCTACTACGAACCGCATATGAACCCCTGGGACGGGCTGCCGGGGCTGGTGCTGATGCGCGAAGCGGGCGGCCTTAGCAACGATTATCTGGCAAACGACGGGATTCGTCACGGCAACCCGCTGCTGCTGGCCAGCAAGACGCTCTACCCACAATTAAAAAACATGCTTTGTCACCCATTACCTTAACCGTATCGGGTCAGGCTTTATCTGATTATGTACTCTACACAACGACGATAAACCTCACGGACGAACCACACTAATCAGTCAGGCCTCCGACCTTCGGAGATACCATTATGTCTGGAAGAATTATCGCATTTTTTCGCGCTTCGCCGCCCAAAGCGGGCGGAGAGTTCGATGAGCGGCGCTTTCGCAGCGTGCGCTGGCAAACCTTTATTACCATGACCCTGGCGTACGTCACGTTCTACGTTTGCCGGCTATCGTTCACCGTCGCCAAAAGCGCGCTGGTGGAACTCGGCATAACCCCAACGGAGCTGGGCATGATCGGCTCAACGCTATTTTTCAGCTACGCCATCGGCAAGCTGGTCAACGGCTTTATTGCCGATCATGCCAACGTAGTGCGCTACATGAGCCTCGGGCTACTGCTAAGCGCCGGAATGAACCTGATGATGGGGATGACCAGCAACGCCATGCTGCTGGCAATCTTCTGGGGGATTAACGGCTGGGCGCAGTCGATGGGCGTTGGCCCGTGCGTGGTATCGCTGGCGCGCTGGTACGGCTGTAAAGAACGAGGCACTTTTTACGCGATCTGGTCGACGGCGCATAACATCGGCGAAGCGATGACCTATATGGTGATCGCCGCGGTGATTGCCGGATTCGGCTGGCAGATGGGCTACCTGTCGACCGCCGCGCTCGGCGCCGCCGGGGTGGTGCTGATGCTGTTGTTTATGCGCGACTCGCCGCAAAGCTGCGGCTTCCCGCCCATCAACGTCATTCGCGATGAACCGCAGGAGGAGACGGAAGCCCGCGGCTCGGTATTTAAAAACCAGCTGCTGGCGCTGCGTAACCCGGCCCTGTGGACGCTGGCCCTGGCCTCGGCGTTTATGTATATCGACCGTTACGCGGTGAACTCGTGGGGGATCTTCTTTCTGGAACAGGATAAAGCCTACTCTACTCTCGAAGCGTCCGGGATTATCGGGGTCAACGCTATCGCGGGTATTGCCGGAACCATTATCGCCGGGATGCTCTCCGACCGCTTTTTCCCGCGTAACCGCAGCGTGATGGCCGGGTTTATCAGCCTGCTCAACACCGCCGGCTTCGCGCTGATGCTCTGGTCGCCGCACGGCTACTACACCGATATTCTGGCGATGATTATCTTCGGCGCCACCATCGGAGCGTTGACCTGCTTCCTTGGCGGACTGATCGCGGTCGATATTTCATCGCGTAAAGCCGCGGGCGCCGCGCTCGGCACTATCGGTATCGCCAGCTACGCGGGGGCGGGACTCGGCGAGTTTCTCACCGGCATCATCATCGATAAAACCTCGATGATCGAAAACGGCAAAACGCTATATGACTTCAGTACGCTGTCGCTGTTTTGGGTAGGCACCGGCCTCGTGTCCGCGCTATTCTGTTTTACCACCGCTGCGATTGTCGCCAGGCGACACGCGATAGAACGTCAGACCTCATTCTCGTCATAACCTTTTAACTTATAAGGAAGATTTTATGATGCCTGTACGACATCAGGTTTTGCTACGCCTGCTGCTTGCCTGCGCTCTGCCGCTGCTGGCCGCACCGGGCCATGCCGCCACGCAGTATGCGCTGGAAAAAGTGGTTGAACTCAGCCGCCACGGCATTCGTCCGCCGACGGAGGGCAACCGGGAGGCCATCGAAGCCGCGACCCAGCGTCCGTGGACGCAGTGGACCACCCACGACGGCGAGCTGACCGGCCACGGCTATGCCGCCGTCGTCAATAAGGGGCGCGATGAGGGCGCGCGCTTTCGCCAGCTGGGGCTATTGACGGCGGGCTGCCCGGCGAGCGGTGAGATTTATGTACGCGCCAGCCCCCTGCAGCGTACGCGGGCCACCGCCCAGGCGCTGGTGGACGGCGCCTTTCCCGGCTGCGGCGTGATGATTCATCACGTCAGCGGCGACGCGGATCCGCTGTTTCAGACCGACAAATTTGCCGCCACGCAAACCGACCCCGCCCGCCAGCTGGCGGAAGTGAAGAAGAAGGCCGGCGATCTGGCGCAGCGTCGGCAGGCGCTGGCTCCGGCAATTCAGCTGCTGAAAAACGCGGTCTGCGTACCCGATAAGCCCTGCCCGGTGTTTGATCTACCGTGGCAGGTGGAGCAGAGCAAAAGCGGCAAAACCTCGATTAGCGGGCTGAGCGTGATGGCCAATATGGTTGAGACGCTGCGTCTGGGGTGGAGCGAGAACCTGCCTCTCAGCCAGCTGGCGTGGGGCCACATTACCCGTTCCAGCCAGATAACCGCCCTGCTGCCGCTGCTGACGGAGAACTACGATCTGAGCAACGATGTGTTTTATACCGCGCAAAAACGCGGCTCGATTCTGCTCAACGCCATGCTTGAAGGGGTAAAAGAGAGCGCCGCGCCGAACGTGCGCTGGCTGCTGCTGGTGGCGCACGATACGAATATCGCCATGGTGCGGACGTTAATGGACTTTAGCTGGCAGCTGCCAGGGTACAGCCGCGGCAATATCCCGCCGGGTAGCAGCCTGGTACTGGAACGCTGGCGCGATACCCGCAGCGGTCAGCGCTACCTGCGCGTCTACTTCCAGGCGCAAAGTCTGGACGATTTGCGCCGCCTGCAAACGCCGGATAGCCAGCATCCGCTGCTGCGCCAGGAGTGGCGTCAGGCGGGCTGCCAGACGACCGATGTCGGGACGCTGTGCCCTTACCAGGCGGCGCTGACCGCGCTGGGCCGCAATATCGATCCGCAGTCCGCTCCGGCGGTGGAGATGGTGCTGCCATAAATAAGTAGAAGGCGAAGCTTTGGCGGTCGCTTCGCTTTTTGGCTCAGGTTCAGGCTTTTTCTGGTTTGAAGGCCCCGGCGGCGACCTGCTCCGGGGTGACCACGCCGCTATCCAGCACCCAGCCGCTGACTAACGTTGCGGGCGTGACGTCGAACGCGGGATTGTAAACCGCAGCCTCTTTCGGCGCCCACTGCACCGCGCCAAAGCTGCCGGCGACGCCGGTGACTTCGGCGGCTGCCCGCTGCTCAATCGGGATCGCCGCGCCGTTCGGGCAATGGCGATCCAGGGTAGTTTGCGGCGCGGCTACGTAAAACGGGATCTGGTGATATTTTGCCAGAACCGCCAGCGAATAGGTGCCGATTTTATTGGCTACGTCGCCGTTGGCGGCAATACGGTCAGCGCCCACCCAAACCGCGTCGATCTGGCCCTGCGCCATCAGGCTGGCGGCCATCGAATCGGTAATCAGCCGATACGGCACTCCCAGCTCACCCAGCTCCCAGGCGGTCAGGCGTCCGCCCTGCAACAGAGGGCGCGTTTCATCCACCCAGACATTTGCCACTTTCCCCTGCTGATGCGCCAGCACAATCACTCCCAGCGCGGTGCCGACGCCCGCCGTCGCCAGGCCGCCGGTATTGCAGTGGGTCAACAGGCGGCTACCCGGCGTCACCAGCGCGCTGCCCGCCTCGGCGATGCTGGCGCAAAGCTGTTTATCCTCGGCGATCAGGCGCAGCGCTTCCGCTTCCAGCGCCTGCGGATAGTGCTCCTTCGCCAGCGCCAGCTTCATGCGATCCAGATTATTCATCAGGTTCACCGCCGTTGGACGCGCGGCGCGCAGCGTCTCCAGCGCCTCAGATAGCGCATCGCGGGTCAGACCGCGCCGCGCCAGCAGCGCCAGCAGCAGGCTGGCGGACAGGCCAATCAACGGCGCGCCGCGTACCCGCAGGGCGTGAATATGGTCCACCAGCAATTCGACGTTATCCGCCGCCAGCCAGCGTTTTTCCTGCGGTAAGGCCTGCTGGTCAAGAATAAAGAGCTGATTTTCGCTTACCCGCAGGCTGGTGGTCTGTAGTGTCTGCATTTAGTTAAATCCCTGTTGCGTTGTTGTATCACATTGTGTCAGGATGAAATCCAGAAGTATAGACGTCTGAACGGCTTAATCAGAATTTTGAGGATCGAGGCAATGTCGCAATACCATACTTTCACGGCCAGCGATGCGGTGGCTTACGCCCAACAATTTGGCGGTATCGATAATCCGACAGAACTGGTGTCCGCGCAGGAAGTGGGCGATGGCAACCTCAACCTGGTGTTTAAAATTTTTGATACCGAGGGCGTGAGCCGGATTATCGTTAAGCAGGCGCTGCCCTACGTGCGCTGCGTAGGAGAGTCCTGGCCGCTGACCCTTGACCGCGCGCGCCTTGAGGCGCAAACCCTGATGGCTCACCATCAGCACTGCCCGCAGCACACGGTGCGGATTGTGCATTTCGATCCCGAGCTGGCGGTGATGGTGATGGAAGATCTTTCCGATCACCGCATCTGGCGCGGTGAGCTGATTAACAACGTTTACTACCCGCGCGCCGCCAGCCAGCTGGGGGAATACCTGGCCCAGGCGCTGTTCCACACCAGCGACTTTTATCTGCATCCTCACGAGAAAAAGGCCCAGGTGGCGCAATTTATCAACCCCGAGATGTGCGAAATTACCGAGGATCTGTTCTTTAACGATCCGTATCAGGTTCATGAGCGCAACAGCTATCCATCAGCGCTGGAAACCGACGTCGCCGCCCTGCGAGAAGATGCCCAGCTGAAGCTGGCGGTGGCCGCGCTCAAGCACCGGTTCTTCTCCCATGCCGAAGCGTTACTGCATGGCGATATTCATAGCGGCTCAATTTTCGTCGCCGAAGGCAGCTTTAAGGCCATCGACGCCGAGTTCGGTTTTTTCGGCCCGATTGGCTTCGATATCGGCACCGCCATCGGCAACCTGTTGCTCAACTACTGCGGCCTGCCGGGGCATCTGGGCATTCGCGATGCCGCCGCCGCTCGCGAACAGCGCCTCAACGATATACAGCAGTTCTGGACCACCTTTGCCGAGCGTTTCCAGGCGCTGGCGGCGGAGAAATCCCGCGACGTGGCGCTGGCCTGCCCCGGCTATGCCTCCGCGTTTCTGAAGAAAGTGTGGGCCGACGCGGTGGGCTTCTGCGGCACCGAGCTGATTCGCCGCAGCGTCGGGCTATCACACGTGGCGGATATCGACGCTATCCCGGACGAAGCCATGCGTCATGAATGCCTGCGCCACGCCATCACGCTGGGTAAAGCGCTGATTGTGATTGCCGATCGCATCGACAGCGTGGATGAGCTGATTGCGCGAATTCGCCAGTACGGTTGAATCTCCGTCCAGCCTTTCCCGGCTCGCGCTGCGCTTAGCCGGGCTACGGGGGCACCACCGTCTGTAGCCCGGTTAAGGCGTTTGCGCCGCGACCCGGGAAGGCAACAACCCACCATCCCCTACCCCAAATACTCAATCACCGACAGCCCGCCGTTATAGTCGGTGCTGTAGATTATTCCCTGAGCGTCGACGAACACATCGCAGGACTGGATCACCCGCGGACGACCGGGGCGGGTATCCATCATTTTCGCCGGCGCGGCGGGCACCAGCGCCCCGGTTTCCACCGGCCGATAAGGGTTGGAAATATCGTAAGCGCGAACGCCCGCGTTCTGATAAGTGGCGAAAATCAGCGTTGAGCTGACAAAGCTGCCGGGGCGATTCTCATGCAGGTTATGTGGACCGAAGTGCGCACCTTTCGCCACGTAATCAGCTTCATCCGGCTGCGGGAAAGTGGCGATACTCACCGGATTCGTCGGCTCGCGAATGTCGAACAGCCAGATCAGCTTCTCCCCATCCTGCTGGTTATCCAGTACCGCCTCATCAAGCACCACCAGCAGATCCCGGTCCGGGAGCGGCAGCGCGGTGTGGGTACCGCCGCCAAACGGCGGGCTCCAGTTACGGTGGCTGATTAGCTTCGGCTGAGAGCGATCCTGCACATCGAGCAGGGTCAGGCCGCCGTCGCGCCAGCTGCCGTAGGCGGTGTCGCCGGCGATAATCGCGTGATGCAGGGCATAGCGCTTACCTTCCGGCCACTGCGCGGTCTCCCCCGCCGCCTGGTTCATCCCCGGCAGCCACCAGCGCCCGGCAACTTCCGGCTTACGCGGATCGGCCAGGTCGATAGTCAGGAAAATATAGTCGCTAAAGCCGTCAATCAGCGCGGAAACGTAGGCCCAGCGCCCGCCGACGTACCAGATTCGGTGAATACCGATGCCGTTAAGCGACAGAAAGGCGATCTCTTGCGGTTTATCCGGGGTGGAAATATCAAAAATCCGCAGCCCGGCGCTCCAGCCCTTCTCCCGTACGTCGCTAACCGTCTCGCCCACCGAACGGGTGTAATAAACCTTCTCGTCGGCGAAGCGGGCATCGGCGAACAGATCCCGGGCGTTGATCACCAGCAGCAGATCGTCGTGCGCCTGTAAATGGACGTTCCAGGTACCGGGTGGCGCGGCGATGTAATTGACCGTTCGCGGATTTTTCGCGTCACGTACGTCCACTACGGAAAAGCCCTGCGATACCATATGGCCAATATAGGCATAACCACGATGTACCATCAGCTGGACGCCGTCCGGGCGTCCTCCCTGATCGCTATGTCCAATCAGCCGCATATTGCGGCTGTATTCCGGGCGCGGTAATTCAGCCACATAACCTCCTGTTGCCGGGCAGCGCTGGTTCCCCTCTACCGCTGGCAGAGGGTACCTGACAGCCGCCGGACGCTATTATTTGTTTTTCGCTTCGAGAGTGGCAAACCACGGGGCGATAAAGTCTTCAGTCTGGCCCCAGCCTGGAATAATTTTACCCAGCGAAGCGACGTTGACCGCTCCCGGCTGCGCCGCCAGCAGCGCCTGCGGAATCGCCGCCGCTTTAAAGTCGTAGGTTGCAGGGGTTGGTTCGCCGGCAATCTTATTGGCGATCAGACGCACGTTAGTGGCGCCGATAAGCTTCGGATCCACCGCTACGCTCACCTTCCACGGACTGCCGGATTCGCGCATCAGCTGCAGATCCTGGTTAGAAATATCGATGCTGTAGAGTTTGATCTCGCTGCGACCGTTCTCTTTCAGCGCTTTATAAGCGCCCTGGCTGAACGCGTCCCAGGTTCCCCAGATAGCATCAATTTTACCTTTCGGGTATTTCGCTAAGATCGCGCCAACCTTGTTGGCCGTATCACCCTGCACATCGGATGAGACGGCGCCGATCGATTCCAGCTCTTTGATGCCGGGATTTTGTTTAAGCAGCGTCTGGTAGGCCGCCTGGCGACGCTCCATCGGCGGGAAGCCTGCAACCCACAGTTTGACGATATTGGCTTTGCCGTTGAAATCTTTCACCAGCTGGCCAAAGGAGAGTTCGGTCAGGGAAGCGTCATCCTGCTGGGTGACGGTGACGCCCGGGATCTGGCCGTTTACCGCGGTATCGAAGACCGAGACTTTGATCCCGGCGTCCACCGCTTTTTTCACCAGCGCAGTGGCGTAGGGATCGCGCCCCTGAGAAAGGATAATGCCGTCGTATTTCTGGCTAATCGCCTGGTTAACGAAGTCCTGGAATTTGGCGTCATCACCGTTGCTGAGGAAGGTACTGATTTTAAAGCCGAGCTTTTTGCCCTCCTGGACCGCTCCGGAGACAAACTGGGTGGTGTTATCGTCGGAGCCCAAGTTGCGGATCACCGCAATGCGAATCGGCCCGCTATGGTCGGCGATCGCTGTCGGAAGCGGCGCCGGGGTTTCAGCAAAAGCTGCCGTCGCGTTAAACAATCCCAGCGCGATGAGTGAAAGCGTTATCTTTTTCATAGTGTTTACCCTGTAAAATTTTAGGTACGGCGCTGAAAATAAGTCAGTGCGAGCGCGCCAGCCAGCACCAGCCCTTTAATAATGTCCATCGCGTAATAGGGCACCGAGAGCATCACCAGGCCGTTGGAGAGCACGCCTAAAATGACCGCCCCCACCAGCGTACCGAGCGCGTTCGGCTTACCGGAACCGGCCAGCGAGAAGCCAATCCACGCCGCCGCCACCGCATCCATCAGATAGCCGCCGCCGGCGTTCACCTGCGATGAGCCGATGCGCGACGCCAGCAGAATGCCGCCGAGCCCCGCCAGCAGGGAGGCGATTACGTAAGCGGCAACTTTGTACCGGGTGATCCGCAGACCCGAGAGGCGCGCCGCTTCCGGATTGCCGCCGATGGCGTACATCCGCCGG
The DNA here is from genome assembly GCF_051835185.1 of Klebsiella sp. K5-306. Lineage (NCBI taxonomy): Bacteria > Pseudomonadati > Pseudomonadota > Gammaproteobacteria > Enterobacterales > Enterobacteriaceae > Klebsiella > Klebsiella sp. K5-306. The sequence goes on from NZ_JAIFJY010000023.1 coordinate 58,539, forward strand.
CCGTGAGTGGTCAAGGAGAGCGCCAGCTGGGCGACAACGGTCACCACCAGCATAATGATCACTATCGTCGGCACCTGTCCGAGCGAACCAAACGCCGCCGGAATCGCGCCTTCCGCCATATCGCCGCTCGGCAGCACCATATTTTCGGTGATCGACCCGCCGTAGCTGTAAGTCATCGCCACGCCCTGAATCACGAACAGGCTGGCAAGCGTCGCCAGCATGTCGGGTATACGCAGGATCACGATCAGAAACGCGTTGAACAGCCCCACTAAGGTACAGAGCGCGAGGGTGACAAGAATTGCCTCGGTGGTGCCGAAGCCGTGCCAGACAAACAGCGAAATCACCAGCGCATTGGCCAGCGAGGCGGTGGAGCCTACGGACAAATCGAAGCCGCCGATGGTCAGGGATATCGATACGCCGATAGCGATCACCGTCACGATGGCGATAGATCGCAGGATATTGATGATGTTAAACGGGTCGAGGAAGTTGTCCGATGCCAGACCAAAAACGGCGATCAGCAGGACGACGGTCAGCAACATGCCCCATTTGTAGAGAAAATCGAAAAATCGCTGACGGCCAGAAACCGCCGCGTTAACTGCCAGGGCTTTACTCACGCTGCTGCTCCTCCGGTGGAGTAATAAAGAATGTTTTCTTCCCGGGCCTCCGCGCCCGCAATTTCCGCCACGATGCGTCCGTCCCACAGCACGCAGATGCGATCGCACAGGCCGACCAGCTCGGCGAATTCGCCCGAGGCGTAAATCACCCCTTTGCCTTCCCGCGCCAGGCCGTCGATCACATTGAATAAATCCGTTTTGGCTTTGACGTCGACCCCTTTGGTCGGCTCATCGAAAATCAGGACGTTGGCGTTGCCGCGCAGCCATTTGCCAATCGCTACCTTTTGCTGATTACCGCCGGAGAGCCGGCGCAGGCTCTGCGCCGGGCCTGAAGTCCGAATGCCTACGCGGGCAATCACCTCTTCCGCCCAGCGCCAGGCCTGACGATGGCCAAACAGGCTCCAGCGGGAGAAGCTGCTATCGGCGCTGACCGCCAGATTCATCGCCACCGGCTCCTCGATAAAAATGCCCTCCTTGCGCCGCTCTTCCGGCACCAGCGCCAGGCCGCGCGCTACCGAGTCCGCCGGGTCACGCGGTTGCCACGGCTGACTATTCAGTTCGCCGCGCGTCAAACGACTCTTGCTGGCGCCAAACAGCGCCTTGCACAGCTCGGTTTTGCCGGCGCCCGCCAGTCCGGCGATCCCCAGAATCTCTCCCTTACGCAAACGCAGGGAGATATCCTGCAATAACCCTTCGTCGTGCAGCCCTTCCACCTGTAGCAGCACCTCATCGCTATGGGGCGGCCGCTTCGGCGGGAAGATATCGCTCAGCTCATGACCGAGCATTCTCTCGACGATCTGTTCGCCGCTGAGATCGGCCATCGGCCCGCTCTCAATCAGTCGGCCGTCGCGCAGCACCGTCAGGGTGTCGCAAACGGCTTTTAATTCATGAATGCGGTGCGAGATAAACACAATGCCAAGGCCCTGCTGTTGCAGGCGGCGAACCACCGCAAACAGGCGCTCGCTTTCGTTTTGGTCCAGCGGCGCGGTTGGCTCATCGAGGATAAGAAAGCGGCAGTGATGCGACAGGGCGCGAGCCAGCAGGATTTGCTGTTTTTCCGCCAGCGTGCAGCTGTCGATGGAGCGGCGCACGTCGAGGCTGACGTCAAGCTGAGCCAGCGCCTCGCGCGCCAGCTGGCGCAGCCGTCCCCAGCGGAAGGCGAGCCCCGGTTCCGCCAGCCTGTCGAGCATGATGTTTTCCGCGATGCTCAGGCCCGGAACCAGCGCCACGTCTACCTCCTGCTGCACCAGATGAATCCCCAGCTGTTTAGCATCGCGCGGCGAGCGAATGCTCACCGGCTGGTTGTTAATCACCACCTCGCCTTCGTAATGGGCGTGGGTGCCGCACAGCACCGCCATTAGCGTGGACTTGCCTGCGCCGTTAGCGCCGGTCAGCGCATGCACCGAGCCCCCTTGCAGGGTAAAAGCCACGTTGCTGAGCGCCCGAAAGCCGGAAAAGGCCAGGCTAATATTTTGCATCTCAAGGCGATTGCCGGTCATCCCCTGCACCCTGTCGATTAATCTTCTGATTTAACGAATTTTTCATAGCTGCCCTTGACTGACAAATGCATAAAAGGCATAAGATAAAGCGAAATAATATTAGCCATCTGGATGTCCAGACATAACATCGGGTTAGCGAAACAGAACAAGGACAGCATGAATGAGTCATAGCGATATCCGCGTGGTCCCCGGCCCCGCCAACTACTATTCCCATCCCGGCAGCCTTGCGCGGCTGCAGGATTTTTATAGCGAAGAACAGCTTTCACGCGCGGTGTGGGTTTACGGCGAGCGGGCTATCGCAGGCGCCCAGGCTTTTCTGCCGGCAGCGTTTAACGCTCCCGGAGCCAAAAAAATCCTCTTTAAAGGCCACTGTAGCGAAAGCGATGTCAGCGAGCTGGCCCGCGCGTCCGGCGACGATCGGTCGGTGGTGATTGGCGTAGGCGGCGGCGCGCTGCTGGATACCGCGAAGGCGCTGGCCCGGCGCCTCGGCCTGCCGGTGGTGGCTATCCCCACCATCGCCGCCACCTGCGCGGTCTGGACGCCGCTGTCGGTGTGGTATAACGATGCCGGTCAGGCGCTGCAGTTTGAAATCTTCGACGATGCCAACTTTCTGGTGCTGGTGGAGCCGCGCATTATTCTTAACGCGCCGGCGGAATATCTGCTGGCGGGCATCGGCGATACGCTGGCGAAATGGTATGAAGCGGTAGTGCTGGCTCCGCAGCCGGAGACGCTGCCGCTCACCGTGCGCCTTGGCATCAACGGCGCGCTGGCCATCCGCGATGTACTGCTGGAAAGCAGCGAAACCGCGCTGGCCGACCAGCAACGCGGCGAGCTAACCCAGGCTTTCCGCGACGTCGTGGATGCGATCATCGCCGGCGGCGGTATGGTCGGCGGGCTCGGCGAGCGCTATACCCGCGTCGCCGCCGCCCATGCGGTGCATAACGGGCTGACGGTGCTGCCGCAGACCGAGAAGTATCTTCACGGGACCAAAGTCGCCTACGGTATTCTGGTCCAGAGCGCCCTGCTCGGCCAGGACGACGTGCTGGCGCAGCTGGTGCAGGCGTATCAGCGCTTTAATCTGCCAACCACCCTGGCGGCGCTGGAGGTGGATATCAATAACCGCGAACAGCTGAATAAGGTGATTGCCCATACCCTGCGCCCGGTGGAGTCTATCCATTTTCTGCCGGTTGAACTGAACGGAGAAACCCTGCGCGCCGCGTTTGAAAAAGTCGAACGTTTCGCCGGTTAACCCCTCCGTTTTATTCGCCTCTGCCGCCCGGCGGAGGCGCTTTCGAGCCGCCTCGCAAAGCCGATGTTTCTGCCTTCGCCAGATGACGATTCTGCGTTAGGGTACCCTCATAAGAAAATAGCAAACTTATCTTATAAACTTATTATTTTCTTATATTCAACTGAGGTGTACAGTGGAGGTACATAGCATGCTCATCTGGTCAAAAGTGGCAAAAAAGGAACTGGCAAATATCGATTATCGCTATCAACAGAGAATCAAAAGCAGGCTAGCGGATTTAGGTGACCGTACGGCTCCTCGGCCCGATGTCAGAAATTATCTAAACCAGAGAATCATTACCGTCTTCGGGTAGGGGATTATCGGATCATTTTCACACGTCAGGGGCTGACGCTGAACGACCTGTTTATCGTGTCCGTTAAGCGCAGAACCTCAACAACCTATTTGCATGAGGAGAATATGCCATATGGCTGTTCAGATAATTAAGGATGATGAAGGGAAAGCGCAGTACGCGGTGATCCCCTACGACGAATACTTCCAGATGTGTTTGCAGCTAGCCGAGCTGGATGATGAAACGGAAGCCGATCTTGAAGATATTCCGGTAGAACACGATATCTACGACAACGTGATGCTGCCGGGTGACGTCTGCGACATCATGGATAAAGAGAAAGTCAGCCTGCAGGCGGCCTGGCGCATTCTGCGCGGCCTGTCGCAGCAGGAGGTGGCCAATAAGCTCGGGATTAGCCAGTCTGCGGTTTCCCAGCTAGAAGCTATCGACTCCCGCCCGCAAAAGCGCACTCGCGAAAAGCTGGCGGCCATTTACGGTTGTACGCAGGAGCAGATCAGCCTGTATCTGCCGAAAGAGGGTTAACAGCACTTCGCGCCGCCTTTACCGCCGTAGCGTGCGTCCTGACGTTCGCGGAAAAACTCTTCGTAGGTCATCGGCGTTTGCTCGGGGTGGGTCGCGCGGATGTGCTCCACGTAGTTGTCGTAATCCGGGACGCCGATCATCATCTTCGCCGCCTGGCCCAGATATTTTCCTGCTTTCGAAAGGGTATCAAACATTTCCAACTCCGCTAACCGCCCTCCTTCTCATGAAGGAGGGCAATAAAATGACGCTTTAATGGGCGCGTTTCGCCTGGGTGACCAGGCTTTCAGCATCAGCTGGCATCGCCTGGTAAGGGGTCTCTTTCGCCGTCGGTTTGTCCTCTTTCAGCGCCGCCAGCGCGGTCTTAATTGAGAACAGCGCCAGAACCACCACCACTACCATGAAGAAGATGGTCAGCCCGGCATCCAGACGGTTGTTAAACACCAGTTGCGCCAGCTGCGACTCGGTGTACTGCGGCGGAATATTGCCGCTGTCAATCATCGCCTGGAACTTGTTGGCAATCGCCAGGAAGCCCACTTTGGTATCGGTGCTGAACGACTTCTGCCAGCCCGCGGTCAGGGTACAGATCAGCAGCCAGGAGGTTGGCAGCAGTGCGACCCAGGCATAACGCTGGCGCTTCATCTTAAACAGTACCACCGCGCAGAGCATCAGCGCCATCCCTGCCAGCATCTGGTTGGCAATACCAAACAGCGGCCAGAGGGTGTTGATGCCGCCAAGTGGGTCAACTACGCCCTGATGCAGGAAGTAGCCCCAGGCCAGCACGCACAGCGCGGTCGCAAGAAGGTTCGCCGGCAGCGAGCTGGTTTGCTTGAGCCCCGGGCTGATCACCCCAAGCAGATCCTGCAACATAAAGCGCGCCGCCCGCGTGCCGGCATCCACCGCGGTCAGGATAAACAGCGCCTCAAACAGAATCGCGAAGTGGTACCAGAAAGAGACGTCCATCAGGCCGCCCAGCGAACCGTGGAGGATATAGGCCATGCCCACCGCCAGCGTCGGCGCGCCGCCCGCGCGTGAAATAATCGACTGTTCCCCTACCTCGTTGGCGATCTGATTGAGCGTATCCGGGGTGACGGTAAAGCCCCAGCTACTCACCACCTGCGCCGCCGACGCCACCACATCGGTCACGCCCGCCGGAGCCAGCACCGCCATTGGGCTGTTCATCGCGAAGTAGACGCCCGGGTCGATAATACAGGCCGCCACCAGCGCCATGATCGCTACGAAGGACTCCATCAGCATGCCGCCGTAGCCGATAAAACACGCCTGGCCTTCGTTGGCCAGCATTTTCGGGGTGGTGCCGGAAGCGATCAGGGCATGGAAGCCGGAAACCGCGCCGCAGGCGATGGTGATAAACAGGAACGGGAACAGGCTGCCGCTCCATACCGGCCCGGTGCCATCGATAAATTTGGTCAGCGCCGGCATCGTCAGCGTCGGACGCATGATCAGAATCCCAATCGCCAGACCGACGATGGTGCCGATTTTCAGGAAGGTAGAGAGGTAGTCGCGAGGCGCCAGCAGCAGCCAGACCGGCAGTACGGCGGCAATAAACCCGTAGCCCACCAGAATCCAGGTAAGCTGTACGCCGGTGTAATCAAACCACGGCGCCCAGGTCGGGCTTTCCGCCACCCAGCCGCCGGAGATGATGGCGAACACCAGCATCACCAGACCAATCACCGACACTTCGCCAATGCGCCCGGGGCGCAGATAGCGAATATAAATGCCCATGAATATCGCCAGCGGGATGGTGAAGGCCACGGTGTAGGTGCCCCACGGGCTGTGGGTCAGCGCTTTCACCACGATCATCGCCAGCACCGCAAGGATAATAACCATGATCATAAAGCAGGCCACCAGCGCCAGCACCCCGGCGGTTGGGCCCATCTCCTCTTTCACCAGCTCGCCGAGCGAACGTCCGTCGCGACGGGTTGAGACGAACAGCACCATAAAGTCCTGTACCGCCCCGGCCAGCACCACGCCCGCCAGGATCCAGATCATTCCCGGCAGATAGCCCATTTGCGCCGCCAGCACCGGGCCAACCAGCGGCCCTGCGCCGGCAATAGCGGCAAAATGGTGGCCGAACAGCACTTTCTTATCGGTCGGAACGTAGTCAAGGCCGTCGTTGTGACGCACCGCCGGAGTCATGCGCGTCGGGTCAACCGCCAGCACGTTTTTGGCGATATACAGGCCGTAGAAGCGATAGGCGATCAGATAGACGCAGACTGCCGCGACGACAATCCATAGCGCGTTAATCTGCTCACCCCGGTTTAGCGCGATATAGCCCAGGGCAAAGGCTCCGATAACGGAGAGCAGTGTCCAGATGAGGTATTTCCCTGAATTATTCATCATTGTGTTCCACAGGTAGGGTAATCAGGATGTTACAATTTGTTTCTAGAACACAATACGAGTTTTAACAACTCTGAAACGTTGCAGATGTCGCCTGACGGCAAGGATTTATCTCACATTGCAAGCGAGATCACTTCTGGCAGGAAAATGGATGAAAACAGGGAGGGATATTCTGTAACTGCATCGCAGGTTGTTTCCCCGGAGGCGGCGCTTGACGCGCCTGTCCGGGCTACCGGCCCGCAGACGGCGGAGAACCCGTAGCCCGGTCAGCGCAGCGCCACCGGGAAGAAGCCGCGCCAAAGTCTCAATCCCGGCGTATTCCCCGGGTTGCGGCGTAAACGCCTGACCCGGGAACAGGCTATGCCTCAGCCGAGGACCGCCGTGCCCAGACGGCAGGTGCAGCAGCGCCGTCCTCGCTCGTCGAATATCGCAATTTCCCAGCTCTGGCCCTGACGTCCGAGATGCAGCGCCCGGCATTCGCCGCGGACTTTGCCGCTGGAGACCGCCCGGTGATGGGTGGCGTTGAGCTCGGTCCCCACCACGCACTGCCCCTCTTCGGTCATCAGCCACCCGGCCATCGAGCCGAGGGTTTCCGCCAGCGCCGCGGAGGCCCCGCCGTGCAGCAGGCCAAACGGCTGATGCGTTCGCGCGTCGACCAGCATTTCCGCTTCCAGCACGCCCTCCTCAATCCGGGTATAGACGATGCCCAGATGGGCCACCATCGTATTGCTGCTGGTGGCGTTAAGCTCATCCAGCGTCAGCTGACGTTTCCAGGCCATTTATGCCCCCAGCGTCGAGCCGCCGTCCACCACGATATCCTGCAGCGTGATATGGCTGGCGTGGTCGGAGGCGAGGAACAGAATGGTATTGGCAATCTCCTGCGGGTGGGCGATTTTGCCCAGAGGAATGCCCAGCTTAAACTGCTCGCCGAAGCCGCGAATGCGCTGCTGCTCTGCATCATCGCTCACCCACAGCGTCCGCTGCATATCGGTGTCGGTAGAACCAGGAGAAACCAGATTACAGCGTACGCCGCTGCCCGCCAGCTCCAGGCCGACGGTCAGCGCCAGGCTCTTTAGCGCCGCCTTTGATGCGCCGTAGGCGCTCATGCCGATGCGCGGGGTATGCGCAGCGTCGGACGCCACGGTCACAATCGCCCCGCCTTTCTGGCGGCGGAACTGCGCCATCGTCTGCTGGAACAGGTTAAACGCCCCGCCAACGTTGACGGCAAAGGTCTGCTGCCAGTCTTCAAGGCTCAGCGCATCGGTCGCCCCCATCCGCAAAATACCGGCCGCATTAACCAACACATCCAGCCGCTCGATCCCTGCCAGCAGGCGGCCGCATACCTGCGCCACCTGCTGCGCGTCGGCGACGTTCAGCGTCTCGGTGGCATACGGATAGCTTGCACCGTCGAACGCCAGATCAAAACCGGTTACCTGCGCGCCGGCCTCAACGAACGCCAGCGCGGTAGCGTAGCCGATCCCCTTACCCGCGCCGGTGATCCACACGGTCTGGCCGTGAAAATCTAGCCCGTTCATTATTTCACCTCGCGAGAAAGCAGCGCCCACCAGGCATCGATGGTCGGTTTTTTCGCCAGCACCACGAAGTCAATATCGCCGTGCACTTTACGCCAGCGCGCGGCGAGCGCCATCATGCGTACCGAATCCAGGCCGTAGTCGATCAGGTTTTCGTCATCCATCGGTTCATCGGATTCATCGAGCAGTGGCAGCACCAGCGCGCGCAGCGCCGCTTTCGATGCCGGCAGCGGCAGCAGCTCTTCCGTCATCACCACGCGACCGGAGCGACCCGCCACGTAGTTGAGCGCCATCAGATGCTCCTCGCGGCTGAAATCAGCCAGCGCATCGGCAACGAAAAATGGCTTAATATCGCGCATAAACGCGTCGGTTGCGGTGGTCATGCAGCCGATATGGGCGTACACGCCGGTGATAATCAGCTGATCGCGCCCCGCCTCTTTCAGTATCTCCTCCAGCGGCGAGCGATGAAACGCGCTGTAGCGCCACTTCACCAGTACGGTATCGTTGTCGTCCGGCGCAAGAGCGGCAATGACCTGCTGCTGTTCAGGAGAACGGGTCAGACCCGGCCCCCACATGTCGTTCAGCAGCGCGCGGTCTTCATCGCTCTGCTCTTTCGGCTGGGCGGTGTAAAAAACCGGAATATTATTCTGTTTGCAGAACTCGCGCAGGGCGGCGATGTTGGCCACCACTTTCTCCATCATCGCGCTGTTTTCGCCCCAGAAATTAAGGAAATACTCCTGCATATCATGGATCAGCAGCGCGGCACGGGACGGCTCAAATGCCCAGTTCACTTTGTTCGCCGGGATATCGCTGGCTTCCGGCAGCGCGTAAGCCTGTAATTTAGGGATTGCCATTCTGTCTTCTCCTTCAGCCCAGCTTGCGTTCAGCCAGCCACTGACGTAATTGTTTTTTATCGACTTTGCCCACCGGCGTCAGCGGCAGCGCATCAACGCACTCCACGCGGTCCGGCAGTTTAAATTCTGCGACCCCTTGTTCCCGCAGGAAGCGGCGTACCGCCACCGCGCGCAGAGGTTCTTTTACCACCAGATATGCGCAGCTCTTTTCTCCCAGCAGGCTATCTTCCATACTGACCAGCGCGACGTGGATCACCGCCGGATGGCGCAGCAGCAGGTTTTCGATCTCTTCCGCCGCGATCTTCTCTCCGCCGCGGTTGATCTGATCTTTTTCCCGTCCCTGCACGGTGATATAGCCGTCTTCATCGATCGAGATCAGATCGCCAGAACAGTAGAACCCGTCGGCATCAAAGGCTTCGGCATTATGCTGCGGACTCTTGTAATAGCCGCGGAAGGTGTAAGGACCACGGGTCATCAGCCGTCCGACTTCGCCCCGCGGCAGCGGATTGCCCTGCGCATCGGCCACCCACACTTCATCGTCCGGACACATCGGGCAACCCTGAGTATTGATAATGCGCTCGGGGCTATCGTTGAGGCGGGTATAGTTCACCAGCCCCTCCGCCATGCCGAAGACCTGCTGAAGCTGACAGCCGATTTCCGCCGGAATACGCGCCGCGAGCGTCGCGGACAGGCGCGCCCCGCCAACCTGCAGCAGCCGCAGCGATTGCAGGCGGGCATTGCTGCCGGAATCCTGGATCTCCTGCAGCCACAGGCTGACCGCAGGCGGAACCAGCGAGGTCAGGTTAATCTGGTGTTTTTCAATCAGCGGGAAGCAGAGTGTGGCGCTCGGATCGTGCGCCAGTACCACCACACCGCCGGCGAGGAAGACGCCTAAAGAACCTGGCGAACTCATCGCGTAGTTATGGGCGGCGGGAAGCGCGTTCAGGTAGCGCGTTTCGGCGCTCACGCCGCACAGCTCGTTGCTGCGGCGAATGCTGTAGTCGTAGTCGTTATGGGTACGCGGGATGAGCTTCGGCGTACCGGTGCTGCCGCCGGAAAGCTGGAAAAAGGCCACTTCGTCGGCAGGCGTTGGTCCGGCAATGAAATTATCGCCAGGCCGCTCAATGGCTGCCGTCAGGCTCCGTTCGCCGCTGTCGTTGAGCAGCAGAGCCACGCGTATCGACGGATGCTGGCTGACAAAATCATTCAGAAATTCGTCATCGGCAAACAGCGCGTGTTCGCGATCGGCAATCAGCAAGGCGGGTTCAATCTGGGCGGCGTAGGCGTTGAGCTCGCTACGCTGATGGCTGAACAGCGCATTCACCGGCGCCACGCCGATCCGCAGCAGCGCGAAAAACGTCAGATAAAATTCCGCGACGTTGCCCAGCTGCACCAGCGCCGTTTCGCCGCGCTTCAGGCCCTGACGCTGCAGCGAGGAGGCGAGATTATCAACCAGGCGGTTGAACTCACGATAACTGTAGCGTTTGTCGCCGTCGATAATGGCGGGAGCATCGTTTTCGGCATGACGGGTAATCAGGTTAGTCAGCGGCAGATCCTGCCAGTAACCTTTTTGCCGATAGCGGGCCGCGAACGCTTCCGGCCAGCGGGTAAATTCGATCATCATAGTCCCTTATTGCAAGCCGAATACGTTCAGCATGGTGGTCAGTTTGACGCCGGTTTCGCGCCACTCGCCTAGCGGCGAAGAGGCCGGGACGATCCCTGCGCCTGCAAACAGCCGCAGCGTGCGTTGATGCAGGCGCGCGCAGCGGATGGTGACCACCCACTCGCCGTTGCCTTCATCATCGCACCAGCCGACGATACCGCCGAACAGCTGGCGATCGAACGGCTCCAGTTCGTTAATCAGGCGTTTTGCCGCCTGATGCGGGAAGCCGCTCAGCGCCGGGGTGGGATGCAGCAGACAGGCCAGCGACATGGCATTCTCGTTTGCCAGCGCGGCGCCCTGAATCTGCGTCGCCAGATGCCACAGGGTCGGCGTGGTGATCAGCTGCGGAGAATCCGGCAGGCTTAGCTCGCTGCTGCGCGGTGCCAGTACGGCCTTCATCGCCTGGGTCACCAGCTCATGTTCATGGCGGTCTTTTTCCGACGCCAGCAGCTTGTGCCCCGCTTCGCGGTCCAGCACATCGTCCGGCTGACGGCGGGCCGAACCGGCCAACGGCAGAGAGTAAAAATGCGCCCCTTCTTTACGTAACAGCAGCTCCGGGCTGGCGCCCAGCAGCACGCCGCCGTCCGAAAGCGGCACGTGGAAGTTATAGCTGGCGGGGTTCTGGGCAATCAGGCGCTCCAGCAGCGCACCGCTATCAACCCGCTCACGGGTGGTGATATCAATCAGGCGCGACAGGACCACTTTGTCCACTTCCGGCGTCGCGGTCAGGGCCGCCGCGCGCGTCACCATCGCCATAAAGGTGTCCTGTTCGGGTATCTCCCGGCGCTGAATCACGTCCATGGGCTGCAGCCCCGACGCATAGCGCGCGGAGTGCTGCTTTTCTGGTCGGGAGAAGGTTTCCCAGCTTGTGGGTATAAACAGCTCGGACGGCTCGCTGGTATCAAACGGAATGGCACCGACCATTATCGGCTTAGCGATCCCGGCAGCCCGCGCCGCTGTAAAGGCGGCGGCCATTTTGTGCTGGAATTCCCCATCCAGATTTTCGCCATCGGCGGCAGGATGAGAAAACCGACTAAAGCAGCCAGCGGTGGTGAAACTGCGGTACGGCGACATAAAGAAGAAGCTTTCCGGCGGCAGAGTCATTTTTTTCTCCCGTACTTCCTCAGCCAAAGACGTTTCCATATCATCCTCCAAAAAACGATAAAGATATTACGAATAATTATCATTTATATTTTGGTTGGGTAACCTAAAAGGTATTGCGCGCTATGTCAACCGTACAGGTAGCATGTTGTGCGACTTAGGCTTGCATCCACGCGGCGCAAAGCTGAAAATGAGAAGCATTCATCACAGATTGCCGGTCACGTGCGTTTTTCCGGGAGCGCTTCGCCTGATGATGTTATGACGTTTACAGGCCGGGTAAGGCGCAAGCCTCCTCCCGGCAGAAAGGCGGGCATCGTCGCTGGCAAAGATCTGTTTTCAGCTCATTTATCACCACTTAATCAGGATGCGAATACGTGAATTTCTCCACCTTTTGCCGCCGTACCTTCCTCGCCAGCGGTCTGGCGATTTTAGGAATTAGCTCAGCGCTGGCGGCAGACTGGCCGCGGCAGATAACCGACAGCCGGGGAACGCACACGCTGGAAAGCCAGCCCCTGCGTATTGTTTCCACCAGCGTGACGCTGACCGGCTCACTACTGGCGATTGACGCGCCGGTAGTCGCCAGCGGCGCCACGACGCCGAACAACCGCGTCGCCGACGGTCAGGGATTTTTACGTCAGTGGAGCGATGTGGCGAAAGCGCGGAAGCTGTCGCGCCTCTACATTGGCGAACCGAGCGCTGAGGCCGTCGCTGCGCAAATGCCGGATCTGATTCTGATTAGCGCCACCGGCGGCGATTCGGCGTTGACGCTCTACGACCAGCTTTCCACCATCGCCCCAACGCTTGTCATTAACTACGATGACAAAAGCTGGCAGGCCCTGCTGACCCAACTGGGGACGATCACCGGCCATGAAAAACAGGCGGCAGAGCGAATTGCGGAATTTGATACTAAGCTGGCGGCGCTGAAAGAGAAGATGAAGCTGCCGCCGCAGCCGGTCACCGCGCTGGTCTACACCGCCGCGGCCCATAGCGCCAATATCTGGACGAAAGAGTCCGCTCAGGGGCAGATGCTTCAACAGCTGGGCTTTACCCTTGCCGATCTGCCCGCCGGGCTGCATGCCAGCCAGAGTCAGGGGAAACGTCATGATATCGTGCAGCTGGGCGGTGAAAATTTAGCCGCCGGACTTAACGGTCAGAGCCTGTTCCTGTTTGCTGGCGACCAAAAAGATGCCGATGCGATTTACGCCAACCCGCTGCTGTCGCATCTGCCCGCAGTCGAAGGTAAACGCGTTTATCCGCTGGGAACGGAAACCTTCCGCCTGGATTATTACAGCGCCGTACTGGTGCTGCAGCGCTTAGCCGCGCTCTTTGCTTAAAGCTCTTCTCCCGGCGCGGGTCGCCGGGATCTCATCGCGCATCACTCCTCACATCATCTCTTTGTTATAAAAGCTTATTTTCTCTCACTGTACCTCATCAGCCTCATCGCCGCCTCAGCTGAAATATCATCGCTGCCGGTGTTATTTTGTGATTAGCCCTGGCCGCCGCGTTGCCCGATTATCTGCCCCACACCGCTTGAGGTGGGCATTCAACACAGAAGGAAATTAACGTGGCAACAAGCAAATTGATTCAGGGCGATACGCTGACCGAAACCAGCAACGCCGCAGACGGCTTTAACCCGGCAACCGAAGTGAGCAACTACAGCTATACCTCCGCTCGCGTCGCCAAACCGGTCTATAACAAATACAAAGCCTCAACCAGCAAACCGAAAGTCTTTGGTTACTACACCGACTGGTCTCAGTATGACGGACGTCTGCAGGGCGGCGATGCGAAAGATAACCGCGGTCGCGGCTACGATCTGACTAACGTCTCCCCTACGGCTTACGACAAAATCATCGTCGGCTTCGTCGGCGTCACCGGCTTCCATAAAGTGGATGGGATGTACCGCGATGTGGTTGCCGAAGCCGCCGAGCAGTGCGGAAAAGTCAAATATGAGCCGACCTTCCTCGATCCGTGGGGCGATTTCCAGTCCTACGTTAACGTTGGCCACTCCGTCAGCGGCTGGGACGTCGATCCGAAAACCGTCACTCAGGCGAATACCAAAGGTCTGCTCGGCGGCCTGCGCGATCTGCAGGCCAAAGCGAAGCAGCAGGGTCACGATCTGGTGCTGTCCATGAGCATCGGCGGCTGGACCATGAGTAACAGCTTCCACGAAACCGCAGCTTCTGATTCCGCCCGTAAAACCTTCGCGAAAGGCGTGGTAAAACTGTTCAAACAGTTCCCGATGTTCAGCGAAGTGGATATCGACTGGGAATACCCGAACGCGGAAGGCGCGGGCAACCCTTACGGCCCGGAAGACGGCGAAAACTATGCGCTGCTGATCGGCGAGCTGCGTAAGCAGCTGGATTCCGCCGGTCTGAGCAACGTCAAAATCTCCATTGCCAGCTCCGCGGTAGTGAAGACCTTCGATTACTCCAACGTGAAAGCGCTGCTGCAGGCCGGTCTGTACGGCATCAACGTGATGACCTATGACTTCTTCGGTACGCCGTGGGCGGAAACCCTGACCCATCACACCAACCTGAACGCGCTGGAAGAAGGCGGCTGGGCGGTCAATACCATCGTCGACCATCTGCTGGCCGAAGGCTTCCCGTCAGACCGCATTAATATTGGTTACGCTGCCTATAGCCGTAACGGCCGCAATGCAGAGCTGGAATCTCTGTCTCCGCTCAAGGGTACCTATAACCCGGGCACCGGCACCACCGTGGGTACCTTCGAGTCGGGTACCACCGAATGGTATGACACCATTTATAACTACCTGGATCTGGAAAACCAGAAAGGCCGTAACGGTTTCAACGTCTATACCGACCAGGTGGCCAATGCGGATTACCTCTACAATCCGGAAAGCAAACTGTTCATGTCTCTGGACACCCCGCGTACGGTGAAAGCCAAGGGCGAATACGCCGCCAGCCTCGGTCTGGGCGCGCTGTTCACCTGGACTATCGACCAGGACAACGGCGTGCTGGTGAACGCCGCGCGTGAAGGTCTGGGCTATGAAATGGCCTCTGAAGTTATCGATATGGAGCCGTTCTATTTCGAAGGCATCAACGTCGAACCGACGGATGAAGCGGATGAAACGGATGAAAATGAGGAAGACGACGTTCAGCCTGAACCGGCGGTCAACCACGCGCCGAAAGCAGCCATCGAACTGATGGTGGTTGGCGGCTCCCGCGTGCGTCTTTCCGGCGAAAAATCCTCGGATGAAGATAGCGACGACCTGTCCTTCAGTTGGGGCGTGCCTGCGGCGATCGCCGTGGCGGATAAAACCGCCGCCGTCATCGAGTTCGACGTCCCGAAAGTGAGCGAAGATACCGAGTTCACCTTTACTCTGTTCGTGCGCGATACCTGGGGTGAGCCGTCAACGCAGCAGCGCTTTGTGCTCTCCGTCGTCGCCGCTACCCAGAGCGATGACAGCGAAGACGAGTCGGAAGACAAGAACGATGATGAGCCGTCGGACGACCAGGATAACAGCGATGATCAACCTCAACCGGCGGATGATGATGTAGTGCCGTCAGACGAAACCACGCCTTATCCGCTGTGGAATGCCAGCACCGTGTATGGCAGCAACTGGGGTACCTTTGAAACCGTCAGCTGGAAAGGCCATAACTACCAGGTGAAATGGTGGTCTCAGGGTGACCAGCCGGACCTGAACTGCGGTCAGTTCGCGGTATGGAGCGATCTTGGCGCGTACTAAGCGTTAATCGTCACTGACGAGTGATAGCCAGCCCCGGAGCCATCCGGGGCTTTTTATTGGCGCTCTTTTCGGTTTTCCCGGTGGCGCTAGCGGGCTACTGCAAGTCGATAGCCCGGGATGCGCCGGGATAAATACATCGGCGCGGCTTCTTCCCGGGTCGCGCTGCGCTAACCCGGGCTACGGGTTCACCGTCGTCTGCGGGCCAGTAGCCCGGACAGGCGCGACGCGCCGCCTCCGGGAAGACCGGCGGAACTAGCTTTCGCTGACCGTCTCCGGGCGCTGAAAGCGGCGCAGCTCGCGTAGCAGCCCGACCAGCACCACGCCCACAATCACCAGCGCCCAGCCGCTGGCGCTCGCCGAAGCGGCCGGCGTCAGAATCGCGCCCAGACCGCCCAACAGCGCCGCGCCTATCGCATCGCCGGTCACGTTCTGCGCGGTCCACAGCCCGTTGATGCGCCCGAGCATATTCTCCGGGGTTTGCGTCTGGATCAGCGTATATTGCAGCAGCGAGCTTATTGCGCTCAGCCAGCCAAACAGCGCCAGGCACAGCGCGCCCAGCTCCCACACCGGCATCAGGCTGAACAGCGCAATCGCCACAAAC